>DASVES010000532.1:0-3368 GCA_036380435.1 Pyrinomonadaceae bacterium | reverse complement strand
TGGCGCAGATGACTGATGACCTCCGTCACATTTTCGGGGTGAATGTCTTCGGCCTCATGCGCCTCGCGCGGGGCGGCGAGCAGCGACAGCCGGCCGGAGTGGTACGTGATGAAGCTCTGGACGAGCGCGTCGTCGAGGCGCACGAGATTTTTCACCATGTCGGCGACAGTGTGTTTCGCCTCCAGATTGAGAAACGACGCGGCGTCGCCCGCCTGGAGGTTGAGGTCGGCGAGGATGGTCGGGACGGGCATCGACGCGGCGAGGTTGGCGGCGAGGAAGGAGACGCCCGAGCCGCCCTTGTTCGAGAAGACGCCGACGACGCGGCCCGTCTTGCGCGCCGACTGGCGGTTGCTCTCGGCGACCGAGAACTCCCGGGTTCGGCCCAGCACGGTGGCCAGCTCTTCCGCCCTGACAGGCAGGAGGAGGAATTCGCGCGCGCCCGCGCGCACGCTGTTGAGGAGAATCGAGGCGTCGCGGGCCGCCGTGATGACGGCCGTTTGCGGGAATTCCGCGGAGATTTTTTTGACGAGCGCCAGCGCCTGCTCCGAGTTCCCGCTGCCGAACACAATGAGGGCGGCCGACGGGCGCAGACGTGGGATCGCTCCCAGCAGCTCCGCCGGGGTGGAACAGTCGGCCAGCAGGCGCGTGCCCTCATCGCGGGCCAGCGCGTCGGACAGCTCTTTGAACGCCTCGCGGTCGGGGCTCAGCGTGATGAATGTTAGCGGTTGCATGATTAGTTATTTCCCCTTGCTCTGTGATCCACCCTGCTCGTCTCTTGCCAGAACTCTTGCTACGGCATGTAACCGGCGCTCTCGCCCGGGAGCGTCGTGCGGTACTCCGGCATCGTGATGAGGCTGCTGATGACCGGACTCACGAGGTTGTACTGATAGCCGTCGATATAGACGGTGACGGTGCCCTGCGCGACACCGAAGTTAGTGCGAGTGACCTCGACATCGTCGGTCGTCAGCCCGACCACCAGCGGCTGGGCGCCGGCGGCGGGCGGGGACATGCCGTAGACGACCACTTCCTTGATCTGCGCGTCGGTGCTCGTCAGGTTGAAGGTGGCGTAGCGCGCGCCGCGCCGAGTGGATTCGACGAGCGCGTTGTGCGTGAAGTAGAGATGCGAGATGGCGACGATGCCGATGAGCATCATGAAGTAGACCGTCGCCGTGATGACGAATTCTAGCAGCGTCGCCCCGCGCTCGCCCGCCCTGTGTGGCTGTTGCCTGTTCATCTCTTTAACTTCCGTAAGCCCGCCAGTCCATCCTCACTTGTACCGCATCGTCGTGGACGGACTCAGGTCGGGGTTGAAGACACCGCTGCTGCCCGTCATTGTGTTCAGGTCGAAGACCAGCGGCTGATAGGTGTAGCCGGTGATCGAGACCGTGACGTATTTGACGGCGGCCCCGTTGACGGGCGGGGTAATCTCGATCTGATCCGCCGTCAGGTCGGAAAGAATTAACTCCGGCTGATCCTGCCCGCCGCAGCCCGCCGCGGACCCGCACATGACGACGTTCTTGGCCGCGTTCGTGCTCGCGCTGACGCTCTGGACGGTGGTGAGGTAGCGCGCCCCGGCGCGCGTCGCCTTGGCCAGCGTCGTGTAGGTGTGGAACATGCGCCCGATTTCGGTCGCGCCGGCGAAGAGCAGGAGCAGGATCGGCAGCACGATGGCGAACTCGATCATCTGCGTGCCGTCCTCGCGACGGCCGAAGCGCCGTACCACACTTTTGACCAACACCCGTTTGCCCATAATCTTCATCAACTTATTTGTAGAGGACCGGAAGCGTGAGACTCGAAGAGCCGCCGGTCGGATCGTAGTAGCCGCGCCCGATCATCACGCCCTCGTCCACCCACTCGACCTCGATGTCCCCGCAGGCCGCCGACGCCTGGTTGCAGGGGTTCGAAACGGTAGACCTTTTCTTCATGAAGAACGCCCCCCAGTTGACGATCTGTGTGCGCGGCGGGTTGTAGGTGCCCGGCAGGACGATGGGGGCGATGAGGATGCGCCGGTCGTCCTCCCCCGGCGCGTTCGGGCTGGGGGCCGTGACACTCGTCCTGTCCTTGTAATCAGCGTAGCTGATGTTCTCCCGGACGTTGCTGTCCGGGGGGAAGGTCGCGGGTTGAAGGGCGTTCCCGTAGCCGTTGGCGTAGACGTTGAAGCGCGTGTTGACGCCGTCGGTGATCTGTCTCGGCCCGTTGTTGAGGTTCGCGCTCGGCGTCATTTTGAATTCGATATTGGCCCCCATCGACGCGCAGATCGAGGTGAGGCCGGCGGAGAGCACCGCCGTCTCGGGCGCGCCGTTGCCGTTGATGTCGGGCACCTCGAGGATGATGTAGTCCTGGTTGGCGAGCGTCGCGGAACTGCCCGAGCCCTGCGTGAAGTTGAGCGTCATCGTGGTGTTCGCGGCCGGGTTGGGGTTGGTGAGCGCGACGGCGATGGGGAAGAAGTCGCAGATGCCGTTGATGCCCACCGATTCTCCCGCGACGGCGTTCCTCGATTCGGCGTGCGTCCCGTCAACGAACGCTGTCACCGCGAACAGCATGTTGACATCGACGGCCTCCGTGGTGACGCGGACGAACTTGATGTTGGCGGCGTTTCCTGCGGCAGTCGCCTGGTTGACGTAAGTACCGTTGAGGGCGGTGGCGAACTCGACGCTCGCCACCGTGATGGGCGTCCTCGTAAAGCCGTAGTTGTTGGCTATCGCGTTGGCGCGGGTGACGGCATCGTTGATGCCGCCGATGCCGCCGTTGAGCTCGCGCGCGGCGGTGAGCGCGGCGGCGTCGGCGGCGTTCTGGAGTTCCGCGCGGACGGCGTAGACGCGCGAGACGTCGATGGCCAGCCCCATCGCGAGGAATAGGCCGAGCATCAGGATGGCGGTCATCACGATGATGGTGCCGCGCTCGGAGCGCGGCATCTCATCTCTCTGTTTATTGCTCATGAACATCCGTGGTCACCTCGGCGAGGGTTAGCGGCGAAGAACTACTTTTTCGACGAACCACCTCACTGGTTGGGCGAAACCTTCGCCGGCGCAGGCTGGAGCACCGCCGAGGCGACCGGCACGCTGGCGCCGGCGGCGGGCGTCGCGACGGGGCCGTTTGTGGCGGCGGGGGCAGGGGCCTTCACGGCCGGGGCGTCCGCCTCAGGCTTGGTTTCGCCCGACTTGATGGAGAACCCGCTCTGGCCGTCGATTCCGTCATCCTTCGGCTCGATGCCGAGCGGCGAGCCTTTCTTCAGGTTTTCGACGTTGGGCATCACGGGCAGGTCGTCGCGGTTGACCGGCTTCACGATCTGCGCCGTGACGATGAACATCAGCTCGGTCTCATTCTTCTGGAACGACTTCGACTTGAAGAGGTTGCCGAGGATGGGG
>DASVES010000531.1:0-11847 GCA_036380435.1 Pyrinomonadaceae bacterium | reverse complement strand
GCAGCTCTACCTTGACCCCCGCAGCAAGGTGGCCATCAGCGACCGCACGATCTTCGACACCAGCAACCTCGACCACTACCCGCCGACGCTCAAAATTCTGGTCGAGGGCGTCAACGTCGTCCCGCGCCTCAACCTTCAGGGTTCCAGCCCCGACATCAACCGGCCGATTGAGTCGGGCGGCACGCAGCTCTCGCTCCGCAAGAAAATTTATCTGCGGCGCATCCCCGACGACCCGATGACGGACGAAGACGAATCCTCGGGCGAGGCCGAATGGGGCACGCGCTCCTGCTACGACGAGGGCGACTCATCGAGCTGGGACGGCATCAACGTCTTCGACGTTTACTCCAAGTCCGATGGCACGGCCCTGAACGGGGAGAAGTACAGTGACTGGTAAAGGCAAAAGGTTAAAGGTTAAAGGGGAAGGGGGAAGGGGGCCGCTCGAACGCGACCGCCGCTCCGCCCTTACCCCTATCCCCTTACCCCTTCCCCGCCGCGCCGGTCGCGGCTTCACTCTGCTGGAGTTGATGATCGTCATCTCGGTCATCATCATCCTGGCGCTCATCGTGATGCCGCTCTACAACCGGACGGTGCAGGCGGCGAAGGAGGCGGTGCTGCGCGAGAACTTGCAGCAGATGCGTAAGATGATCGACCAGTACGCGGCCGATAAGGGCAAGCTGCCCTCCGGCGGGCAAGACCTTGTGACGGCCGGCTACCTCCACTCCATCCCCGACGATCCGATGACGGAGACGGAAGGCGACGACTGGAACTGGGTGATGGGCGACGACCCCAACCTCGGCGAAGGCGGGCAGGGCCTCGTCAACGTCTGTAGCTCCTCCGGCGACAACGATACTCAGGGCGTCTCCTACAACAACTGCGACAAGTGGTGAGGAGCTGTTAGCAATTAGCTAAAAGCTGTCCGTGGTCAGTCGCTCGTTGTTTCCGTCGCCCCGCTTGGGCCTTATTAATGTCAGCATCCAGTTGCCACACACAAACAACTAACCACTGCCCACTGACAAAAGCTGCTAGCTAAAGGCTAACAGCTTATAGCTAACAGCTTCTTCATGAGCACACTCAGAAAACTGTTCGAGCCGCGACTGCCCTCCGAGGCTATCGGCCTGTCGGGCGAGGGCGCGTGCGTCGTCTCGCTCGACCACCGGCGCGGCGACGTGTTCAACGTCCGCAAGGCCGCCTACGCCGCGTTGCGCGAGGGCCTCGTGCGTCCGAGCTTCGACGAGCAGAACATCTCGGACACCGCGGAGCTGGCCGACGCGCTGGCCGAGCTGGTGACGAACGTCGGTTTGTTGAAGCGCCGCCGCTGGTCCGTGGCGCTCCCCGAGGCCGCGGCGCGCACGTCGATCCTGACGCTGGAGGGCACGCCCTCCTCGCGCGGCGAGCGCGAAGAGATGCTGCGCTGGAAGACCGAGCGCACCGTCGGCGCCTCTCTCGACGAACTGCGCGTGGGGCGCGAGCGCCTGCGGCCCGACTCGCAGGGGCGCGACCGCTACCTGCTCACGGCCGTGCGGCTGTCGGTGCTGTCCGAATATGAACGCGTCTTCGAGGCGCTCGGCTGGCAGACGGGGCTGATGCTGCCGCGCCACGCCGGCGAGGCGTGGTGGCTGATGCGTCGCGGCGGGGCTGCCGCCGCGGGCGACTCTCTACTCGTCAGCTCGCACCGCGAGGGGTTCACGGCCGGCGTCTTCCGCGCGGGCCAGCCCATGCTGCTGCGGAGCGTCATCTGCGACCCCGAAGACCGCGCCGACGAACTCTACCGTTTCGTCCTCTTCTATCGCGACCGCAACGCGCCGCCCCCCGGCGAACCGGAAGCCGCCAACGCCGTGGCATCGGCCGCCCCGGCCGCCGCGCCCGACGAGACCATCGAGACCATGCTCGTCGCCGGCACGGGACTCGACGCCGCCGAGGCGGGCGCCATCGTCCGCGAGACCCTGAGCGTCCCGCCGCGCGCCCTCGGCCCCGGCGACCTCCGCCTCTCCTTCCCCTCGGGCCAGCTCGACTTCAACCTCATCGCCGCCCCGGCCGGCCTCGCGGCGCTGGCGTGGGCGTGAGCTTAAGTTATTAGCTCACAGACTCGGCCTTGCCTTTGGTTAGTATGGGGAGGATGGCAAGTATTTTTGGCGCGAGAAGCTTCAGTTCGGCGAGTCGGTTAGACGACGCGCGCAAGATCAAAACGGCGATGTCGAAATCAGGAAGGCTTTGTTGGAAGGCCAGATTGCGGTCAACAGTGATGAAGACTTCAAACTGTTGCCGAGCGAGCATGAGGAGTTCACCATTCTTTTTCGCCGCCCACCCCATCTGCGGGACGGTCTTGACCTCGTGCCCGCCCAGCTCTCGGGCGAGGCGGCGGTCGATGCATTCATCCAGGAGAATCTTCACGCTCAAGCTACCAGCTTGATGATCTGCTCTTCGGCCTCTTCGAGGAGCGCGATGACCTGCTCCCTTGCGACGGTGGGGAACCCCTCCAGAAAGTCGTCGATGGACTCTCCGCCCTTGAGGTAATCGAGGAGGGTCTGGACGGGAACCCGCGTCCCTGTGAAGACCGGGGCTCCGCCCATCACGTCGGCCGACGAGGTGATGATTGACTTATCCTTCATGGGCCGATGGTAGTTAAACGGGCCTGCGGAAATCAAGCGAAACTTGCGGAAGTAGCCTTGAAACTTTCACTCCCGCCCGCGCGTAAACGCTTTGTATCATGCGTATGAATACGGCCGCCGCCACCGCGGGCTTTAACCCCTCTGCCACTGCCGACAGCGACCTCGTAGTGCGCGCCATCGCGGGCCGCGAGGAGAGCTTCGAGGAACTGGTGCGTCGCTATCAGCGCCCCATCGCCGCCTACGTCTATCGCATGGTTGGCGACTACGACTCGGCGCTCGACCTGACGCAGGAAGTGTTCATCAAGGTCTACAACTCGCTCGCGCGCTACCGCGCCGAGTACAAGTTCTCGACCTGGATTTACCGCATCGCCCACAACTCGGCTATCGACCACCTGCGCCGCCACAACATGCGCTTTGAAGACCTCGAGCGCAGCGGCGAAGACGGGACGAGCTACGAGAAGCCGCTGGCCTCTTCGGCCCCGACGCCGGAGCAGATGAGCGAGCGCTCCGAGCGGCGCGCGGAGATCGAGGGCGTGGTGCAGAACCTGCCGCCCGCCTACCGCGAGCTGATCACGCTCCGCCACGCGCTCGACTTCAGCTACGACGAGATTGCCGAGGTGACGGGACTCCCCCTTGGCACGGTCAAGAACCGCATCTTCCGCGCGCGCGAGGCGATGCGCGAGGAGTTGTCGAGGCGAGGCATCACGAGCGTGTAAGTGAGGAAGGGAAGAGGAGTGTCTGACGTGAACCCGAAGGTTGCGGCCAACTGCCCGCGCGTCGAATCCGTCGCCGCCTATCTGGACGGCGAGATGGACGCGCCGCCGGCCGCCCTCTTCGAGTCGCACGTCAAAGAATGTCAGTCGTGTGCCGGCGCGCTCCGCGAGCAGCGCCGGCTTTTGTGTCTGCTCGACAACGCCTTCGGCGCGCACGCGGGCGACGCCGAGCGACCCGTCGAGCTGCCCGCGGACTTCGCCCGCGTCGTCGCGGCCCACGCGCGCACGGACATGTGCGGCGTCCGCTCCCGTGCGGAGCGCGCCTTCTCCGTCAAGCTCTCGCTCGCGCTGGCCGCGCTGACGGCCCTGCTGCTCGGCGCCTCCGCCGGCGACTCGGTGCTCGGCCCCGCCGCGGCCGTCGCGCGCACGGCGGCCGGCGTGGCCGGGATGCTCGGGGGCGCGCTCCTCGACGCCGTTGCGGCCGTCGTCGTCATCCTGCGCGCGCTCGGCGGCCGGCTCGTCGCCGGCCCGCCGCCCGTGGCCGCCCTCTATTGTCTCCTCTTCGCGGGCGCGTCCCTGTTGCTGCTGCGACTCATCAAGGGATACCACCGCGCGCGCTGAAAACCCCCGACCCTCCTCCCGCAGACAAAACAATGGCCGCCGACGCGATTATCATCAGAGGCACACGGCCGCGCGCTCGCCGGTCGGGCGCGCACGCCTCGTTGAGTAATGCGGCGGCCGCCTTCCTGCTGCTACTCCTCGCCGCCGTCGCCGCCTCCGCGCAGGGCGAAGCGCCGGCGCCGCCGCCGCAGTCCGCCCCGGCGCAGACGGTCTCGCAAGCCCTCCACGAGGCTCTCGCTAACAGAACGAACGAGATGGTCGTCGAGGGCGAGCAGGCGGGCGACGTGTTCGGCGTCGGCCGCTCGGTGCGTGTGCGCGGCACGGTCAAGCAGGGCGTGATGGCCTTCGGCGGCGATGTCGTGGTCGAGGGGAGGGTCGAGGGCGACGTGGCGACCGTCGGCGGGTCGGTCTCGCAGGCCGAAGGCTCCTACATCGGCGGCGACGTGATGGTGCTGGGCGGCGCGTATCACCACGGCAAGGCCGCGCCGGGCCGCAACCCCGCCAGTAAGACCATCATGTTCGCCGGCTACGAACAGGAGCTGCGCGCTCTGGTTCACGACCCGGCGCAACTCCTGCGTCCGAACTTCTCGCTCGGCTTCTTCGGGCTGCGACTCCTTGCCATCCTCTTCTGGTTCGTCGTCTCGCTGGCGCTCACAGCCGTCACGCCCGGCTCGGTCGGCCGCGCCGCCGCGCGTCTGCAACTGACCTCGCTGCGCGTCGCCCTCATCGGTCTGCTCGGCGCGCTCGTGCTGGTGCCGGGCGTCATCGTCTCCCTGCACTTCCTGCCCCCCGTGCTCGGGCTGCTCGTCGGCTTCACGGCGCTCATCCTCCTGCTGCTCTCCTACCTCTTCGGCCGGGTGGTCATCCACGCGGCGACGGGCCGCTGGCTCCAGCGCTCGCTGCTGCGCGAGGAAAGCCGTTCGGAGTCGGTGGCGCTGCTCCTCGGCGCGGCCTTCTGGGCGGTCGCGCTGGTGCTGCCCTACGTGTGGCCCGTGGTCGTCGCCGGACTGGTCGTGACGAGCCTCGGACTCGCGCTGACGGCGCGCTACCGCGTGAGCTGGAAGCGCGACTGAGTCGCGCCCGCGCGGGCGACGGCCGAGAGAGTCGCCAACCAAAGCTGCCGGATGCTAAAATCCCCTGACCGCGAACGTCTTCCCGCCGGCCCGCGTCCCGTTTGAAGGGGCCTCGAATTGATGAGGAGTCTCAAGCTCCCGCGCGGTCGTGGTCTGCCTCGCGCTCGCTGACGCGCCACCGGATGCGGCCGGGGCGAACCTCAGTTCGGAGAAAGATCGGAGAGAAATTCAATGAGTCGGAAGCACAGCCTGTTCTCACTTCTGTTCCTGGCAATCGCCATCGCCGCGCCCCTCGCCGTCGCGGCGCAGAGGCGGCCCGGAACGGCGACGCCGGGCGCGCGCCCCGCTCAGGCTAAGACGCCCGCGCCGACGCCCACGCCGGGGCGCGCCGCCACCACGCCTGCCCCTGCCGCGGCAGTTGTCGCGCCGGTGGTGCAAGACGAGTGCGGCTGCGAGCCAAAGCTCCTGCCGGAAGTGCTGGCCGTCGCCAACGGCGTGCGGATCACGAAGGCCGACATCAGTCCCGCCGCGCAGGCCCAGATCGACAAGCTCAAGGGGCAGGTCATCGAAGCGCGCGCCGGGGAGTTGGACTTGCAGATCAACTCGCGCCTCCTCGACGCCGAGGCCAAGAAGCGCGGCACGACCTCCGCCAAACTTCTCGAACAAGAGGTCATCGCGAAGACGACCGACCCGACCGACGCCGAGGCACAGGTCTTCTACGACCAGAACAAGGCGCGCATCAACGAAGAGTTCGCGAAGGTCAGGGCCGACATCATCGGCTACCTGCGCGAGCAGCGCCAGCGCGAGGCGGCGAAGGCGCTGGCCGACCGTCTGCGCGCCGCCTCCGACGTGAAGGTGCTCGTCCAGAAGCCGAAGCCGCCCGCTACGGATGCCGAGCGCGCGCGCGTCCTCGCCACGGTCAATGGCCAGAACATCACTTCGAGCGACATCGAAGACTCTCTCAAGCCGCTCGTCTTCGAGGCGCAGGAGAAAATCTTTCAACTGCGCAAGCGCGAGGTGGACATTAAGATCAACGACCTGCTGCTGGAGCAGGAGGCGCAGAAGCGACAGGTCACGGCGCGCGCTCTGCTCGAAACGGAGGTCAAGTCGAAGCTGACGCCCGTCACCGAGGCCGACGCGCAGAAGTTCTACAACGAGAACAAGACGCGCATCAACGGCGACTTCGCGCAGACCAAGAGTGACATCATCCAGTTCCTCCAGCAGCAGGCCGAGGGGAACCTGACATCGGCCTTCGCGCAGCGCCTGCGCAACGCCGCTTCCGTCCAGACCTTCATCACGCAGCCCGAAGCGCCCGTCTACCAGATCGCCACCGACGACCAGCCCTCGAAGGGCGCGGCGACGGCCCCCGTCACCGTCGTCGAGTTCACCGACTACCAGTGCCCGAGCTGCGCGCAGACGCATCCCGTCATCGAGCGCCTCGCCGCGGAGTACGGCGACCGCCTCCGCGTCGTCGCCCGCGACTTCCCGCTCTCCATGCACGAGAACGCCTTCAAGGCCGCCGAGGCCGCCGAGGCCGCCCGCGAGCAGGGCAAATACTGGGAGTACGTCGCGCTGCTCTACCGCAACCAGTCGGCGCTCGGAGCGCAGAACCTGCGGGAGTTCGCGCTCGCCGCCGGCCTCGACGTGACGCGCTTCGACGCCGCGCTCAGCTCCGGCAAGCTGGCCGAGAAGGTGCAGCGCGATCTCATCGACGGGCAGAGACTCGGCGTCGGCTCCACGCCCACCATCTTCGTCAACGGCCGCCGCGTCAACGACCGCTCTTACGAGGGGCTGAAGCTCCGCATCGAAGAGGCGCTCAAAACCGCGCCGAAGAAGTAGGCGAGACCGTCCGCGCGGCGCGCGTGGAACATGCCCGGTCGCCCGCGTGAAAGTCGTGCGGACACACTCGCGCGCGGCTCGCAGTTCTCGACCCCCAACAGGCCCGGCCCCCGAGCGCCGGGCCGATTTTTTTTCGCCGGCACGGATTTGCCTGTAACCGACCGGGGGGGTAAGGCGTCTAAGCAGGTGCGAGCATTCCCCGCAGTTTCGGGAACCTTTCGACCACATTCGCTGAAATTCAAAAGGCAGGGACGTGTCGAGGGGCCGGAGGCGGCGCGGGGCTGGGGGCAGTTGTAAATTATTGGTAAATGCCGCGTGGCAGGGAACTTGCGACTGGGATAGGCGAGAACTAACCCGCCCGGCGCGACGTAAGACAGGTGGTTAACCCGAACGAGTCGGGCAATTCGCCCCGACCCGTCAGCAACCAAAAACAGCGCCGGCCGACCGGAAGGATTATTTGATGAAGAAACTGTGTATTGTTTCGGCCCTCGTCCTTTTTGCCCTGAGCCTGAGCGCCAACGCGCAGACCTCGGCGCCGCACGCGCCGCCCACGGCCCCGCAAAAGTCTGACCCCGGCATCACGCCCAATCTCGTCCTCGGCGACGTGGTGGCGACCGATACGGCCGGCAAGCAGATCGTGCTCAAGACGGACGCCGGCTCGGTCGTTATCGTCACGGTCGCCGACAACACCATCATCCGCAAGAACCCTCCGGGCGAAACGAAGCTCGACAAGGCCGTGCCGATGACCTTCGCCGAGATCGGCGTCGGCGACCGTGTACTGGCACGCGGCAAGCCGGCCGACGACGGCAAGAGCATCCCGGCGCGCGCGCTCATCGTCAACACGAAGGCCGAGCTGACGGCCAAGCAGGAGGCCGAGCGCGCCGAGTGGAAGCGCCGCGGCGTGGTCGGCACCGTCACGGCCGTTAACGCGGCGGCCGGCGAGATCACGCTGACGACCGGGCGCACGCCCGAAGGGCCGCAGACGGCAGTCGTCGTGGCGGGGCAGGCGACGAAGTTTCGCCGCTACGCGCCCGACTCCGTGAAGTTCGCCGACGCCAAGTCGTCCACCTTCGAGGAGCTGAAGGCTGGCGACCAACTGCGCGCGAAGGGCGAGAAGAGTGAAGACGGCAAGCGCCTCACCGCCGAAGAGATCGTCTCCGGCTCGTTCCGCACGATTCTCGGTACGGTGACGGCGGTCGATGCGGCGAAGAACGAGATCACGGTCAAGAGCAGTCAGGGCGGGCAGGACGTGTCCGTCGTCATCAGCCGCGATTCGATGCTCAAGCGTTTCCCCGACATGGGGGCGATGGGCGGCGGCGGCATGGTACGCATGCAGGCCGGGCCGGGCGGCGCCCCTGCGGGAGGTGGCGCTCAGCATGGCGGAGCGCGCCCCGAGGGGGCGACGCAGGGTGGCGGCCCGCAGCGCCGCATGATGGGCGGCCCAGATGCGATGCAGGAGATGCTTGAGCGTCTGCCGGCGACGACCGTCGCTGAGGTCAAGCCCGGCCAGATGATCGTCTTCAGCACGACGGGCGTCGATCCCACGCGGGTAACGGCGATTCAACTCATCGCGGGCGTCGAGCCGCTGGTGGCGATGATGCAGGCGCGCGGCGGGCGTGTGAGCGGCGGCGGCCCCGGAGGCGCGGGTATGGGCGGCGGCGACGGCGGCATGGGCTTCGGCTTCGGCATCGGCCAGCCGTAAAGCATGACAACAGTACCGCGAGCGGTAGCGAGCGGGTCAACGCACCCGAGGCGCACCACTGATTTGAGCGCCACCCGCTCGCTACCGCTCGCGGTACTATCCGTAAGTCAGTTCCAACGAGTCAATAAATTCTAATTCAGAGTAGGCAATCAAATGGACTTCATACGCAGAAACCTGATACGAACCACGGCGCTCATTCTCGCGCTTGCGGCCGGCGCGCTGTCGGCGTCGGCGCAGCAGTCCGGCGCCGGCTCGATCCGCGGGCAGGTGATGGACGAACTCGGCGGCGTCGTCGTCGGCGTGAGCGTCACGGCCGTCATCCCCGGCGCTCAGGAGCGCGCGGCCGTCACCGACGCCGAGGGCAATTACCAGATCGCGGGTCTGCCGGCGGGCAAGTACACCGTGCGCGCCACGGGCGCGGGCTTCTCGCTTTACGAGAACGCCGAAGTCGAGGTCGCCGCCGGCGCGCGCCAGCAGCTCAACATCACGCTCGGCGTGGCCCTTGAACGCGACGAGGTGACGGTGACGGCCGACCCCGGCGTCAGCACCGATGCGGACGCCAACGCCGACGCGCTCGTCCTCCGAGACAAAGACCTCGACGCCCTGCCCGAAGACCCCGACGAGCTGGCCGCCGCCCTTCAGGCGCTCGCCGGCCCCTCGGGCGGCCCCAACGGCGGACAGATTTTTGTCGATGGTTTCTCTGGCGGCCGGATGCCCTCGCGCGACACCATCCGCGAGGTGCGTATCAATCAGAACCCGTTCACCGCCGAGAACGACCGCCCCGGCTTCGGCGGGCGCATCGAGGTGCTCACGCGCCCCGGCACCGACCGCCTGCGCGGCACCTCCTACTTCACCTTCATGGACGAGAGCCTCAACTCTCGCAACCCGTTCCTGCGCTCCGACAAGCGCCCGCCTTTCCAGATTCGCCGCTACGGCGGCAACCTCTCCGGCCCCATCAAGCCGAAGGTCGCCTCCTTCTTCGTTGATCTGGAGCGCAACGAGGACGACGAAAACGACATCATCAACGCGCGCGTGCTCGACCCCATCACGCTGGAGCCGACGCCGTTCACGCTCGGCGTCCTGACGCCGAACCGCCGGACTTCCTTTAGCCCGCGCTTTGACTATCAGATAAATGCGCAGAACACGCTCGTCGGCCGCTACCAGTTCTTCCGGCAACAGTTCCAGAACTCCGGCCTCGGCAGCGAATTCACGTTGCCCACGCGCGCGTTCGACTCGACGACGCAGCAGCACCAATTACAGCTCACCGAGACGGCCGTCATCAACCAGCGCGTCATCAACGAGACGCGCTTCCAGTTCACGCGCAACCGCAACGAGCGCGACGGCGACAACACCATCCCGGCCGTCAACGTGCAGGGCGCCTTCAACGGCGGCGGCTCGCAGGTCGGACAGTCGTTTAGCGAGGACACGCGCTTCGAGCTTCAGAACAACACGACGTGGACGCTCGGCTCGCACGCCTTCAAAGCCGGCGCTCGCCTGCGCGGCGTCTCCATCAAAGACGTTTCCGTCCAGAACTTCGGCGGCACCTTCGTCTTCAGCTCGCTCGACCAGTTCCGCTCGAACGTCGCCGGCTTGGGCGTCGGCCCCACGCAGTTCACCATCGCGTCGGGCGAGCCTGAGGCCGACGTGCGCCAGTACGACTTCGGCGGCTTCATTCAGGACGACTGGCGGGTGCGTCCCAACCTGACGCTCTCGGCGGGCCTTCGCTACGAGCGGCAGTCGAACATCGACAGCAATCTCAACTTCGCGCCGCGCGTCGCCATCGCGTGGCAGCCGGGCACGCAGCAGCAGGGGCAGCCCGCCCGGACGGTTGTCCGCGCCGGCTTCGGCGTCTTCTACGACCGCGTCAACGAAAACCTGACGCTTCAGGAGAACCGCTTCAACGGCAGCCAGCAGCAGTTCATCGTCGATCAGCGCACCGAGGCCGGCATCGACTTCCTCAATCAGGTGCGTCTCAATGCGGACGGCAGCGTCGCCTTCCTGCCGGCGCTCTCCGGCCTTTCGGCCGTGCCGCAGATCACGCGCCGCCTCGACGACCGGATAGAATCGCCGCACACCTACTTCGGCGGCTTGAACGTCGAGCGGCAACTCACCAAAACCTTCACCGCCTTCGTCTCCGTCGGCACCATCCGCTCGCGTCACCTGCTGCGGCTGCGTAACATCAACGCGCCGCTGCCGGGCACGTTCGGCGTGGCGGGCATCGACCCCGTGCGCCCCTTCCCCGGCGCGGGCGACATCCTCCAGTACGAGTCGTCCGGCGTCTCGAACATGAACCAGTTCTCCGTCGGCTTCAACACGCGGCTCAACCCGAACTTCTCCATCTTCGCCAACTACACGCTGGCGAGCGCGAAGTCGGACACCGACGGCGGCTTCGGCGGCCCCTTCGGCGGCGGCGGCATCGCCTCGCCCGCCAACTCTTATGACTTCTCGAACGAGTACGGGCGCTCCAGCTTCGACATGCGCCACCGCCTGTTCGTCCACGGCTCTTTCACCGTGACGAAATGGAGGATTCAGCTCAACCCGTTCATCCAGGCCAACTCGGGCCGCCCCTTCAACATCATCACGGGGCAGGACACGAACGGCGACACGCTCTTCACCGAGCGGCCGTCGCTCGTCTCCGGCGACACCTGCGCCACGCGGACGGCGCTGTCGCCGAACGTCGTCTGCACGCGCTTCGGCACCTTCAACCTGCGCCCGCTCGCGGGCGAGCAGACCATCCAGCGCAACTACGGTCAGGGGCCGAACTTCTTCGTCGTCAACCTCCGCATCGGCAAGACGTTTGGCTTCGGCGACCCGCCGGGCGCGGCGCGCGAGACGGCGGCAAACGCGACGCAGCAACCGCAAGGTAGCGGCGGACAGCGCGGCGGCAGCGGTGGCCGCGGTAACTCAGGCGGTGGCGGTGGCGCTCGCCCCGCGCCAAGCGGCCCCACGATGGGCGGCGGGATGTTTATGATGATGGGCGGCGCGCCGACCGAGAAGCGCTACAACATCAACCTGTCGATCAACATCCAGAACATCTTCAATCGCGCGAACTTCTCGCAGCCCGTCGGCAATCTTCTGTCGCCCGACTTCGGCAACTCGATTGCCCTCGCTCAGAGCTTCGGCTTCGGCGGCGGCGGAAGCGCGGCGGCCGGCAACCGCAAAATCCAGGCGCAGATTCGCTTCAGCTTCTAAAAGCCTGCCGCAGTCGCGTTGAAGCTCGCCGCTTGAGACAGAACCGTCAGTCATCAGGGCGGGCCGCGTTGATCATGGTCAACGCGGCCCGCCCTTTT
>DASVES010000530.1:0-10170 GCA_036380435.1 Pyrinomonadaceae bacterium | reverse complement strand
GATCTATCGGGCCGCGCCCTTCTCTTGCTCGGACAGATTGGTTGACCATCGACGCGCCGCGTCTTAACGGAAGCGGCGGTTGTAGCCGACGCGATTGCCGTAGGCGCGTGTTCTCCAGTCGTTGCGATCCCAACGCCGTTGGGACGTGCGTCGGTTGTCCCGCCAGTCGCGCCGGTCGTCTCGCCGATCACGCCTGAAGGCCCGCCGTCTGCGGCGGCGGCGGTCGTCGTCGTCCCAGTCGCGATTCCCCCAGCCGAGGTGACGCCCGCGCGTCCAGCCCGTGTGACGGCCGTTGTCGTGGCGGCCTCGGGTGTCGTGCCTGTCCCACTTGTTCTTGTTCTTGCCCCGCCTCTGAGCCTCGGCGGGGGCGGCCATGCCGATGAGCAGGAAGGCCCCGATCATCAGCGCGCTAATCGTCCGCTTGAGTGTACTGATTCCGAATCTCATACCCGACCTCCTGAAAGAACGTAAGTTCATCGGGGGGAGAGACTTGTTGAAGTTTTACGGCGACCATCGCCGCCGTTCTGCCGGGAGAGTGTGCAAACATGATGCCTCCGGGGCCGTCAATCGTCAATGGTAAATCGTAAATCGCGACGGAGTCTCCGTGACGTTGGGTGGCAAACTTTCAAGGGGGAGGTAGTGTCAACCTCGATTCGCGATTGACGATTGACGATTGACGATTGACGGTTTTTTTGGCCGCTTGCTTTTCCGCCTGACGCTCGGATAAATTAGCCCCTCAGCCCGAAGTCAGTTTCATCCCGCATACAGCTTCGGCAGGGCGACCGTGCAGGCTCGGCGACGAGGCGGGCGCGGCACGCCCCTAAAACTCTCGAAAGGACGCTTCCCCGTATTCTATGAAAGTCTATCCGACAGACCACATCCGCAACCTCGCCGTCGTCGGCCACGGCGACGCGGGCAAGACGCAGCTCCTCAGCTCGCTGCTCCACGTCTCGGGCGCCACCCCGCGCTGGGGCAAGGTCGATGAGGGCACGACCGTCACCGACTACGAGGAAGACTCCATCGCGCGCAAGGTGACCTTAAACACGGCCCTCGCCCACTGTGAGTGGCGCGACCACAAGATCAACTTCATCGACACGCCCGGCTACGCCGCCTTCGTCACGCACGCGCGGCCCGCCCTGCGTGTCGCCGACTGCGCGCTCGTCGTCGTCCACGCCGTCAAGGGCATCGAGGTGCAGACTGAGAAGACCTGGGCCTACGCCAACGAGTTTCTGGTGCCGCGCATGATGGTCATCAACCAGATGGACCGCGAGCACGCCAATTTCGGCATGGCCTTAGACAGCGCCCGCTCCACCTTCAGCCGCGCCATCGTCCCCTTTACGCTTCCCATCGGACAGGAGGCCGGCTTTCGCGGCGTCGTGGACATCGTCCACATGAAGGCTTACGAGTTCAAGGACGGCAAGGCCAAAGAGATCGACATCCCGGCCGACGGGCGCGACCTCGCGGACAGAGAGCGCAAGCGTCTCATCGAGGTCATCGCCGAGTCGGACGACGCGCTGATGGAGAAATATTTCGAGACCGACACGCTGCCCGAGGAAGACATCGTCGCGGGCATCCCCCGCGCGATTGCGGCGAGCCGACTGTGCCCGGTGTTTGCGGCCTCTTCGGCGACGCTCGTCGGTCTGCAAAACGTCCTCGACGGCATCATCGACTACGCGCCCGCGCCCAACGCCCACGAGGCCGAGCACGGGCACACGGCCGCCGAGTCGGACGGCGGTCAGCCGGCCACGCGCAAGTACGACGCGGGCGAGCCTTTCTCGGCCTACGTCTTCCGCACCGTGGCCGACCCCTTCGCCGGCCGCATCAACGTCCTCAAGGTCGTCAGCGGCCACGTCAAGTCCGACGCCACCGTGCAGAACACTTCGCGCGGCACGCCCGAGCGATTGGGCGCGCTCCACTCGATGCAGGGCAAGCAGCTCGACAAGATCGAGGAGGCCAACGCCGGCGACATCATCGCCTGCGTCAAGCTCAAGGAGACGCAGACGGGCGACACCCTCTCGGAGAAGGCCGCGCCCATCCTCTACCCGAGCGTGGAGTACCCGGAGGCGGCCATCGCCTTCGCCATCGAGCCGAAGTCGCGCCAGGACGAGGAGAAGATCAGCGCCGCTCTGCACCGCATCCTCGAAGAAGACCCCTCGCTCCACTTCACGCGCGACGCGCAGACCAAGGAGTTCATCCTCTCCGGCTCAGGCCAGCTCCACATCGAGACCGTCGTCGAGAAGCTACGCAACCGCTATCACGTCGAGGTGGCGCTCCACCCGCCGAAAGTCCCTTACAAGGAGACCATCACAACGCGGGCCGAGGTGCAGGGCCGACACAAGAAGCAGACGGGCGGGCGCGGTCAGTTCGGCGACTGCAAGGTGGTCTTCGAGCCTTTGCCGCGCGGCGGCGGGTTCAAGTTCGAGGATAAAATCTTCGGCGGCTCGGTGCCGCAGCAGTTTCGCCCGGCCATCGAGAAGGGCATCGTCGAGGCGGCGGCGCACGGCGCGATTGCCGGCTACCCGCTCGTCGATTTCAAGGTGACGCTCATCGACGGCTCCTACCACACGGTCGATTCCGACGAGCACAGTTTCCGCGCGGCGGGGCGCAAGGCTTTCCGCAACGCCGTCGAGAAGGTGAAGCCGACGCTTTTGGAGCCGATCATGAACGTGGAGGTGGTGGCCCCGCAGGAGTACAGCGGCGACATCATGGGCGACCTCAACTCCCGTCGGGGCCGCGTGCAGGGCATGGAGATGCGCGGCAAGAATCAGGTCGTCAAGGCGCAGGCGCCGATGTCGGAGATGCTCGACTATCAGTCGAAGCTCAACTCCATCACACAGGCCCGCGGCTCCTTCCACATGGAGTTCTCCCACTACGACCCCGTCCCCGGACAGATCGCCCAGAAGATCGTCGAGCAGGCCCGCTCCGAGGGCCGCATCCGTGCTGAGGAGGAGGAGTAACGCATCTCTTGGGATGTGCATCAGACTCGCGCTATATGCACGGGCGGGCGGCGACGGTGAAGTCCGTCGCCGCCCGATTTTTATTCTGTTGACCCTCGCGGCGGCGCGCGGTTAGTATCAGCGCGGTCGCACAAGTCACTCCGCATATTTCCGTCGCGCGGCGTCGCTGCTGCGCGACTCCCTCGTCTGACGCGACACTGAAACCCCCAACCTCGCCGAATCATCTGTTCCTTACCTTACCCTCAAAGGAGACAGGCGTATGACGACTACCGATACCCCCCGAAAAATGTGGGCCGGAGCCCCCTCACTCATCCAGATCGAGGCGTGCCAGCAGGGCGGCAAGCGCGGCGCACAGCTCTGGGGCGTCCAGCAGAACTACAAGCTCAACTCCACCTTCCAGGTCACGCCGGGCGGCAACTGGAGCGAGTGGATTGGGCCGAACTGGAACGGCATGAACCAGCAGGTCTTCGACATCGCCGGCGCCCTCCAGAACAACGGCAACGTCCAGCTCTGGGTGTTGGACAACCGGCAGCAGCTCTACTCGATCAGCCAGAACTCGCCCGGCGGCAACTGGGGTCAGTGGTCTGGCCCCAACTGGTCGGGCGCGCCACGCATGAACGCCATCGGCGCGGCGCAGCAGGGCGGCCCGCGCGGCGCGCAGCTCTGGGGCGTCACCGAAAATCAAATCCTCACCAGCACCTACCAGATCACGCCCGGCGGCAATTGGAGTCCGTGGCAAGACTGGCAGAAAGCCCCGCGCTGCAAGGACGTGGCCGCCTCCGGCCAGAACGACGGCCGCCTCCAGCTCTTCGTTATCGACCTCGAACTCCAACTCTGGATCGACTGGCAGACGTCGCCCGGCGGCAGTTGGGTCGGGATTCAGCAGCCGAACTGGAACAACGCCCCGAAGATGTGGAACGTCTGCGCGGCGCAGCAGGGCGGCCCGCGCGGCGGGCAGGTCTGGGGCATCACGCGGGATTACAAGCTCGTCACCTGCTATCAGGGCTCGCCCGGCGGCAACTGGAGCGGCTGGCAGGACTGGGCGAACACGCCGCAGGTCGTGGAGATCGCCGCCGCCGGACAGAATAACGGCTGCGTCCAGCTCTGGGCCATCACCAGTGACGGCGCACTCATCAGCACAAAGCAGACCTCGCCCGGCGGCAACTGGACGGGGTGGGAGACCGAGGTCGAGATCGACTTTCAGGGCAACCCGATGACGGACAACAGGAGGCGTGACAGGCCATGAGCGCGGGAGCCGCCCGGCCGACGCGCCAGCCCATCGAAAGAAGACCCGCTCCGAGGGCCGAGGAAGAAGAGTAAACCACTCGGACTCCAATTTGCCGCTCGCGCGCAGGGCCGTGGGGTATTCGCCCACGGCCCTGCGCTTAGCTCGCGTCCTGGGGGCACTCTCCTATTCGCCCTGCTGACCCCGGCACCACGCCCTTAGTGCCTCCACGGTCTCACCCGTGGTGAGGCCGTTGTTTATCTGCTCGCGTGTGAAGGCGGCCAGTTGAGCGGAATCGTAGTAGCCCTCCACCCGGTCGTTGCTGCGTGGTGACCAAAGGACATCATAGATATAGACCTTTGGGTCTTTCTCGGCCGCCTGCTGGAGTTTATTAAGGTAGTCGAGGGCCATTGCCTTGTGCCCATACTCAAACCAGATTAGCGCCAGGTTGAAATGCGAATCGGCCAGCCATTCCGGCGACGGGGCCGTAGCATAAATCTTGATGTAATCTTCATATTCTTCCTGCGCCTCGTGGATGGCGTCTTCGTCGTCCTCGCGCTGTTTTGCCCTGACGATGTAAAACTTGCGGTGGTAATAGCTCGCCAGAAGGTACTGCGCCGCTTCGCCATCTCTCGTCCCTTTGTACTTCTTCTTGACCTCCCTGTATTCCCTGGCGGCTTTATCCGTGATGTCGTCGCTGCTGTAGTAGAGATTCCCCTTTGCCAACACGTTCTTGTCGGGCGGCGCCTGTTTCTGGGCAACGGCCCCGGACGAGGCCAACAGCAGCCCGCAGGCTGCCCACGCCTGTAGAAAAACTCTTCTCGACCGAGTCATTCTGAATGTGGACACAGCTTCACTCCTTCTGCTCGCGCGGGTTGTCCTGCCCCACCTGACCTTTCGACGACTTGAGTATGCCGTACAGGAGCGGCGGGCCGGCCAGCGTCGCCGCCAGGCCGATCAGGAAAAGCACCTTTGGACTGTCGTATGAGCCGTTGAATTTGAAGACGCTGACCTGCACCTCGCCGAAGAGGGCGACCAACGCCGCGATGAGGCCGATGACGCTCGTGCCGACGATGAAGAGAGCCTTCTGCCTTCTCGTGATGTACCCTTCAACCTGAAGGCGCTTCAAGTCTGTCTTCACGATAGTGCCCGCCAACACGCCGAGTAAAATCGCCGAGACGAGGGCCAGGACGCTGGGCCTGACGGCCAGCTTGAGTGCGTCCCGGCTTTTCAACACACGCTTCTCGTCGTCCTCATACTCGAACTCGAACCAGAGCTTATTCTCACTGCCGAACGCGGAGATCCAATCTTTCAATTCCATTTTACGCACGGGGAAAGAGACGTCTATCGTCTCCACCTCTTTGCGATTCCTGATGGGCACGTCCGCAGGGATGGCAACTCGGGCGACGAGGTCCGCGGGGTCCGAGTAGATCGTCACCTGGCGGAGGCGAACCGGGTAGTAGTACGCGCCCTTCACTTCGAGGTGCTGCGTAGTGATCTCGCCGGTCATGGCCGAAACCGTCCTGGTGTTGTCGGCGAGTCTGACTGCGCCGGAGCCTCCCACCTTCAGGTGGAACGATTCGGCAGAGGGCGGCGGGTCCTTACTCGCGTACTTGAGTTGGACGCGGATCGCGTAGCTCCGCGGCTCCGCGTTCTCGGCAATGGAGAAGTGGAAGCGATACACGCTCCTCACCTCCACCCCACCCTCTAAAGGAAGTTCCTCCTCCCCCGACTTCGCGAACTTGATCAGCTTCTCCGTGCCGTTGTCATCGGCCGGGGAAAAGTCCACGAGTTTGAGGGGCTTCTCTTTGAGTGAAGTGATTTGTACGGTCAACGGGATGTTGACGCTCCCGACCAGAACGTCCTTCTTGTCGAACTCCAGACAGATCAACGACGCGGCGGAGGGAACTCTGATTTCCTCCGCGTCCTGCGGGCACCGGCGGGGACTATTCTCCAGCCCCCGGCTCAGGGGAGCGGCCGGCCCGCCCGCTGTTGCTAACAACGTCCAGGCCATCAGCAGGAATGCTTTACGTGGGATGTCCACTTCATTTCCCCCTTTGTGAGTAATGGGGATGGGCGTGTGCCGCGGTATTTCCAGGGCCAAAGCCCAAACGCTCCAGGCGAGATGCCTGGAAACGGGCACTTCATCTGGCACCTCTGTCTGGTTATGCATGACCGAGTGGAAACATTTCACCACAGCCGGCCGCGGGGGGGGTAAAGAGTAAATAGAAATCCGGGGCTTCCGCCCGCGGCCGCAGTCGTTGTATCCTTCGTGCCACAGCCCCGGCGCATCGGCCGCACACACCCCTTCGAGAGAGGTTCCACATGAGAAGATTTTCCGCACTCGTCCTGTCCGTCTCGCTGGCAGGCTCCTCCTTCTTCCTGCCGTACTCCGCAACGACGCGCGCGCAATCCAAAAACCCGACGGTCGCGCCGAAGGCGCGCGACGAGGCGGTGCCGGCGAAGTACGCGGAGCGCCTGCGCGAGTTCGACGAGTACGTCCGCCGGCAGATGGCGGCCGACCGCACGACGGCGCTCACCATCGGCTTCGTCAAAGACGGCTACGTCTGGGTCAGGGGCTATGGCTACGCGGATTTGGAGAACAAGCTTCCGGCGCGAGCCGAGTCGGCCTACCGCCTCGCCTCCGTCACCAAGCCGATGACGGCCGTCGCCGTCATGCAGCTCGCCGAACGCGGCAAGCTCAATCTCGACGACGAGGTGCAGAAACATGTCTCCTACTTCCCGAAGAAGAAGTGGCCCGTCACCATCGGTCAGCTCCTCGCGCATCTCGGCGGCATTAGCCACTACCGCGACTTCGCCACCGAGGGCCACATCAAGGAGCACAAGGACACGCGCGCCGCCATCGCCATCTTCGAGAACTTCGACCTCGTCGCCGAGCCGGGCACGCGCTACAGCTATTCGTCCTACGGCTACAACCTCCTCGGCGCGATCATCGAAGCCGCTTCGGGTCAGTCCTACGCCGACTACATGCGCGAGAACGTCTGGAAGCCCGCCGGGATGAGCGACACGCGCATGGACGACCCGCTGGAGCTGATCCCCAACCGCGTGCGCGGCTACCAGCTCGTCGGCGGACAGCTCCGCAACTCCGAGTTCATCGACATCAGCAGCCGCTTCGCCGGCGGCGGCACGCGCTCCACAGTCCCCGACCTGCTCCGCTTCGCCGTCGCTCTCAACACGGGCAAGCTCCTCGCGCCGGCGAGCGTCGCGCGGATGTACGACACCGCGGCCACCACCGCGGGTCGTCTCACGGACTACGGCCTCGGCTGGCAGACCAACCCACTCAACGGCCGCTTCCTCGTCGCCCACGGCGGCGCGCAGAACGAGACGCGCACCACGCTCTACAACTTCCCCGCGCAGAACTTCGCCCTCGCCGCCGCGAGCAATTTCGAGTCGGCCAACCCGGACGCCTACGTCATGCGTCTCTTCCAGATTCTCACAGATGAGCCGCTGGCCGTCTCCGCCTACACCGGCGACCGCGCAAAGGACGCGCTCTACCGCGGCCTCGACGACACATACAAGTGGGGTCTCCTCCACTTCGCCCGCACGGCCCAACCGCTCTCGAAGACCGACGCCGAGGCTCGCGAGGCGTTCACCTACTTCAACACGCACATGAGCGCCGACGCCCTCGCTGCCAACGCGCAGGAGGCCGCGGCCAAGCTCGGCGCGGGCCGGCATCCGGCGGCGGGCCAGCCCTTCGTCAAGGTCGGCTCGCTGATGGCCGCGCGTCTCGCCGAGCGCCACGGCCCCGCCCGCCTCAACGCCTACACCGGCTCGGGCGCGCTCTCTTTCTTCGCCGACTACATCGCCCTCTACAAGTCGCGCGCCGACTACCCCGCCGAGCTGAAATTCTCCGCGCCGGTCGAGCGCCTGATCGAGCAGTGGTCGCGGGGCTGGGCGCGCAGCTACACGGACGAAGTTCGCCGTCACTCGGTGTCGTCCGCCTCCGACTTCGACGCGCTCGCGCCCGCCCTCAAGCGCGCCTTCGCGGGGGCCGAAATCTACCCCAACTACCTCGGCGACTTCGCCCCGGCCGTGCGCCAGCTCGTCCACGCGGGCGAACGCGAACGGGCCTTCAAGGCCGCACGCCTCGCACGCGAACTCTACCCCAACTCAGCCACCGCCAACGCCTACCTCGCCGTCACGCAACTGGCCTACGCCGAGCCGTCCGGCGCGCGCGAGTTGCTTCTCAAGGCGAAGGAGATTGACCCGACCGGCGTCGCCGGCCCCGGCTCCCTCAACTCCATCGCCTACGACCTCGCCGCCAACGGCCGCCGCGACGCCGGCCTCGAACTCCTCAAGCTCGCCGCCGAGCTGTACCCCAAAGAGGCCAACCTCTACGACAGCATCGGCGAGTTCTACGCGCTCAAAGGTCAGAAGGATAAGGCCGTCGAGTTCTACAGCAAGGCTCTGGAGGTTGACCCGAATCTGGCGAGCGCCAAAAGCGCCCTTGAGAAGCTGAAGAACTAACTCGGCCGGCAAGCAGTCGCCGCGAAGTCCGAAAGCATTTAGACCGAACGGTTCGGCCTCACTCCCTTGCTGGAGATGTGAGGCCGAACCGTTCGGTATCATTAGAGTTCGGCTACTAACTCGGATGGTAATAATGAGACAAAATACGCGTAAACTCATCTCGCTTATCTTCGGCCTAAGTCTTCTCTTGAGCGCCCCTCTGCATGATGATTCGTATAGTTTCAAGGCTGAAGCCGCACAGAAATCCCGCCCGCGTAAGCCTCGCAGGCCGCCCCGAGCGTTCTCGGGCAGCGACGAGACGCTCGCCCGCGCCTTCGAGCAACGCACGAGCAACATTCAGGTGGAAGGGCAGGGCGTCGTTCAAAGGGTGCTCTCGGACGACAACGACGGCAGCCGGCATCAGCGCTTCATCGTGGCGCTCGCCTCGGGCCAGACGCTCCTCATCTCGCACAACATCGATCTGGCGCCGAGAGTTGTCGGACTTCGCAAAGGCGACGTGGTGTCGTTCAGCGGCGAGTATGAATGGAACGCCAAAGGGGGCGTGATTCACTGGACACATCGCGACCCAGGCAAGCGTCACGCAGCGGGCTGGATCAAACACGATGGCGAGGTTTACCAGTAGTCGGTCACAGGCCGGAGGCTCGCGCGGGCGCGCCGCCGAACAACTCATTCCAGCCCACGCCTCGAGAGCATTCCATTCATCGTTGTGCTCCGGCGGTTAGCCTTGAAGGCTGTTGGCTCGGCGCGGCTGAATTCGTGACGTGATGAGTTTCACTTGGTGTTGCATGTACGCAACAATGTCTTGTTCCAGAGACGCGGTTGTGATATAAGGCGTTCCCTGAGCCTGGGGCGTTTTGCGCCGGAAACAAAACTTAGGAGGAACTTATGGAACTGGGAGCTTTTTCTGTGAGCTTGGCTGTCAAAGATATCGAGGCGTCGAAGGTCTTTTACGAGAAGTTGGGTTTTACAGTTTTCATGGGAGATCAATCGCAGAACTGGCTGATTATGAAAAACGGCGACCACGCTATCGGGTTGTTTCAAGGCATGTTCGATAAGAATATTCTCACCTTCAACCCGGGGTGGGATAGCGACGCCCAGCCACTCGGAGAATTCACGGACGTTCGAGAGTTGCAGCGCCGGCTCAAAGCGAGTGGCGTAAACATGATTTCGGAAGCGGACGAAAGCTCCACAGGCCCGGCCAGCTTGATGATTGCCGACCCGGACGGGAACACGATTCTGGTAGATCAACACGTATAGGCAGCGTGGCAGTTGGAGCTTGCACCGGGCTGCGACGACGGCTAATCATTTAACGATAGTTCGTGACGCGAAGTGTGGCGGCCGACCCGAAGTCGCATGATCTCGGCTCGGCCGCCCATAACATCGACCCACTCGTCATAATAGGAGTTGGGTCGCCGAAGTCGGCTCAATTGTTTTGCCTCTTAGCATTGTAGGGCGCTATGTATCCTCACGAACGAGCTTTACCTCAGCACTATATCGTCG
>DASVES010000529.1:0-5773 GCA_036380435.1 Pyrinomonadaceae bacterium | reverse complement strand
GTCGGCAGCAGCGGGCTTGAGGGCACGCGCCGGTGGCCCTGCTGCTCGAAGTACTTCAGGAAAATTTCTCTAACTTCGTTTCCGGTCATAAAAAGCTCTCAGCGGTCAGCATTCAGCGATCAACTTCCCGGCAGTGCGGCCACCGAACCCGTCAGCGGGAAATAGTGGGGTGTGCCGAAAACGTAAGTTTAGCATGTGGAAGTGGGGCGAGCTAAACGAGCGGATGTGCGAGCCGGCGGCGACGATTAATCGGCGGGCGACTCTTCCGTCTCATCCGCCTCGGCGGCGGAGGCGGCGCGGACTTTGCGGTAGACGAGGTCGCCGGAGAAGCCCTGTCGGAGGAGGTGGTCGAAGAGACTCTTGGTCTCCTGTCGCGTCGAGGGCCGACCGCGGAGGCGGACGCGTTTTTCGATGGCGCGGTCGATGAGCTGTTCTTCAGGCGTCTCCTCGTAGACGAGGTCGAGCGCGGCGTCGGCGGTCTCGCGCGGAACCTTCTTCAACTGGAGGTCGCGCGCGAGACGCTGCCGGCCCACGGGCTTCTGGCGGACGCGGAAGGAGGCGAAGCCGAAGGCGAAACGCTCGTCGTCGAGGTAGCCGTACTCCTTGAGCTTGTCGAGGGCCGCGTCCACGGCCGCCTCGTCCGTCCAAGATTTTTCCAGCAGACGCTCGCGCAGCTCCGCGACCGAGCGCGGCTTGGCGGCCAGCAGCTTCGCGGCGCGCTGCATGGTGCGCGCGCGCGCCTTCGCCGCGTCAATCGGGCGCGCCGGGCGCTTCTCCTCCATGTCCGCGCGCAAGTCTCTGGCCGGCGTTGGTCTTCTCCTTCGCATCAGGAGATAAATTTAACCCGCGCGCGTGACGGGCGGCAAACGCGCGCTTTGAAGATCGATGACGGGAGTTCGAGTGGCTAGAAGCGCAGGCGTCAATGAGCCGCGGAGCGGCGGAAGATTTTAGCCCACGGCGCGAGCCGTGGGTACAAAACACGATTAGAGAATCAAAGCCCCGGAGGGGCGAAAGAATCGCGTCGATGAATATCAAGCTCGGCATCGGCGCGGTTCTTTCGCCCCTCCGGGGCTTCATGTCTTTTTTGACCCTGTTCCCCGGTCTCACGACCGGGGCTACATTCTGCCGCCGCTTACAGCGGCTCGCTACGCGTGGAATCAACGTCCCACTTAACCGATACATGATTAACGCGCCAGCCGGCGCTCACTTCAGCGTCAATGCCTTTGCTTCAACGGCTGCGTCGAGGAGTTTGACCACGTCGGCGAGCGTGACGGCGCCGTAGTACCACGTGCCGGCGGCCTGCGACTCGGCGTAGACGGCCTTGTAGATGTCGTAATAGGTGCGGCGTCCGTCTACGAAGTTGTAGACCTCGTCGCGCATCAGGCCGTGGAGGCGGAGACCGCTCGCGCGGGCTTGCCCGCGCTTCTCGAAGTAGTCGGCGAGCGGGGCGACGTTGGCGGGGACTTTGCGCTGCGCGGCTTGCTCCTCGGCCGTGAGAGCGCTCGGCGTGCGCGGGGCGGCGGCGTGGAGCTGGCGGTAGAAGGTCTCAAGCTCGGAGTTGAGTTCGCCGGCGCGCGCCGTCATGCGTCGGACAAGTTGGTTGATGGTGTCGGTGGCCTTCGGGTTCGTGCCGGCGAAGACGCGCGCGGATTCGAGCGCGCGCACCTCGCGCTCGACGCCCTGCTCGATCATGTACACAGCGCGCTTCCAACTGCCGGCGGGGTCACTCGCGCCTTCTTTGAGAAGCCGCATCGCCACCTTGAGGTCGTTGGCGAGACGGTCGCTGCCCTGCGCGTAGGTCTCGCCGGCGATGACGGGCACGTCCGCGTCGTCGGCGAAGGCGAGGAAGTAGGCCATCGAGGCGACGATGAAGGCGTTGCGTTTGAGTTGCGTGGGGTCGATCAGGTCGAGGTCGTCGTCGGAGGAGTGGATGAAGTCGTCGTCCCAGTTGATGAGGGCGACGGCCGGGATGCCGATAGCGCCTTCGAGGAAGACCATGTGGTCGGAGGAGCCGAACCACGGGACGAAGCGCGCGTTGTAGCCCTGTCGCGTGCCGAGCGAAGAGTAGATGGGGCGCGTGTGCGGGCGCGGAAGGCCCCCTTGCCGCGAGGCGGCGAGGAAGCCGTTATTGGTGTTGATGACGTAGGCGCCGACGCTCTCAAACAGCGCGTCGAGGTAAGAGGTGCGCGAGTGCGGGGCGCGGATGAGGTGTTGGACGCGGCTGCCAATCGCCTGATTGGCGCCGGTCATATCCTGATGGAGATTGGCGAGGATGCGTCGCGCGTCCTCGGGGTGGTCGGAGAAGTGTCGATACTCGGAATAGATTTCGTCCGTCCACCAGAACTTGATGTCGCGCAGCGGGCGCTGGATGCGCCCCTCGCGGATGAGCTTGTTGAAGACGCGGGCCATCTCCAGAAGATTGCCGCAGCCGGAGCCGTCGTCGTTGGCCGAGCCTTTTTCCTCCTGCAAGTGCGCGGTGAGGACGATGGCCTGATCGTTGTGCTTTGTTCCTCGAATTACGCCCTCGACGTAGCCGGTGCGCCCCGGCGCCGCGCCGAACTCCGTATCGACCTTCGCCTTGAGGACGACGCGCCCGCCCTTCGTCGTCTTGCCGGTGCCGAAGATGTCCTGCTCGTTTTTAGTTTCGAGCACGCGGCGCAGCATCTCGCCCTTGCGCGGCGAGAGGGCGAAGGCGAACGTGCCGGTCTTGCCTTCGGGGACGCGCGAGGAGATGCGCGTCCACGCGATCTGGTCGGGGTAGTCCACGGGGTTCTTGCTCTCGGAGGGGGCGAAGGAGACGACGCCGACGGCGCCCTTGCCCCACACGGCCGTCTGCACGGCGACGCCCGGCTGGTTGCTGGTGAGGACGATCTTGCCTTTTACGTCAATGCCCTTGAGCGCGTCTTCGGAGGCGTCGCCGATCCAGACGAGTTCGGCGCGCAAGTCGGCGTCGCGACTCATGTCGGCGAGATAGACGTTGTGTTCGCCGATGTCGGCGAGCTTGACCTCCACGGGTTCGACCATCCACAACTCGGCGGAGCGCGCCGTGTAGTTCGGCCCTTCGAGCGGCTGCTCGACGAAGCGCACCTCTTCGAGGCCCACCTCCTTCGCCGCCTGTTGGACGTACTCGGCGGCTTTGAAGTAGCCCTCCATGCCGGAGTCGCGGTGCCAGTGTGAGAGCCAGCGGATGTGCTCGAAGGCGCGGTCGCCGGAGAGTTCGTTCGAGAGCATGCGGATTTCGTCGTCGGAGAGGTAGGGCGTCGTCTGCGCGCGAGCCGTCTGCGAGAAGGGCAGAAGCGTGACGACGCAGGCGAGCAGCAGGCGCAGTGCGGAGTTGTTCTTCATGGTCATCTCCCGTATCTGTAGAAAAACTTGTGGAAGGGCTGGCAGGAACAGATTAAACGCGGAGACGCGCCAGGTTGTAAAGCCAACGACGCGACGCCCGTCCGCGATGAAGCGGAAACGGCGGCGCTCGTTTATGATTGCTTCGATGATGGAAGGGATACTGATCGTCGATAAGCCCGACGGGTGGACTTCGCACGACGTGGTGGCGCGCGCGCGCCGGCTGCTCAGGGAGAAACGCATCGGGCACACGGGGACGCTCGACCCGTTCGCTACGGGCGTGCTCGTGTTGCTCGTGGGCCGCGCGACGCGTCTGGCGCAGTTTCTCTCGGGCGCGGAGAAGGAGTATGAGGCGACCATCCGCCTGGGCTACGCGACCGACACGGGCGACCTGACGGGCACGCCGCGCGGCGAGGCGCGGCCTTGCGCCGACACGTTGAGGGAAGAGATCGAGACGGCGCTCGAACACCTGCGCGGGGAGATCGAACAGGTGCCGCCGATGTACTCCGCGAAGAAGGTGCAGGGGAAGAAACTCTACGAGCTGGCGCGCAAGGGGGAAGAAGTCGAACGCAAGGCGGTGCGCGTCCGCGTCAGTGAGTTTGAGATCATGAGCGACAAAGCGAGCCTGTGGCTGCTCGCGAACGACGACGGGACGTGCGACCTGCGCGCGCGCGTCGTCTGCTCCGCGGGCACATACGTCCGCGCGCTGGCCGAGTCGCTCGGCGAACAGCTCGGCGCAGGCGCGCACCTCTCGGCGCTTAGGCGCACGCGCGCGGGCGAGTTCAGAATCTCCGGCGCACATACTCTGGACGAGCTGCAAACAAAGACCGAGGCCGGCGCCGGCGCTGAAATTCTTCTCCCCATGAAAGCGGCGCTCTCCGGGATGCCGGCCGTGCATCTAAGCGGGCGGGAGGCGCAGAAGGTGCGTCACGGCGCAGCCGTGGGTGCGCCGGAGCCACAGCCTGAGTGGCCGGACGGCGCTCACGTAAGCCTTTTTGACGAGGCGGGCGGCCTCCTCGCCGTGGGCACGTTCGACGCCGCGCGCGGCCTTGTTCGCCCGCGCGTGACGCTCGCGGCCGAGGAAAATAAGCATTGACTTGATGTCCCGCCGCCTTATACTTGTCTGTAAGCGACGGGCGCGCTGGACCGCCCCGACACAGAACGACAATCTCCCGAGTTCAAAACTCAGCCGGTTCATTGAACGGTTGGAAAAGCTTCGACGGCGCGCCCGGCGCTTATGCGCGTGCGCCTTAAGTTCTCGCGCGCGTCGAGGCCGACTGCCGCACGCGGCCCGGAAGTGGCGGGAGCCGCACTCCCACCAACCGTCCACCGAGTCCAACAAGTAGGGCGTGACTTTCCCCACGCCGTCCAACGAGCGCGAAGCCGACGAGAGGTACATAAGAAGGCTATGCACGAAGAGAAGGATGGCAAACCCCGATTCAACATCAGCGAGCGACTCGAAGACCTGCGCCGCGAGCACGAAGCCCTGAAGTGGGAGGGCAGCTTCCGCGACTACTTCGAGCTGGTCTCGCAACAGCCACGCATCGCCCAGCTCTCCCACGCCCGCATCAACGACATGGTGCACGCCGCGGGCGTCGAAAAGCTCAACCCCGAGACGCGCGACGAGGTCACGCGCTACAACTTCTTCGCCTCGGAGTTGTACGGCATCGAAGAACCGATCTCGCGCATCGTCGAGTACTTCAAGTCGGCCGCGCAGCGGCTGGAAGTCCGCAAGCGCATATTGCTCCTGATGGGGCCGGTGGGCGGCGGCAAGTCAACCATCGTCTCGATGCTCAAGCGCGGCCTCGAAGACTGGACGCGCGCCGAGCAGGGAGCCGTCTACGCCATCAAAGACTGCCCGATGCACGAGGAGCCGCTGCACCTCATCCCGCAGGGCTTGCGCGCCGAGATCGAAAAACACTACGGCCTCTACATCGAGGGCGACCTCTGCCCGCAGTGCCGCTACGTGCTGGAGCACACCTATCAGGGCCGCCACGAGGACGTGATGGTGCAGCGCGTGCTCTTCTCCGAGAAGCAGAGAGTCGGCATCGGCACATTCAGCCCCTCGGACCCAAAATCTCAAGACATTACCGAGCTGACCGGCTCGATTGATCTTTCGACCATCGGCGAGGTCGGCGTCGAATCGGACCCGCGCGCCTACCGCTTCGACGGCGAACTCAACATCGCCAACCGCGGCGTCATGGAATTCATCGAGATGCTCAAGTGTGACGAGAAGTTTTTGTACAACCTCCTCACGCTCTCGCAGGAGCAGTCGATCAAGACCGGCCGCTTCGCCATGATCTACGCCGACGAGGTCATCGTCTCGCACACGAACGAAAACGAGTACATCGCGTTCGCCGGCAACCGCAAGTCCGAGGCCCTGCAAGACCGCATCATCCTCGTGCGCGTCCCCTACAACCTGCGTGTCTCG
>DASVES010000528.1:0-2609 GCA_036380435.1 Pyrinomonadaceae bacterium | reverse complement strand
GACTTCTCCAGCTCCTTCGACACCTCCTCGTCTTCGAGCGGCATCAGACGTGGCATCAACTCCACGAGCGTCGTCTCCGTGCCGAAACGCGAGTAGACGGAGGCGAACTCGGTGCCCACCGCGCCCGACCCCAACACGACGAGAGACTTCGGCACTTCTTTCAGCTCAAGGATGTGGTCGCTGTTGACGATGCGCTCGCCGTCGGTCTCAAAGCCGGGGATGGGACGGACGACCGACCCCGTCGCGATGATGATGTTTTTGGTGTTGACGGTCTCGGTCTTCCCGTCAGCGCCGGTGACTTCGACCTTGCCGGGGAGCGCGAGCTTGCCGCTGCCGCTAAAGACCGTCACCTTGTTCTTCTTCATCAGATAGGAGACGCCGGCCGAATTTTTGGTGACGACCTTGTCCTTGCGCTTCTGCACGTCGGCGAAGGCGAGTTTGATTTCGGACGCCTGCACGCCGAACTCCTTCGCGTGCTGCATCTGCTCGTAGATGTGCGCCGACATCAGCAGTTGCTTCGTCGGGATGCACCCGCGCAGACCGCAGGTGCCGCCCAATCTTTTGTCTTTCTCGACGAGCGCTACACGCAGGCCCAACTGCGCGCCGCGGATGGCCGCCACGTAGCCGCCGGGGCCGGCGCCGATGATCGTCACATCAAACTGTTCCGTTGACACTTGTTCGGAGTCCTCTCTCTCTAGTACGTTTATCGGTAATTGAGACATGGGCGGCGCGGCTTATAAATCCGGCCCGACACACTCTCGGCCCGCCGGGGAGCCGGGCCGTTTGGCCCGAAAGTGCGCGATGTGTTTGGGCTGTTTCAAACGCCATTATACGGGGTCGCGCGCCCCAACTCCAATTCAGCCGGCTCGCGGCCACAGCGCGTCGTAGTCCGCAACGAGGCGGTCGAGCTTCGCCTTAAACTGCGGGTCGCGCATCCAGCGGTCGATGTGGCGCGTGCGTAAAGACGACACGCGGTCGATGTTCGTCACCTCGGCGTCGAGCAGACGGCCGCGCGCCTCGGCGCTCTCCTGAAACTCTCGGCTTGCGCGCGCCGCGTCGAGACGCGCCTTCATCTCCACCTTGCGCGCGTCGAGAAACGCCTGCGCCTCGTCGGCCCCGGCCGCCGGGTCTTGCGCCGAGTCGATCTTTTTCAACAACTCGTCGGTGAACGAGTTGACCTCCGCGACGGCCCCGCCGACGACGCCCGCGTCCGGGCCGCCGCCCGCGTTCGCGCCCCCTTGCGAGGCGGGGCCTGTGCGACAGCCCATAGCGGCGGCCGAAACAAAGAGCGCAAGCGCGCACGACACGAGATTTTTTCTCATCAAGACTCCACAGCCTCACGCGGGAAGCGTTATGATGTAGCAAAGTGAGAATTTGAAAGTCAAACCCGGCGGGGCTGACAATGAGCCGCGCGGCGGGGGCGGGAGGCGAGATGAAACACACCGAAGGGTTCCTGAAGATCGTGGACGAGGCGCGCGCTCGCGTCCGCGAGGTGTCAGTTGAGGAGGCCCGCCGGCGTCTCTCCGAGAACACGTCGGCGCGCCTGATCGACGTGCGCGAGGACAACGAGTGGGAGGCCGGTCACGCCTCGGGGGCCGAACACATGGGACGCGGCATCATCGAGCGCGACATCGAAACCCGTCACCCCGACCACGACGCCGAACTCATCCTCTACTGCGGCGGCGGCTATCGCTCGGCCCTCGCCTGCGACAACCTCCAGCGCATGGGCTACCGCCAAGTCTATTCGCTGGCCGGCGGCTGGAAGGCCTGGAAGGACGCGGGCGCGCCCGTCGAGTAGGACGCGCGGCGCGCGCGAAGGAGAATCAGTTGGAGGAGAACAAATCGATGGAATACCCCTTACAGCTCTCGTTCAAGCTGCTCGCCATCGCGCGGCAGATCAGCGTCGCGGACGCGCACGGCCAGCTCGTCCTCTACGTCAAACAAAAAGCCTTCAAGCTCAAGGAGGCCATGACGGTCTTCGCCGACGCCGCGCAGACGCGCTCGCTCTACACCATCGGGGCCGACCGCATCCTCGACATCTCGGCCCGCTACAACTTCGCCGACTCCGCCGGCAACTACCTCGGCTCCATCAAGCGACAGGGCATGCGCTCCATCTGGAAGGCCCACTACGACGTGTTCGACGGCGACCGCCTTGAGCTGACCATCACCGAGGAGAGCGCGTGGACGAAGGTGCTGGACTCTCTCGTCGGCGAGATACCCGTCGTCGGCATGTTCACCGGCTACCTCTTCCACCCCGCCTACCTCGTCAAGCGCACCAACGGCGCCGTCGTCCTCCGCTTAGAGAAGCGCCCCGCCCTCTTTGAAGGCAAATTCACCGTCACCAAACACGGCGACCTCTCCCCCCCCGAAGAGACCCGCGCCCTCCTCGCCATCATCACCACCGTCCTCCTCGAACGCGGCCGCGGGTAAGGGGTTATGGCCCAGATTAGGGTGATAAAATAGTTGACGCACCATGCGTCACACAAAATAATCATAGGCCATACGACCCCTTAAGGCGCTTAGCTAGTGCTGTGTTTCCTTTCCGCGTGAAGGAAAGGTTGATGGCTATGCTTGTCGGCTACTTTGATGAAAGTTATTCGCATAAGCCC
>DASVES010000527.1:0-2554 GCA_036380435.1 Pyrinomonadaceae bacterium | reverse complement strand
ATCTCGACGCCGTCGAGCAGCGGTTGCCGCAGCCAACGACGCAGGAGGCGTCCGCCCATCGCCGTGCGCGTCTCGTCGAGCGTGGAGAGGAGCGACGGGGCGCCGCCGGAGCTTTCAAAGATTTCGAGGCTGCGAACGGTGTGCTCGTCGAGCACCATGTAGTTGGCGGTGTGATAGCTCGTGAGCCGCGTCAGTTGTTCGGCAGAGCAGGGCTGCGTCTCGCGCAGATAGGCGACGATGGCGGCGGCGGCCGTCGTCGCGAGCGGCCAGCGCGCGAGGCCGTAGGCGGCGAGGGTGCGCGTGCCGAAGTGCTGTTGCAGCTCGCGCTTCGCCTGCATGTGCTCGAAGGCCGAGTCGGGGCGGCGCGTGATGAAACCCGGCAGGCCCGCCTCCGCGCGGTTGAAGCCGCGCGGGACGATGAGTTCTGAAGGGCCGATGCGGTGAAGCTCGGCGAGCGCGGCCGACTCCTCGACCTCCGTGGCTGAGAAGTCGCCGGTGGAAACATCAGCGTGGGCGATGCCGGCGCGACGGCCGTCGCTCACATAAGCGGCCAGATAGTTGTTGACCTTGCCGCGCAGCAGACCCGGCTCCAGCACCGTCCCCGGAGTGACGACCCGAACAACGTCGCGCTCGATCAACCCCCGGCCCCCACCGCCGCTGCCCTTTACGGGCGCCGTCGTCAACTGCTCGCAGAGGGCGACGCGGTGCCCTTTCCCGATGAGCGTCGCGAGGTGTCGCTCAAGGCTGTGATAGGGGATGCCGGCGAGCGGGACGCGCGTGTTGCGTCCCATCTGTCTCGACGTGAGGACGATGTCCAACTCGCGGGCGAGGATACGCGCGTCGTCGTCGAACGCCTCGTAGAAGTCGCCGAGACGGAAGAGGAGCAGGCAGTCGCTATAGCGCCGCTTGACTTCAAGGTACTGCGTGCGGATGGGCGTGGCGTTCATCGCGCGAAGATTAGCGGGAGGATGTCGGCAACGGAAGTGAGGGCGCGGTGGAGTCGTCGGAGCTGCTCGAAGCTGAGGATGGTTGTGACGCTGCCGATTTCGTGGAAGGCGCCGGTGCGGGCCAGACTCATCTGCATCTCGGCCCGGTTGGTGTCGCGTTCACTTGAGACGACGAGGAAGGGGCGCGTGCGTTGCGCGTCGTAGGCGCGCTTGAGCTTGGCGAGGGCCGCGTCCACGTTGCCCCGGTGCTGCACCTCGAAGACGTGGCTGAGGCGAGGGCTTTCGGCCCCTTCGCGCCAGACCACGTCGTAGTAGTCGAACTCGCTCTGGGCGTGGAAGCCGAGGATGCGGCCGATTTCAATGAGCATCTGCTGCACGTCGGCGTGCGTGATTTCCGGCGAAGTGGCCGGCTCACGGCTCCCCTCCTCAGAGAAGTCGAAATGTAAATCCTCATCTGTTACCCGCCTGCGCCCGGCCGTTGTTATCGTCCAGCGACCCCGGCGCCGCTCGATCTGGCGCTTCTCTTCGAGGGCGCGTCCCGCGCGTTGCACTATCCGTCGCCACTGGAGGCGGTGCCCGTTGGCGAGCGCCCTCACGTCCGCCTCGTCGAGTTGCGGGAAGTACGCGACGAGACGGTCGTAGAGGAAATGCACGTCATCGACGCCGCCGGTGGCGACCAGCTCCTGAAGCAAAGGCAGTTCGATGCGGTCAACGCCCGGATAGGCCATGTTCGTTTACATCGGGAGTTTTGGAGAATGGGCGGGCGAAATGGCACCCTACTGCCCCCGCCCTCGCGACCGCAAAGTTACAAGAGAAACGCGGCGTCAGGCAAGCTTGGCGGCGTCCGCGTTCGGCAGTGGACACAAAAATCGGAGGCGGTAACGGGGCCGGATTTCTCCTCATCCCCGCAACCGCCTCCGATGTTAACTTGCGCCAGCGACGACTAGGCCGCTGCCTTCTCAGGATTGGAGACGCCGAAGCACGTCAGAATTTCGTCCGAATCAAGCGTGTCGCGCTCCATCAACCCCTCGACCAGAAGGGCGATCTCCTTACGCCTCAAGTCCACTTCCTCGCAGGCGCGACGTAACTGTACGTCGATAATCTCATTCGTCGCGTTCTCGACGCGGTCGAGCAGCGCCTGACTGTGTGGGTCTTCCGGCTTGCCAAGGTGAATGGGCCCCAGCGGACTCATGCCAAACTCCGAGACCATCTTGCGCGCGATCTCGACCGCCCGCTCGATGTCGTTCGACGCGCCGGCCGTCATCGTATCTAGCAGAAGCATCTCGGCGGCGCGCCCGCCGAGGAGCATCGCAATCTGGTCTTCAAGGTACTCGCGCTTCTTCATCAGGCGGTCGCGTTCAGGGAGGGCTTGCGTCACGCCGAGGGCGCGGCCACGGGGCAGAATCGAGACCTTGTGGATGGGGTCGCCGTTCTTCACGCCGAGGCCGACGGCGACGTGCCCCGCCTCGTGGACGGCCGTCGCGTAACGCTCGTCCTCGTCCATCATAAAACCGAGCCGCTCGACTCCCATCAAAATCTTGTCGCGCGCGTACTCGACGTGCCGGCGACCCACGGCTCCGGCCCCGTCGCGTGTCGCGGCGATGGCC
>DASVES010000526.1:0-5019 GCA_036380435.1 Pyrinomonadaceae bacterium | reverse complement strand
TCTGTCTCCAAGTTTGCAGACCGCCGTACGTCTCCACGGCTTCGGACAGGCGGTTGAGGGAGTCGTACCCGTAGGTCTGCACGTAAGGGTAAGCAACGCCGGGCACGGTTATTGTTTGCCTGACCACGTTGCCGTCGTTCTTCGTAACATCGACCGTCCCGTCCGGGTTGAGTCTCCCGTACTCGTAATCCACACTCCACAGACTCGTGTCCGTGGCGCTGACTCCCAGGCCAATTTGTATGACCTGCTCCCGCGCGTTGAACTGGTAGGTCTCCCACCTGCCGTTCCCGAGCTTCAGCTGATCCACACTCCCATTAGCCGTGTACCTTAAATAACTCGCGTAAAGCTTCGGAGTTTGATTCGGCAGATTACTGCTGACCGAGGACAGGTCGCCGCTGCCGTCGAAGGCGTAAGTGACTACCCTGCCCGATGGATACGTCTGCTCAAGCAACGCCCCCGCCAGGTTATACTTGTAGCTCGGGAACGAATACACCTGCCCATCAACGATCTGCCGGCTCGATTTTATTCTGCCTAAATTGTCAAAGCTCGTGTGCTGTGTCGTGGAAATGCCGTTCGATATTTCGGTTAGAAGCCCCTTGGCGAGCGGGACTACTGTCGGGTTGGGGTTGTCCGGCGTTGGACTCAGTATTCCGTCGTATTTGAAGGTGACTGTCGGGGTGGCAAATGTGACTTTCTTCGGGTCCGTGGTCTGTGTGATCGAGTAGCTGCGCTGGACGACGCGGTTCAAATTGTCATATTCGTAATTGACCGTGACGCCTTTAGCGTCGGTCGCCGTGAGAACGTTGCCGTTGTTGTCATAGGTTGAATCCGTAGACCATTGGCTATTGCCGGTTACGGGGTCACTAACCGCCAGGGCGGGATTAGTGTCCTGCTCAGGCTGCCTGACCCTAATGAGCCTGCCGAGTGAATCGTGCAGGAAGTATCGAACCTGGCCGCCCTGCGTCACCTTCCTCAGGTTTCCGAGTGCGTCGTGTTTGTAATAGGTCGGTTGAAACGGATTATCAATCGGGCCCAACTCGTTATCCTGATTTGGCTCGTCGACACGTATGAGTTGACCGAGTGCATTAGTGATGGAGCGCGCCTTCTTTCCAGCCTGGTTGACCCCGACGTGCACGAGGCCGATCTGACCGCCGACCGTGGCCGACGAATACTCACCCTTCACCCTGGCGGGCGCGGCTTCATTATTAATCTTGGGGGCAATGACCTCCTTAATCCTGCCGTGATCGTCGTAAATCGTCTCAACCCAATTTTTCGTCTCCCCCGTGCGATATGCGCCGCTGGTCTTCTTAACACGTCCCACCGGGTCATAAAGCGTTTCGCTAAATACATCGCCACGCGCGTCGTGGGAAAGCGTTTTAATGGTTCTGCCGAAGCCGTCAAAGTAAGTGACGGCTTCATCCCACACGGCCTCATCAATCTGCTTCTTAACTTTGGCGAATAAATTCCCGGGACTGTCGCCGTACTCGTGAATTACCTGGTTGCCGCCGCTCGGCGGTGTCACCGTTTTGAGCCGTGAGAGCAGATCATACTCGAATCCGATGACCTGCCCGTTGGCATCGGTCTTTGAAGTTGCCAGGCCTGTCTCCAGGTCGTAAACGATCCTCGTCTCCAGGGCGGAACTCGACCCACGCGCGCCTGTCGGGTCGGGAACGGGGGAGAAAGATCTGGTCGCGTAGGCGTACTTGTACGCGTCGGAATACTCGCTCTCCGAGACTTTGCCGCGCGCGTCATAGGACTTCAACGCGTTACCGCACTGGTCATACTCGGCGCGCGTTTCCAGCCAAGTATTGTTCGTGTTCAGCCAACCTCGGGCGGTAGTCGGGTTGCCGCGGGCAACCGAGCCGGGGTCTTCCCAACCCACGATGTTGCCGTAGGTGGAGAGGCTGAACTCGTCATAACGCGTTTCGCTTTGCGCGGCTAGCGTTTCGACACCTGTCCCGGGATCAACTGAATACACCTGCTGTGCGCGGGGCAGGTGGCGAATGTGAACCGGAGTTGCCGAGTAGTCTATCCCAGCGTTTGTGCCCAGGTATTCGGTGTGCGTATGCCTGACTGGGTGCGCCGGCAGCGTCCCGACTCCGTAGTCGTACTCCCAAACGTCAGTCTGATTGTTGAAGTCGTCGTAGGCGAATTCCTGTTTGCTGACCAAGTTGCCATCGACAAGAGTGACAGTTGTGCGGGTCACCCGCACGTCGTTCGGAGGTTCGACCGCGGCGGCATTCGGGTAGCAGTAGTTCAACGCCTGCACGCTGGCGCAAAAAGACTGCCACCAGCCCACAGGGGCGCGCTGCTTCCATTCACTTTCGACCCGGCGGAGAATAGTCACGCCGTCCGTTGCGAACTCCTCGGTTTTATATTCCCGGCCTTCATTCCAGTAGGAATAACCTGCGGGGTTGAAATAGGACTCTGTCTGAGAGTCCAGCGGGTCGCCGTGGTAGTAGTGCTTTCTACGAGCGTACAGGACTCCATTCACATCTCGTTGATCTTCAAAGACGAAACCATCGTTCTCAATCGAGATTAGGTTATAGCCGCCGCCGGAGGCCGGGGTGAAAGTTTCGCGCCTGCGGCTGTAAGTGAGTTTATTTTCATAATTGCCGGCCGCCCCGCCCTTCGGATATGCCCTTTGTTCTATAACTCGGCGGTAGATGGCTGCCCAATGAGTGCCTGTCGCCATGCCGCTGGTAACATCTATTTCAGGATTGAGGCCCAGCTTTTCCACCCCGGCGGCGAAGTCGTACTCGACGGCTCCGCCCGTCGGCGACACGACCCGCGCCAGCTCGCCGTAGGAGTTGTAATAAAAGTTATAACGTCTGCCGTCGGGAAGTTCGACGGCGGAGGCCAGGGTCGGGTTGAAATTTTCGGGCGTGTTGTTGTCGTACCGGAATAACGGGAAAAGGTCGTAGAGGGTCTTCATCTGGTAATGGGGCCGCAGGACGGTTTCAAGCCTGCCCCAGTGAACGCGAATCGAGCGCGGCTGCCCGAACCCCTTGTAGTCAATCTGCGTGTAAGTGCTCTGGCGGTTGAATGTCACCTGCCTGCCCATGCTGTCGGTAACGACGTCGAGGTTGCCGGCTGGATCATAACTGAATCGCATGTAATTGCCGTTGCGGTCGCGGATGGACGAAACGCGCCCCCCGTCTATCCGATACACCGCACCGTTCTTGGTATAGAGGTGGCCGGAAACATTGAACACGTAGTTCTCGGGGCGTACCTCACCGTAGAGGGTGGCCTGGCTGCATGCCAGGTCTAAAATGTTTGCATCCGAGACGAACGTCATCGATGTCCCGTCCCGGCTGACGAAGGTGCGACCGCGGTTGTAGCCGGGGGTCTGTGCGTCGCAGGATGCGGAGACCGGACGCCCCTCGGTGGCCTTGTCCACGAGTTCGTATTCCGTCCCGTTGTTGGCCGTGAAGACAAGGCGGGTGAGCGTGTTCTGTGTGCCTATGACCCGTGGGTGGCTAATGCCGTTGTAGGGCGGGAGCAGGCGGTGCCCGAGGCCCGCGAATTCATTACCGTAATTGCCGGTAGACTCGTACTGGAAGTTGCCTGCCTGCCGCCCCTGCATCACCCCCGGCGCGAAACCGGGCTTCAGGCCGGGAGTCCAGTTAAATTTCGCGGAAGACCTGCTGATGGGACCGGAGCAGTTGGGATTATTGATACAGTTGTAATTGGAGACTGTGGTTAAGACCGTCCACTTCTGCTCGAGGAGCAGGTTGATCGTGTAGTCAACCTCTCCACGCCCGCCGAGCTGGAGAAGTGGTAAGACGTAGGTCAGATTTCCATTGTATGGGTTGATAGTCCCGGAGCCACTCTCCATGCCGGACGGGGTTCTCGCGTCAGCGGCGCTACTGGTGACGGACATCTGCGCGAACGTGTTGACAGCGAACAGCGCAGACATAAAGGCGCAGACCCCAACCAGACGCAGGGCGAAGTGGTAGTAAACTGTTCTATTAACGCGGGCCATGTCTTCTCTCCGGGACGAAGGGCGGATTAGGGTTGACGGAGCGTTCAAACCTAAGAACTTGCTCTCACTTTTAAGCGTGAGCCTTCACCGATAAACCATAAACTTTCGTGCTCAGCTAATTGGGACGCAATTATCTCACTGTGCAATTGATGCATAGTTCGGAAAGGGCAGTGGTGCTTCATGTCAGTAGAGAACCAGGAGCGAGATTTACGCGCGGACAGATTGGGGAGTTTGAGGAGTGTTACACACTAACTCAATAACGCCGGCTCCCGGCCGCATAAGTTATACCGATCTCCTACTGCACGATGACATAGAAGAGCCAGGCCGGGTTGCTGGCCTCCGTCAGGACGTATTTGCCGGCCGACAGCTCGAACTCGCCGACCCACTCGGCCGCCCCGCTCGGCACCCGCGCCTCGCCCACCAGCCCGCCGTCGACCAGCGTGAGCCGCAGCGTCAGCTCGCCGGCCCCGCTCTGGTTCGTCACCCGCAGCCGGATTCTGCCAGCAGTGCGCGTCGCCTCCGGCGGCTCGAAGCCCGTGGGCGTCAGCACCGTCCGCACCTCTTCAGGCTGCTGCGTGCTCGCGCAGCTTAGGGCGGTGGCGGTGATGGCGCCGGCGCCGAGGATAAGAAGGCAGGCGAGCGCGAGCAGTGAGCGCCGCCCCCCGCTTTGGGTCAGCCCGGAAGTCGTTTCCCCGATGTGTTTGCGGATGTCCATCTATTCACTCCTGTCGAAAACATGAAGAAAAAGCCGGATGCCATCCGTCAGGGCGAGAGCTGGCGGCCGGAGATGACGACGTTGCCGATGTAGGCGTTCACGGTGTTGAGCGACGTGTCCACGAGCAGCGGGTAGGCCGGAGCGATGGTACTCGTGTAAAGGAGCGACCCGTTGCGGTAGTACTTCACTTGGCCGCCCTCGATGGCGACTCGCATGATGTCGCCGATGACATAGGTGCCGAACTGCCCCCGATAATTCGTGCCCTCGTAGATGTGCAGGCCGCCCCCGCCGACCATGTAGAAGGCGTACTCGATGTCCG
>DASVES010000525.1:0-18990 GCA_036380435.1 Pyrinomonadaceae bacterium | reverse complement strand
GTCTCGGACGAAGGCGGCGGAAGTGTCGCCGTCAATTTCATGCGCGAGACTTCCGACGACAGTCTCGACCGCGCCTTGAAGCTGCTGCTCGCGGACGGCGCGCGCGTCGTCTCCTGCGAGTCGGAGCGGGCGACGCTGCTCGACGTGATCGAGCGTTACGAGAAGGAGTCGGACGGCCCCGCGGCGACGACGGCCGCGGGCGCGGCGGAGGTGAGAGGTTGAGGCGACTGCTGTCGATGCTCGGGCGCGTGCGCGCCTTCGTGGTGCGCGACTTCCAGCTCGCGGTGAGCTACCGGCTGGAGTTCTTCATGCGGATCATGTCGATCCTCTTCGTCACCACCACGCTCTACTTCATCTCGCGGATTTTCACGGGGCGCTTCGACACCCCTTACGACCAGTGGCGCGACCCCTTCCTCGCCTGGATCACCGCGCTTCCCTTCCTCAACTATTTCATGGTCGGCTTCTCCAGCCTCGCCAACGCCATCCGCTCCGAGCAGTCGCAGGGGACGCTCGAAGGCGTCCTGATGACGCCCATCAACGTGCCGACGCTCATCATCGCCAGCTCCGCCTGGGACTTCGTGCTGGCGACCTTCCATTCGTTCCTCTACCTCTTCTTCGGCTGGGTGCTCTTCGGCGTCCACTACCGCGGCAACTTCCTCCTCGCGCTCCTGTTTCTCCTGCTCACGACACTCGTGCTCGCCTCCATCGGTATCCTCTCGGCGAGCTTCGCGATGGTCTTCAAGCGCGGCGACCCCTTCGGCGTCATCATCGGCACCGGCTCCGCCCTCTTCTCCGGCGTCTTCTTCCCGACGCAGCTTCTCTCCTCCGTCGCCGGCAAGGGCTTCGGCCTCGTCTCCAGCCTCTTCCCCACGACCTACGGCATCGACGGCATCCGCCGCGTACTCATCCAGGGGCAAGGCTTCGCCGAAGTGCGCGACCCGCTCGTCACGCTCCTCATCTTCCTCGCCGCCCTTCTCCCCTTCTCGCTCTGGGTCTTCTCCCGCGCCGTCCGCCGCGCCAAGCGCGAGGGCAGCTTGATTCAGTATTGATTGTCGCCTGATGTGAAGACCGCCCGGAAGTCATCACAGACTTCCGGGCGGTCTCTCTGTAGCGTGGGCTTCGGCTACTGTGCTTCGACGAGGAACACGTCCCACGCCCAGCGGCCGAAGAGCCGACGCCCGTCGTCGATGCGGACGGGCGCCCTGTACCTGTAGCGGTTGCCGTGTCGGTCGCGCTGAAGTGAAGTCTTGTAGTCGAGCGAGAACGAGACGACTTTGAACGACGGCAAGGTGTGCAGCTCGCCCGGCTCGGAGACGCCGTTATGATTGGCGTCCCGCCACAGCCGCAAGGAGGCGAAGACGCCGTCACGGCTGTCAATCCACCCGTCGCCGTTGCCGCCCCGCTCGGCCTTGTCGAACTGGGCGAGGGCGCGGAAGCCGTTGGGCCGCACCGAGCGCGGCTGCTCGGTGTAGTTGCCGAACAACTCCTTGCCGTTATCTACAACGCCGTTGCCGTCGCGGTCGAGGAAGAGCCACGAGTCGTCGGAGCCTGAGCGCGTCCAGGACATCTCGGCCGGGCGGCCGTCGCCCCGCATGTCGAAGCGGACGCCGCCGTGCGCGCCGGTGAGGTCGAAGCCATCGCCGGACACGTCCACCAGGATGGGGCTGTAGTCGCAGCAGTCGTCGTTCGGGTTCGGGGCCAGCGACGGCGAGTCGTTAAGGATGTCTGTGAGGGGCGGCGGCTCGGGGTCGCCGAAGTTATTGCACCCCTCCCCCGTCTGGCAGCAGTACGGGTTGCAAGTCCAGTCGCCGCCGCAGCACCCTGTGGCATCGACATAGCTGCCGTCGGCACAGGTGCCGTCGGGCAGCGGCGGGTTGTCGCAGCCGCTACCGCCGCCACCGGCAACGGTTTCGGTGCATTGCCCCGACGAGTTACAGCATTTGCACTGAGACTTGTCCCACGTGAACCCCGACGGGCAAGTCGGATTCTGGTTGTAGCACTTGCAGCAGTTGCCCTCGTTGTAGGAGTTCGGCGCACAGCCCGTGGCCCGGTAGTGTTGGAAGTTTGCCGGGCTGTAGCCGGAGGCGAGGCAGTTGAGGTGACACTCCCACTCGACGCTCCCCGACAGGTTGGAATACTCGCAGGGGCAATTCGAGTTGGGGCGCGTGTTCTGGTCGCAGCACTCCCACTGGCCGGTCCTGAGGTTGCAGTCGGAGTAGGGGCAGGTGGGCCGCGCCGCCGGGTCGCAGTCGCCGCCCGCCGGGCCGGGCGTCGGCGTCGGCGTCGGCGTCGGGTCGCCGATGGCGCAATTCCCCACGTCCTCCTGGAATTGACACTGCTGTCTGCCATTGTACTGAGTGTCGCAAAACCGATTTACAGTTTCGACTCTCAAACAGCCCGCATAGGGATTGGCGCACCCTCCACCCGGCATGACACCGAAAAATTCCCCCGGGTCGTCACAAGGACAGCTCGGGAAGCCGATGTACCCCCACATACAATCATTGCTGTTCTGGCATCCGCATAAATCAGCGACTCGTAAGTGCCTGATGTTGTTCGGGGGATAAAAATTTACCCGCAAGAAGCTCGCGGGCGACGTGGGGCAATCAATTTTATCAAACCTGACAGACGCATCATCCACGTAAACATCGCGAGCGCGCGGCGCCACGTCCAGCCAGTCCATCAGGGTGGGTGTGGTCTGGGAAACTCTTTTACCCGGACGCGCCAACGGTAGCCCTTGAGTAGACCGGAGCCCCGTACCGTCCCCGAAGTTGATGAGCTGCATGTCGAATCTGACCCGCTTCGGGTCCGGCCACTTTTTTTCATCCCTCAGACCCTCGAAGCCCTTGAGCTGACTGGCGGAGACTTTCAGGGTGACGCTGTCGCCCGGCATTATCGGAATGTCGTCAGGCTGAATCGGAGTACTAAGGATTACTAAATCCTTTCTGCCATACGTCAACTGAAAGCCCGCCGGGTTTCCATCTTCGAGTACGAAATCCGGCATGACGACTGCCATATACAGAAAGTAAATCGGCTTACTGCCAGTGTTCTTGACCTCTATTTCCAGCCCACGCGCCCAGTTCTTATTCTTCGCGTCCTTGAACGACTGTTCATTCTTCAGCTTCACCTTGACGGGCACGTGCGCGGGCACCGTGTTCTTAAACTCCCGCTCCCCCTTCGTCGATTGGGCCGTGCCTGAAATGATGACGCCGCCGCACACCGTGGCGAGCGCGGCCAGCAGCGCCACCTGAAGAGCAAATCTTCTTTGAGGCGTAGGTGAGAGTTGAGGATTCATGAGGCTTCTCCTGTGCGGGCATTAGGGTCAGACCAACGGAAGCTGTGAGGGGGCGACGCCCGACTTATACGCCCGTCAACTCTGACGGTCAAGACCGATCCTCAGGCGACGACGACCGGATGCCTGAGCCGCAGCCGGCCGTCGCAGTAGCAGCCGTCGGGCTGCGGCGCGTTCGGGTCACACGGGGTGGGCGCCGGAATCAGGGAGACGCCTTCGCATTACCAATCCGCGGCGATTGAAGCTCAAACGATCTTCCGGCAATATCACTCCACCACACGTGAGTCACGAATGAAAGTTTTTTACACACCACGCTACTACGCGGACATCGGCGAGGGGCACGTCTTCCCGATTCGGAAGTTCGAGATGGTGCGCGACCGTTTGCTTCGGGAGGGGACACTCGCGCCGCAGGAGATCGTCGAGCCGCGACCGGCGGCCGTGGAAGATGTGTTGCTCGTCCACACCGAGGATTACGTAACGCGCCTGCGCGCCGGGGCGCTCACGCCGCGCGAGTTGCGCCGGCTGGGCCTGCCGTGGTCGAAGGCGCTCGTGCGGCGCTCGTTCCTCGCGACGGGCGGCACGCTTGGAGCCGCGCGCCGCGCGCTCGCGGAGCGCGTCGGCTCGAACCTTGCCGGCGGCACGCACCACGCCTTCGCGGATCGCGGCGAGGGCTTCTGCGTGCTGAACGACGTGGCCGTCGCCATCCGCGTGCTGCGTCGAGACGGTTTGATTCGGCGCGCGGCGGTCGTCGATTGCGACGTGCATCAGGGCAACGGCACCGCCACCATCTTCGCCGGAGACGCGGACGTGTATACCTTCTCGATGCACGGCGCGAAGAACTACCCGCTCTTCAAGGCTGCCTCCACGCTCGACGTGGAACTGCCCGATGCGACGGCCGATGACGAATATCTCGACGCGCTCGCCCGCCATCTGCCACGCGTCTTCGAGCACGCGCCCGACATCGTCTTCTACCTCGGCGGCGCAGACCCATACGCTGGCGACAAGCTCGGCCGCCTCGCGCTCACGATTTCCGGCTTGCGCGCCCGCGACGAGTTGGTGTTGCGCGCCTGCCGCGACGCGGGGTTACCCGTGGCGACCGTGATGTCCGGCGGTTACGCCGCCGACATCGACGACACCGTCGAGATTCATTGCAACACCATTCGCGCGGCGAAGGCCGTCTTCGAGGGAGTTCAAGGTTCAAAGCTCAAAGCTCAAAGTGCGGGGCCGGACTCCACGGCGATTTAAGGCGAACTCGTTACCCCGCCACATGCGTTATAATTTCGGCGGTCGTTATATTTTGCACGTCGGACACAGTTATGTTCGTCAGACTACCGACTGACAACTGACGATTGACAGCCGTTTTTATGTGGAGACTGATTAAGACTTTCGCCCTCTTCCTGTTCGCCCTCTTCACGCTCTGGATCGTGTACGAGGCTGTGACCTTCCCGCGCGTGTCGCGGCTGCGGACGCAGAACCCGGAGACGACCAGCATGATCGAGACGCGGCTTGAGGAGGCCCGCAAAGAGGGGCGCGAGCCGAGACGCGTGCAGCAGTGGGTGCCGCTGGAGAAGATTTCGCCCGAGTTGCAGCGCGCCGTCCTGGCCGGTGAGGACACGAACTTCGCCGCGCACGACGGCTTCGACTACGAAGCCATCCGCAAGGCGTGGGAGGAGGGCCGCCGCGCCGCCGAGAAGGAAGCCAAAGAGGAAGGCGAGACGGACGAGCAAAGCTGGATTCCCGACCTCTCGCACTTCAAGCGCGGAGCCTCGACCATCACCCAACAGCTCGCCAAGAACCTCTACCTCTCCTCGGAGCGTTCGTTCGCGCGAAAGGGCCGCGAGGTGTTCATCACCTACTTCCTCGAACGCTCGCTCCCCAAACGCCGCATCCTGGAAATTTATCTTAACGTCATCGAGTGGGGCGACGGCGTCTACGGGGCGGAGGCCGCGGCGCAAACCTACTTCAACAAGCCGGCCGCCACGCTCAACGCGCGCGAGGCCGCCTTCCTCTCGGCGATGATCCCGAACCCGCGCACCGTCTTCAACCCCGTGCCGACGGCGCAGAACCCCAAGTCGAACCTGAAGCGCGTGCAGCGTCGCCAGCGCGCCATCCTGCGCGGGATGCCGCACGTGAAGCTGCCGGGGTAAGGCAAAAGTAAAAAGGCAAAAGGCAAAAGTGAAGAAGGCGATTCTGCTTCTTCACTTTTGCCTTTTGCCTTTTTACTTTTGCCTTACGGAGAAGGGGCCGCGCCTTTCGACGCGGCCCCTTTTCGCGACCCTCCCCTTGCTCGTAAAAGTCGGCGCTCTACATGGCGAACTCGCGCGCGAGGTCCATCTCGGCCTTGCGTAGCTCGAAGCGCCCGCGGCCGAGGTTGCCGTCGGGTTGGAGCGCCAGCACGACGAAATAGTCGGCCGTGATGAGCCGGGCGATGATGTTCATCCCCTCGAAGGTGAGGATGAGTTCGCGCACGGCCCCCAGCCCGGTGTCGCGTCCGGCCCGTTGCGCGCTGCGGACGAGCGAAGTGACCTCGGCGGCGGCGACATCGATGTTGGCCTCGATGCCGTCTTCGAGCAGAAGTTTTTCCACCGCGATGCCGTCCGTGCCCATGATGAGAGAGCCGAGTGCTCCCTCGGTGCGCCCGTTAATGCTTTCGAGTGCTTCCCTGAACATCTTTTCCAAACCTCCTTTACGGTCGGGGCGTTTCGCCGGTCTGGGACGGCGGCGTGGTGGTCTGCGACTGGCCCTGCTGCGGGTTCGCCGGCATGGGAATGATGATCGGCGCCGGCTGCTGATTCTGCTGCTGCAACTGATCCTGCTGCGTGGGCGTGTTCGTCTCGGGGTTGCCGAGCGGCACGGGCTGCGGGATCGAGACGAAGCGCGTGCCCGTCTGTGTGCTGGACTCGACGCGCCGGCCCTGATAGTCGGGACGATAGATGCGCGGCGTGATGAAGAACAGCAGCTCGTCGGTGTCGCGCCGGGTCGTGCGGCGCTTGAAGAGGTTGCCGAGGACGGGGATGCCGGAGAGGCCCGGCGTGCGGTTCTGCGTCTCGGCCTCGCGGTCGTTGAGCACCCCGCCGACGACCGTCGTGCCGCCGTCGGGCACGAGCACTTCCGTCTGCATGCGCTGCGTGTCGATGCCCGGCGTGCCGAAGGAGTTGACGAGCGTCAGGTTGACGCTGTTGTTCTCGGCGACGACGCGGAGGATGACCGTGCCGGCGTCCGTGATCTGTGGGGTGACGGACAGACGCAGGGGAACGGAGACGAAAGTGGTAGTGAAGACGCTGCCGCCCAGTGTGCCGCCGGTGCCGGTGGCGAGCTGCGGCGTGACGACCGGAATCTGCGACCCCGATTCGATCTGCGCCGGGCGGTTGTTAAGCGCGGTGACGCGCGGGGTGGCGACGATCTTGGCCTGACCGTTGCGCTCGGCCGCCGTGATGAGCGCGCCGATCTGCGCCGTGCCGAAGATGCCCGTCGTCAGACCGATGACGGTGCTCGCGCCGGGGACGCCGAGGCCCCCGGAGGAGGGCGGCGTGTTGACGAGGCCGCCCGGCAGGCCGCCGGGGATCAGGCCGGTTTGTGCGGGCGCGGTCTCGAAGGAGCCGCCCGCGCCGCGCGCGCCGAAGACGGCGGCCTGAAGCTGGACGCCGAGGTCGCGGCTGAAGTTGCGGGTGGCGATGACGATGCGCGTCTCGATCTCGACCTGCGGCTCGGGCTGGTCGAGGAGCGTGACGAGCTTGCGAATCGAGTCGATGTTCTCCTGAACGTCGGTGATGATGAGCGTGTTGCTGCGGCCGTCGTACTCGACCGCGCCGCGCTTGGAGAGGCGGCGCTTGATGATCGGCAGGATGCCGGGGTCGGTCTGCCCGCCCGTGCCGCCCGAGAAGCTCTGGCCCGTCGAGCCGCCGGAGAAGTTGCCGGTGGTGCCGGCGGCGTTCGAGAGCGTGCCCGAAGCCCGCGCGTAATTGAGGCGGACGTACTCGGTCGTGAGCGGCGAGTTCTCCAGCGCCGCGGCGCGGATGCGCGACTGCACTTCGGACTCGCCGGCCAGCACCCCGGTCGTGGCGACGCGCAGGATGTTGCCGTTGGCCTCGACGCCGAGGCGGTTGGCCTTCAGGATCGAGTCGAGCGCGATGTTCCACGGCACGTCCGTGACGTTGACCGTGACGGGGATTGCCAGCACCGAGGCGTCGATGATGAAGTTAATGCCGTACTGCTCGGTGATGTAGTTGAGGATGTCGCGGATGTCGGCGTTGACGACGTTAAGGCTGATCGGCTCGCCGACGAATCCGGGCTGCCCGTAACGCTGCCCCTGCTGCGAAGCCGGCTCGCCGCCCGTGGTGCGGTCGGCGGGCTGCTGCGCTTTGGCGGAGTCTGCCGGCCCCGGCACGGGGTCGTTCGTCTTCGCGGCCGCGTCAGTCCGGGTCACGGGCCGCGCGGCGTCCGCCGTGGCCGCGGTCTTCTCGGGCCACAGCTCGACGATGAGCGACGTGTCGGACATGTGCGAGCGCTCGCGCGCGGGCGCGCGCAGGGAGATTTCGAGACTCGTCTGCGCGCCGCCGTCGTGCATCGACTTTTTGACCGCGACGCCCGCGACGAGCGGCGAAGCGACCGTGTAGCTCGGCGCGAGGGCCGAGGCGTTGACGCCGTGCAGCTCGACGACGAGGAGGTCGTCGCCGGGGCGGCGGACGCTGTAGGCCATCGGCGAGGTCGCGTCCACGGTGATGAAGGTCGCCGCCCCGGAGACGGATGCGCGCACAGACTTCACCGCGGGCGGTGTCGTCGCCGTCGCCGCGGAGGCGAGGGCGGGGGTGGTGAGCGGCAGCGCCAGCGAGAGAACGAGCGCGACTCTCGCGGCGACCGCCTTGATGATCTTTTCTGGGTGGCTCATACCTTTATCCTTCGTGGGACTTATCTTCGGGTGAGCTGGCCGGGCATCACGAAACCGCCACGCGCTAACGCTCGTTGGGACCGCAAACGCCTGCGGCGTGTTGTCCTCATTAAGCGCGCGCCGCACAACGCGGTGTCCGCCTGGCCTGCCTGTCAAACGGTGTCGAGGTGGGGGGCGCGGGCAATCGTCTTGTCCCGCGCCGAGCGTGCGAGCCGTTGACGGCTCACGGGAGAGCGGCCCGCGCGCCGCCGCTGCCCTGGGAGAGGGGCAGGCGGCCTGCGCGCGGGCCGAAGCTTTAGTTAGACTTCGAGGCGAGCGCCTTGGCGTCGTCTTTTCTGGCGGGGGCTTCGGGCTGGCTCTTGCCGGGCGCGGCCGGCTGTCCCGCCTCGCCCGTCTTCTGCGCCGTCAGCGCGTCGGCCGCGCTGGGCTGCTCCAACGGCTTGGTCTCGACGGCGACATCGCGCCGTCCGTCGGTCCAGCGCGTCTCCTTGCGGAAGACGAGCCGCGAGTCTTCGATGGCGACGAGCATCCCGTTGTAAAAAGTCTCGCCGGGATAGATGACGTAGGAGAGCTTGATCGGCGTGGCCTCAACCATCGCCGCCACGCCGCGCGGGGTGCGGAAGATGCCGGTGACGCGCACCTCGCCGAGCAGGAGCGCCGTCGTCGGCTTCGGCGCGGGCTGCTGGAGGTTGATCGCCGCGCGCTTCTGCGCCTTGAACTGTTCGATGCGCGCCTGAATGGAGGGCGCCGTGATGGGCATCGGCTTGGGCGACTCCTTCTTCGCGACCTTGCGCCGGAACATGACCTTGTAGTTCGTGAACGGGTCGCGCTTCGCCGTGCGGTAGTTGGTGTTGTTGGCGGCCTCCTGCGCGCCCGCGAGGGGCGCACACCAGGCGGCAACCAGCAGTCCGCACGCGGCGGCGAAGATTCTCTTTTTCGATCTCATCGTCATCATCTCTTCCTTAACTCCGAGGTTTTATGCGACGCCGCGAACTGCGGCTACTTCGTCGCGACCGGCGGCTTGACGCCAGCCGTCGCCGCGACCGGCGCGACGTTCTGGAGCCGGTCGGGCGAGGCGTAATAAGCCTTGAGCTTGAACTCGGCGTTGAGCGTCCGCCCCTTCTGCATCATGTCCTTGTCTTCGTTCTTCTTCTTGTCGAGTCCCGTCAGCTTGAAGTCCGTAATCGAGACGATGCGCTGGTAGGAGGCCATCTGCGAGAAGAACTGTCCGAGCTTGTTGTAGCTGCCCGAGACGCCGACCTCGATCAGCTTGCTGGAGTAGAAGTCCTGCTGCTCGTCGGCCTTGGGCTTGAACTTCGTCACGGCGAGCTGGCCCCGCGCGCGGTCGTGGATGCTGGAGAGCACCATCGTCAGCTCCTTGTGCTCGGGCAGCAGCGCCTTCAGGTCGTCGTAGTCGGCCTGGACGCGCGCGTAGGAGGCGCGGAAGTCGTTCAGGCGCTGCTCGGCGGCCTGCGCCTTCGCGTTCTCCATCTGCAACTCCCCGATCTTCACCTCGATCTCCGTCGTCTCGTCGCGCGTGCCCTTGGTGACGAAGTACCAGAAGCAGGCGTAGAGCAGGATGCCGACGACGCCGAACGCGGCGAGCTGCATGTACCAGGGTTTCTCTTGGAGGGCTTCGAGTTTCTTCATGGTCTTTTGGGTTCCTTCGGTCGAGCGGCCGGGCGCGGCCGCTTCCGTCTACTTCCGCGCCACCTGTCAGGCGGCCGGCGCGTCCTTCTTCTTCTTCGCGTCTGGGGCCGCCGCGGGCTCCGCCGGCTGCTCCCCGTAGCGACACGTGATCTTGAACTTCACGACCTCGGGCTTGGGGGCCTCGTCATCGATCTCGCCGTCGGCCGGCGTCCAGTCGGTGTCCTCGGGATTGACGATCTTGCGCTCGGTCTCGACGCTGACGTTGGTGAAGACCTTGTCGGAGAATTCGAGCGCGCGCGCGAACTGCGCCACTGCGTCCTCGCTGGACGAGTGGCCCTGAATGGTCAGCTCGCCGTTCTTCTGCTCGACCTCGGTCAGGGAGAAGTCCTTGAGCTGCGGCATCCGCGAGTTCAACTCGGAGAGGAGCGACACCGGCCCCTGCTGCGACGCGCGCAGCTTCTTGATGGCCTCGATGCGCGACTTGACCTCGTTGATCTTCTTCTCGAGGTCGGCCTGCTGCTTGTTGATCTCCTGCATCTTCGCGGCGATCTCTTCCTGCCGCGCCAGCTCGTCCTTCGCGCTCGTGTTCTTGTAGTTGGCGCTCACGTAATCGACGCCCATCCCCAGAACGACGAGGCCGAAGACGACGCTCATCAGAATCCAACTGCGCGCGCGCGGGTTGGCGACCCTCGCCTCGACGGCGGCGACGCTGTGCGTCCGGTCGGTGACCGAGTCCAGTAGGTTGACCTTAATCATTTAAGCTTCCACTCCTCTCAGGGCGAGGCCGACGGCGACGGCCATCTCGGGCACGAGGTCGCGCATGAAGTCGGGGTCGAACTTGCGCGCGTCGATTTTGATATTGCGGAAGGGGTCGAACAACTCGACCGGAAGCTCGAAGCGGCTCTCCAGGTATTCGGTCAGCCCGCGCAGCTTGCAGCCCCCGCCCGAGATGAGAATCTTCTGGACGGCGGCCTCGCTGTCGTCGGCCGTGGCGCGGTAGAAGTCGAACGTCTTCGAGATTTCGAGCGCCAGCATGTCGGAGACCGTCTCCAGGATGGCCTCCAACTCCCCGGAGTCGGTGCCCTCGGGAGCCTTGCCCGTGCGCTTCACGGCCTCGGCCTGCTCGAACGTCAGCCCCAGCTCTTTCTGAAGCAGCGACGTGTACTGGTTGCCGCCCACCGACACGTCGCGCGTGAACACACTCTGCACGCCTTTGAGGATGTTGATGTTCATCGTCGCCGCGCCGACGTTCAAAAGCGCCACGGTCTGGTCGGCGCGCGGCTCGTAGTTGACCTCGTAGCAGTTCTGGAGGGCGAAGGCGTCAACGTCGATGATGGCCGGCTGCTTGCCGGCGAGCTGGATGGCCTGCTTGATGTTGGCGATGAAGTCGCGCTTGCAGGCGGCCATCAGCACGTGCAGCGAGTCGGCGCCGGAGCCGACGATCTGGTAGTCGAGGCTCACGTCCGCGATGTCGAACGGGATGTGCTCCTCGGCGTGCCAGTCGATTGACTCTTCGAGTTCGCCCTCGCTCATCTGGGGGACGATGATGTTCTTGACGATGACGGAGCTGCCCGACACTCCCGCGGCCACGCGGTCGGTCTTGATCTGGTGGGCGCTGAACAGGCCGGCGATGGCGTTCGACACGTCGTTCAGCTCCATGATCTGGCCGTCAACGACGGTGTCGGGCTGGAGCGTCTCGTAGCCGAGGCTGGCGAGTTGAAGGCTGCCCATCTTGCCCTGCAATTCGACGGCCTTCACGGAGCTCGACCCGATGTCGAGGCCCACGAGGTTTTTCTTGCCGAGGCTTTTCTTGAACATAATCTTTATCTGTTCCTGGCGATCAACATTCTGCGGCGGTGGAGACGGCGGAGGCGGGCGCGGGCGCGGCGGGCGCGGGAATGGCAGCCGCGCGCGGCGCGCGTCCTGCTCGTGGATACTTCCGCGGGTCTCATTTCGTTGCGGGACTGACGGCTTGAAGGAGAGTTGTGGGCGCGTCCGAGTCGGCTGTGAGGTGTGCTCTTGTCGGTTCAGTGCCAATGTGGAGTCGGGCGGCGCGCTTTGGATTGTTGCCGCTCCGGCCCGCGGCTGTAGACTCGACCGGCCCCGACCTGCTGCGAGATATGACTAAGACGAAACAGGACAATCCGCCTGCCAAGAAGACTATAAACTACGTGGTTGAATAGTGTCAAATACAATTTTGCCATGTTTAACTACTGACGCACATAGGTTTGGCATTAGCTCCTTGCCACTTCCTGAAATTGTTTCGGGGTTTGCGACCTTCGTCTTCCACAATTGAAGGGTCGGCGCAGAGCGTTTCCTACAGGCCGCAGAAGCTTATCTACACTCTGTGACGCGGGCCGTGATGCAGGTGAATTGACTGAGATTATCTTGCCTCGCGATTACGAGCGCGGCTAGGATGTGAGGCACATGTCGCGCGTGTGGAAAATCATTCTCGTCGCCTCGGCGGTTCTCTTCCTCGCCGTTCTCTGGCTCTGGTGGAACCGTCCGGAGCAGGTAGACATGGCGGAGTACGTTCCGGCCGACGCGCTGGTCTATCTCGAATCCAACAGCATCCCCGAAGTTGTGAAGGGCATCGTCGCGACGCAGGCGTGGAAGGAGGTAGCAGTGGCGGCCGGCGTCGGCTCCGGGGCCGACCAGTACGGCTGGCTGTCACACGTGGCAGAATGGACGGGCCTCGGCTCACACGAGACGGTCATCGTCGCGCGCGCGCAGGTGGCGGTTTGCATTCTGGGGTTTAGCGCCGGTGAGTACCCGGACGCGACGCTGAAGATTTCGCCGCGTGGCGCCGTGGTCATCGAGACGCACACGAGCGGCGCGCGGGTGCGGGCCGCGGTGGAGAATGCGGTCGGCAGGTTCGCACGACGTTCGCTCGGCGCCTCGGAGCCGGCGCGAAAGGAGGAAGGCGGGGCATTCTTCTACACGTGGGCCGCGCCGGAGGACGGGCGCAGGCGTGTGGTGGCCGCGGTCCTGGGAACCGTGGCGGTGATCGGGAACGACGAGGCGACAGTTCAGGCGTGCCTGTCCGTGCAGAGGGGCGAGCGGCCGTCTCTGGCCGGCGACCCGCGTTTGCGCGAGCTGCGCTCCCGTCTCGGCGGCGAGGGCACGCTCGCCTTCGGCTATGCCCCGTCGGGCAGCGCGGCGAAAGTCGTCGAAGCGGCGGCGCCGCTCTTCGTCGGTCAGGCTTCCGACGAGCCGCGCGTGCAGAGTCTGCTCGCGAGCCACTTGCCGAAGCTCGCGCACAGGGTTGTCGGCGCGGCCGCGTGGAGCACCCACGTCGAGGGCGGCGCTCTTATCGACCGATACCTGTTGCTCCTACCCGACGGCCTCGCCCGCCGCCTCTCGAACGCACTCCCCTCCACCGAGAGCCAATCTGCCGCAGCCGCCGAGCTTCTTCCCGCCGACATGCATCAGGTTTCCTATTACACTTACCGCGACCCCGAGGCGGCATGGCTCGCCTTGAACGCGAGCCTCTCGACTCAAGTCGATTCCTTGCAGGCCCCGATGGTGACGCTCGCCCTCGAATCCATGTTGCAGCCCTACGGGGTCGAGTCGCCGCGGGAGTTCTTACGCGCGACGAGGTCGGAAGTCATCACGGCGCGTCTGGACGAGACGAGCCACAGCAAGGTCTTGATAGTCGGCATCAGGGACAAGACCGAACTACTCGAACAGGTGCGTAAACATCTGGGCGCAGGGGCGCAGGCGACGACCGTCGGCGCTGACGAGATGTGGGTCTCCACGGAACCTGAGCGCGGGGCCGCGGTTTTTCTTGGCGACTACCTGATGATGGGACAGGAGGAAGACGTGCGCCGCTGTATCTCGGCGCGCGCGGAGCGCCGGTCGCTGGCCGGCTCGGAACGCTTCAAGTCGCCGCAGGACACGGCCGGGCCAGCCCCTCACGTCCTCACTTTCGCTTCTGATGAATCCGACGCCCGCACGTTCGTAAGTGTGTTTCGGCGGCGTCGCCAAACAGAGAGCATTGACGCGGAGAAGTTGAACCAAACGCTCCGCAGTCTTCCTTACAGTGTGAGCGAGACGAGGGTGACGGAGGAAGGTGTCGAGAAGCGCACGCGCTCCGCGTTCGGGCTGTTTGGCTCAATCGTCGCCCGGTTTGCGCCGCCGGCCGACACTTCAGACACGCAGGCGGGCGCGCCCTGAATGTGTAGACGGTTGCGCGCGTCCCGGCGCGTGTCGGTTCGGGACAGCGGCGGGGTTTCAGTCCTGCGATGTGTCGGGGTCGAAAGGGTGATCGGCGAGGACGGCGCGCATGTTGACCTGTCCGAAAAGGGTTTCGAGAAAGGCGTGGAAGCGGTGGAGCACGGGCTGAAGGTCGGCCGAGGATTTCGCCGCGGTCGCCTCCGCGACGAACCTCTCCAGAGCTTCCCAGTCCTTGTACATCAGGAAGCGCAGGCTGCCCTCGCGGAAGTGTGACAGCCGCAGCATCAGGTTTCGCAGCGCGGCCGGCTCCTGCTCTTGATCCGCGCGCCGCACGGCCGCGAGCACTTCCCACAACTCCTGCCTCAGCAGGAGCGACTGTTCGAGCTTCGTGCGGAAATTGTTGAAGAGGCCCGACCCGTCGAGCTGCGCGTCGAACGCCCGCGCAACGCCGATGACGGACTGCTGGAAGCAGTCGCGCAGAAGCCCGTGCGCGTTCTCCACCTTGCCGAAGACAAGCGGCGCGGAACGCTGTGATGACAGCCCCACCAACTCGTGTTCAAAAGCCTTCCTCAGTTCCATCCTGATGGCGTAGGCGACCCCGTCGAGATACTCGTGAACGGCCGGGTCGAGTCCCTCTATCCGCAGGGTGCGCTCGACGATGAGGTCGAGCAGGGCGCGCGATTCCTCGCGCAACAACGTGAAGACAGGGAGCGTTCCCTTTAGCGGCTCGTCCGCCGCCAGCGACGACTCTACGAATCCCAGCAGATCGAGCATCCCGTAAAGTTGCGTGAGGATCGCGCTCACGTCGGCCGAGAGCGAGTCGGGCGAGATTTGCGACGCGAGCGCGCACAACTCCGGCGATACTGACGACCGCCCCCGCCGCTCCGAGGTCTCCTCAACGAGGTGCTCGTATCCCGTCAACGCGAGCTGACGCGCCCCCAGCCCCGCGAGACCCAGCCACGACTCGAAGCTGACGTTTTCTGTTTCCACCACGCAGTCGTAGAGCGCGTAGAGGTCTTCCAGGATTGAGGCCGCGTAGGCGAAGCGGTCGCCGTCTGGATTTGGGACCGACTCGCGCGGCAGACTCGGCTCGCCCTCCTGTTGCCCCGCGTCAGCCGGGAGGGGCGAGAAGGAGAAGGCAAAGGAGGAAGACTTCAACGTCTCCGTGCAGCGAAGCATCAGGTCGCGGGCGATGCGCGTCTCAGCGGTAAAGCTGCGCTTCGGAAGGCTCGTGCGCTCGGTCTCCGAGAAGGGGTGATTGGAAATCCTCAGATAACTTCCAAGGGCGCGCAAATGCACGCATAATTCCCACGGAAGCCCGGTCGGCCCGGCCGATTCAACTTCCCTCTCGACCTGCTTCGTGAATGCCGACAGGTCTCCGCGTACCCCTTCGGGCACACTCTGCTCTATAATCTCTGCGCTCGTTACCAAATATTTTTCTCTCTTTGAAATCCTTCGCGACAGCAGGGGAGTCTGCCGCGCCTTTTATGATTGTTAGCACGAAACCCGCGGGCGGGTAAAGAATCTTTTTTCGACTCGCGGTTACGCCCGCGCTGGCGCCGGCCAGAACCGACGCGGTAAGAATCACTCGATGCCGGAAGAATTACTCATCGCCACGCGCAACGCCGGCAAGGTGCTCGAATTTTCACGACTTCTGGGCGATATGTCAGTAATTATGAGGGGTTTGTCCGATTTCCCTGACGTGGGTGAGGTTGAGGAATCCGGCGAAACGTTTGAGGAGAATGCGACAATTAAAGCCCGCGTTTACGCCGGCCTGACCGGCCTGTCTACTCTCGCCGACGACTCCGGCCTTCAGGTCGATGCGCTGGGCGGCGCCCCCGGCGTCCGCTCCGCCCGTTACGCAGGCCCGCGCGCGACCGACGCCGAACGCAACACACTCTTACTCTCCGAATTGCACGCCGCGCATGACGCCGGACGCCGCGCGCGTTTCGTCTGCGTGCTCGCCCTCTACCGGCCGGCGGACGATTCTCTCAAATTGTTCGGCGGGACTTGTGAGGGCCGCATCGGGCATGAGCCGCGGGGAGATGGCGGCTTCGGCTACGATCCCATTTTCATCCCGGACGGCTACAGTCGAAGCTTCGGCGAACTGCCGTCTGATGTTAAAGACCGCATCAGCCACCGGGCCGTCGCCCTCCGCGCCGTGCGATCATTCCTCGCGGAACTATCGGGATGTACAACTTGACCCTTTGGAGATACGGCCGATAGAATGAACCGCGTTTGTGTTCCGAGTTTTTATTCGGTCGATGACGGCGGGGCGTAGCACAGCCTGGTAGTGCGCTCGGTTTGGGACCGAGAGGTCGCAGGTTCGAATCCTGCCGCCCCGATTTTTAGTTTCAAGGATTTACGGCCATCGTGCGGTGGCCGTTTTTCTTTTACACACACATTCACACACAAAACCACTCACAAACACCTTCGGGCACTTACCCCACGCGCCTTACTTCTTAGCCTACCCGCGCGGCTTGCGTGCCCTTCTACGTAGACACTAGGAGCGCACAGTCCGGGAAGACTTGCGTGCCCGTGGCTTCGTTGCCCCCTCGGCCTTCGGCTTCGGGGTCGGGCCGGGCTTCGTCTTCCGCTTCTGAGCCTCAGTGATTGCCTCGGCCGTCACGAAGTTGTCGCGCCCTATCCTCTCGAAAGCGATCTCGCCCCGCGCGACCATCTGCCGCACGCGGGCCGGCGTCACGTCTAAGAGCGCCGCGGCCTCACTTGTGGTGTAGAGCCTCTTTTCCATAGCGCCACATTAAAACACAGGTGAGTTATTATCGCAATAGTGAATTATTAGCTTGACAGATAGTTACCCATGAGTTAATATCTTTACATGATGACGAACAACAACGACGCCAACCTTAACCTAGTCCAGACGGAACTCAGATTCATTCTCACGCAGGCCACTACGGGCGGCGTCGAAAGCGCGCAGCTTATCCAGATGGCCGCCGAGAGCGCGCTCCAAGCCCTTTTCGAGCACAGCCTTTCGCTTGAACCCGCGAGCGACCCCGACGCGGAATTTGACTACCCGGCCCCGCCCGAGGGCGGCCCGGTGCTAGTCGGCTCCGCAACCTTCGGCCGCGAGCGCGTCGGCGCCTTCGTCATCTGACCAGACCCCAAACCCTGCGAGGAGATAAAACCGTGATTCAGATAATGGGCCGCAAACAGTTTCGACGGGCAGAGCAGAGAGCGCGGCAAGAGCGCATGATGGTTCGCCCCGTCGCCGAGTGCGAGTACACGGTGGCGAATCAATCGAAGGGCACAAGCTATCGCGTCCGCTTCCTCTCGATCAACGGAAAGCCGTTCGGGAATTGCGACTGTCTCGCGGGCCGCCCCGAGCGCGGCGATGCCGTGCCGGTGCCGTGCAAGCACTTATTCGCCGCTGCGGTCGTACACGTCGCGCTCGCCCGGATGGACTCGCGGGCGATGGGCCGCTCGACGCGCATCCGGTAAAGGGGACGGGCGCGTCAGCCGCCCCCCCTGCTCACGCCCGCGGTCGGGTGCAGGCCGTTGTCAGGCCTCCCGCCACCGAGCCAAACCATCTTGCTACATATCAGGGCCGACACGCGTTCTAAAAATTCGTCACTGAGGTTTTCCAGCCGCGCCTCCGGCAGAAGCAGGTCACGTGTAGTCACCGGCCACCGCGCTTCTGTAAACCGCTTCCGCGCTCGCTGCTCCCATCACCGCTTGGCGGACATCGGCGCGTGTCAAATCCAACATGCGTAGTTTGTTCCCCGCTTTCGCAACGGCTTCAATGCGGCGGTATATGTGCCCATGCGTTTCGGCGTGGCGTGCTAAGCCTTTCAGTTTCGGCAACGCATCGGCCAAGTAGAAGCCGTGCGGATCAACGATGTCCGCCACGATCTCGCCATCGTCTTCCGCGAAGAAGATGAAGTCCGGCCTGATGACCTTCGTGTCGTCGCCCTCGATGTATGCTATACCTAGCGAATCTTGGCTCGGGCGGTTGGGATTGCGATACCAGAACCGAAAGCCGTTTCGCTTCAGCTCTGCCGACAGAACCTGCCTTTCCCAATCGCGCAACTCGGCGGGATAGAAGCCCTCTTCGTCGCACAACAGATGCTGCTTGTAGGTCGGAATATCCGTTTCCGAACCATCCGCCTCGCGTGCCTTCGTCGGCTCGAAGCGCGACACGGGCCGGGCTAAATCCACGTCCTGCGGCTCGGCGCTGAGCGCGACGATCTGCCGGTACGCCTCTTGCCGGTCATCTGGTAGTTCCTTGATCTGCTTCCGGTACTGGACAAACCACGCGTCCGAAAGTTTTTTCGCCTCGGCGTCGAACTGGATTTGCAGGTTCTCCAAGAGGTGCAGCGCGGCCACGTCCTCGCGGGCCTCGATCAGCGCGTCGTCAAGATCGTCCTCCGCCTCCGGTTTCCGCTTCGCCCGTTCCATCGTGTAAGTGCGGGCAATGTCGGGGCTGAGGATGCGCGCCGTGCGGCGGTACGCGTCGCCGACGACGGCGTCATCCGCGTCGGCTTGGAACTGGCCGTCCTTCGTCTCGCCGGTTTTGAGGTCGGCAATGATGGTGCGGCCCTCGACGGTCATCACCGCCGCGCGTTTCTCGGCAAACGCCTGCTCCCGCGCGGCGATGAAATCGTCCAGTACCTTATGCAGCGCCGCGTGCGCCTTGCCGCCCGCTCCGGGCAGCAGCCCGTCCGACGCCAGCTCGTGCGCCAGTGCCGTAAGGCGGATCGCCGGCTTCGCGCCACGTTGCGGCCGGGTCTGAGAAGGCAGCGAGACGAACTTCTCCCACACCGTGTCCGGTACGGCCGGGTTGGGTTTCATCTCCTTCGGGTTAATCAAAACGCGTCCCGTCGGCGGCGTGTCGCCGCTGCCTTCGCGCAGCGCCTTGACGACGGCCTCGACCGTTGCCTTGTCGAACTTCGGCAGCAGGCAATCCACGGAGTTGAGCCTGTCGCTGCCGGGGATGCGCCGCGCCAGCGGCGTTCGCACCATGCGGCCC
>DASVES010000524.1:0-5460 GCA_036380435.1 Pyrinomonadaceae bacterium | reverse complement strand
CTGCGCCTCGCGCAGCAGGCCGAGGGCGCGCCCGGCATCCTCGGCCTCGGCGGCCGGCATCTTCCACTGTCCGGCCTGCTGTAAGAGAACCCCGCGGTGGGCGGCGTCGGACCCCACGACGAGGAGGCTCAGCCCCTCGAGATCGGAGCGTGGGGCGTCCGGCGCGGCGCCCGGTTGCTGCGCGCATCTGACTGTGAACCAGAACGTGGAGCCGCGGCCGGCCTCGCTCTCGACACCGATCTCACCCCCCATCAACTCGACGAGCTGCCTTGAGATGGCGAGCCCCAGACCGGTGCCTCCGTAGGGGCGGGTGTCGGAGCCGTCGGCCTGCGTGAAGGGGAGGAAGATGCGCTGTCTCGCCTCGCGGCTGATTCCGATGCCCGTGTCCTTCACCTCGAAGCGGAGCGTCACGTGGCCGTCCGCCTCGGGGCCGCCCGTCACTTCCAGTGTGACCGCGCCCGACTCGGTGAACTTGACGGCGTTGCTAAGGAGGTTGACTAAGACCTGCCGCAGCCGGCCGGGGTCGCCGCGCAGCAGCGTCGGCACCCCGTCGTCGATCATACAGCCGAGCGACAGCCCCTTGGCGCGGACCCTCTCCAGGAACATATTAACCGACGCATCGACGATGTCGCTCAAGTCGAAATCGGTCTTGTCAACGCGCATCTTCCCGGCCTCGATCTTCGACAGGTCGAGGACATCGTTGATGATGGCGAGGAGCGAGTCGGCGCTCTCCCGGATCGCCTCGGCGAACTCCGCCTGCTTGGGCCGGAGGGGGGTTTTCAGCAAAAGCCCCACCATGCCGAGGACGGCGTGCATGGGGGTGCGGATCTCGTGGCTGACGTTGGCCAAAAACTCGGCCTTCAGTCTGGCGGTCACGAGGGCCTCGTCGCGCGCCTTCTCCAGATCAGACTCGATCACCCGGCGCTCGGCGACTTCGTGCTCGAGTTCGAGGTTGGCCGATTCGAGTTGCGCGGTCCGCTCTCTGACGCGCACCTCCAGCTCCTCGTTCAGCCGGAGGATATGGTCTTCGCCGCGCTTGCGTTCGACGAGGCGCGAGATGACCGCGATCAGGTGCATGAGGTCGAACGGGCTTTCGACGAAGGCGTCGGCGCCCGAGCGGAGGCCCTCCACGACGCTTTCGGTGTCTTTGCGCAGGGCGCTGACGAGGAGAATCGGGAGCGACTTCAGCGCCGGGTGCCCCCGCACGAGGCGGCACAGCTCGATGCCGTTGACGTCGGGCATCATCACGTCGCTGATGATGAGTTCGACGCGCTCGCGGAGCGCGGTCTCGAAGGCCTCGCCCCCGTCGAGGGCGGTCAGCACCCCGTACCCGACCTTCCTCAGCGCCATCCGCATCAACTCCAGATGGTCGGGGTTGTCGTTTACGACAAGGATGTTGGTGTCGCCAATGTCCTCCACTGCGCGAAACTCCTCACCGACGAAATATACGCGTCGAATGTGCCCGGTTCGGTGAAGCCCGAACCGGCCACTCCCCCGGCGGCAGCAGAGTGCCGACGCATTTATTATAGCGCTTTTGTGCTGACGCCCCGGCTGTAAAGAAAAGGCGCGCGGCCCCGCCCCGGCCGGATCCGTTTTCTACTGCGTCAGTCCGAACGTTCGGCGGGCGCGCGAGAAAAACCGGGCCACACGTTTTTCAGCGTGACGATCACTGTGGGGCCGAGGGAGCGGGCGTCGGCGCGGCGCGGCGTTCGACGGAGCGGATGCGGGAACGCTCCAGCCACTCCAAAACTCCGCCCCGGCGATACCACGCCCCGCCCGGCGCCTTCCACGCGTCCTCCGCTTCGACGCTGGCGCCGTCAGTCAGATGAAATATCACGCGGGCGTCGGCGCGCGCTTCGGGGCCGCCTGTCCGGGCCGGCGAGTTGCTCAGGATGTCGAGGCTGTCCTCCTCGCTCTTGGGCGGCGTCGGCGTCGGGACGGGTGTTGGCGAAAGACTCGGCGTCGCCTCCGGCGACGGGGTCGGGGTCGGGGTGTCCGGCTCTGCCGCGGCATGGCGCACCGGCGGCGGCGGCGCGTCACGGACGGGCGTCGAGGAAGGGGAGGTAGCGACGGTGGCCCCTTTATCATCTCGCGTGGCGACGCGGTAGAGGACGAAGGCCGCGACGCACACCGCCACCCCGAGGGCCAGCCCGACGCCCAACGCGCCCCAACGCGTCTGGCGCCCTTCGGCCGGCGCGAACTCGGCGACGAGCGGCGTCCCGTCGCCGTCGCAGAACTTCACTCCGTCGCCGTACGACTCGCCGCAGGAGGGGCAACGTTTCATGGCCGCCATTATAACAGCAGCCGCGCGCCCGGCGACTATACGACCCGTGCGTTGGGATTAGCCTAGGAGCTTAGCCGGATGATGGCCAGGATGATGACGAGACTTATAAACCCGCCCGAGAAGGTGAATAACTGTTCCGCCGGGCGGCTCGTCCGCCCCACGAGCGCGCGCATCAGGACGAGGCCGCACTTCCAGCCGTCGTGCTGATAGAGCGGCAGGAGGTTGCCGGCGGCAATCAGGAGGTTGAGCCAGCCGAAGGGGTGGCTGAGGAAGAGCACGCCGACCAGCGCGTTCGAGAGCACCCCGCCCAGATGGACGAGGAGCTTCTGCCCCGTCGTCCTCTCACTCAGCTCAGAGCCGTCGAGCCGCACGAAGGAGCCGAGCGGGAGGGCGCGGATGCTGAAGGTGAAGCCGCGCAGGTTAACGCGCAGCAGCGCAGGCCCAAGCCCGAGCGCAAGCTCCTTGGCGGGGACGCGGCAGAAGCGCGCGGCGGCCAGATGGCCGAGCTCGTGGACGAGCAGGGCGGCGGCGGTGTAGGCGGCGAGCAGGAGAGCGAAGGTCATATGGGTGTCCTTTGCGGCGGCGCGGGCCGCTTTACCTCCCGACCTCGCTGTCGCGGAGTCTCGTGTAGAAGTTGAAGAAGAAGAGTATCGAAAGAGCCAGTGTCATGGTCGGTCTTCCCCCTTTCGGTGAAGGCGTGGGGGAGGCCAACGGCTCTGCCGCATTCAAGACGTGTGCCAGCCGGGCGACGCAGGCTCGCAGGGGAGAAGTCGGGGGATTTTACAGGAGTTTCTGAGTGCCTGACGTGAAGCGGGCCGGGGGCGCTGACAGATTATGTGACTCTTGCGGGGGCAAAGACCGTCCGGCGGACCCGGCCACGTGCGTTAAAAGATTACAGCCGTGTTAGCCCCTTGTCTGCCGCAAAGACCCGCGGGAGGAAGTCAGTGCGCTTCTCGTGCTTGAGGAAGATGTCCGGGAGAGCCACGTCGGGTTCCTTCTCCGGCACACTTGTGTCAATACTTTCTTTTGCAAATTGGGCCGCTTGTGCATTGTGCGACGAGGCCGACTGTTATATCTTATGCGCCCTGAATTGAAAGGAGCGCCCCCATGAAACGCCTCTCGGCCCAGCATGCATTCGCCGCCGTCCTTCTCCTGGCCCTGACCGCCGCCGGGGCCTTGACCGTTTCCGCGCAGGAGGACGGCGCTGAGCCTGCCTCCCCGATCATCCTCGAGAACAAACATGTCATGATGATGGTGAGGGCGAAGATCGCCCCCGAAGTCATTCTCGAGAAGATCCGCATCTCGTCCTGCAACTTCGACACTTTCCCGCCGCTCCTGGCTGAACTCAAGTCGAAGGGCGTGCCCGACTCCGTCCTGTTGGCGATGGTCAAGGCGCCACATGGGGTGTCCGCCGCCGAGGCGGACGCGAGAGGCCCCGTCGTCTACCACCCCGTGGACGAGGTGTTGAAGTACACCGCCGCCTACTCCAGGACAGGGTCAGCAGTGACGCCGTCGCGCGCCGCCAGACCGTCCACGAGGAGGTCGGCGCCCGCGCCGATCAGGCGCAGGGGGTAAGGCGCCCCCACCCGCTCATCACAAAATAGGCGTCAACATGGCCCCGGCGCCCCAATGCTCCCCGCGACGCTGCAAGTGGTGTCTAAATTCCCCCTGCCAATAAGCCCCAACTGAAGTTTCAGCCTCTACCACTACCCCTCTGAAGCCGAGCACTCCGAGCCGGGAACGGCACTCGACTGCGGCCCCGAAGCATGTTCGGGAGGGCGCGTCAGGGAACATGCCTTCACGGCCGTGCAGGCGCGCCGGGTACGCTCACGTGGCATTGGCTAATAGTAAAGTAAAAGCTCACGAGCCTGTCCTCTGTTGGAATCCCGCCGGCGGTCGCCCACATTGAAGTCGCCGCCATCCGACTGGATTGGATGTGCGCTTGGCACAAATGTGCCCCCACCTACTAGGGCATTCTGCCCCCTCCCCCCCTGAAAAATGGTTGTAAGCGCCCACACGGAATAATCGCATTGTCCGATGCGCGATTGCCCCCGCGCCGCTATTATGCCGCACATGCTTGGTGACTGAATCTGTTTCGTTGATGACTGAAGTATCGAGGGGAACGCACGCAACGCCTCGCTCAGTGTCGTAGAAGCCGTCACGCACACGGCGCCGTCGGTTGAAACGCCCTGAAACTTATCCCGTTGTCCGAAGTCCTGCGCCCAGGCGGTGCGCGAAAGGACGCAGGACTAAGACAGCAAAAACTTGACCCCCCAAATTGGGATTTAGGAGAAAAAGACAATGCAGAGAATCAAGAACTTCCTTCGTGACGAGTCCGGTATGGAAACCCTCGAGTACGCAGCCATCGCCGGCCTGGTCGCCGCGGCTGCGCTGCTCGTCTACGGCTCGGCCTGGGGCACGCAGCTCGAGACCCGCCTCCTCGACGCCGTCACCCCGTAGTGGTAAGCAGCGCATAAGCGAGGCGACGGGCCGGTTAGTGGCTGGCCCGTCGCCTCTGACCCCTTTCTTCCAAGAGGAGACACCCTGATGTCCCCGTCGGAATTACGCAATGTCTGCCCCCATCATCACAACAGCAATCTTACTGGCCTGTCTGTCCATTGCCATTATTTACACGGATACGCGCTATCGTCGCATCCCCAACAAGCTCGTTCTGGCCACGCTGGTCTTAGGGCTCACTGTTAACTCCATCTTCGGCGGCTTTCAAGGTTTACTTTCGAGCCTTGGCGGGTTCGCGCTCGCCTTCGTCGTGATGCTCCTGTTCCACGCCTTCGGCGCGATGGGCGCGGGCGCCGTTAAGCTTTTTGCCGCCGTCGGCTCGGTCGTCGGTCTCTCGCACGTGCTCCCGGCTCTTTTGGTAGTGGTGCTGACCGGCGGACTCCTGGCCCTCTGCAAAATGATTTACTCCGGCACCGTCAAGACGACGATGCTCAACGTTCTGCAATTCTTCGTCAGCGTCTGCTCCGGCCAGAAGCCGCCGCGTTTTGAGGCCACGGCGGATCGCCGGTTCACGATTCCTTACGGCGTGGCTATCTGCGTCGGCAGCCTCGTTTCGCTGTTCGTCTTTCGCGCCTGACGCGCTTACGGCCGACCCTCGGTATCGGAGATTTTGAGTTATGCGCAGCAACAAACGACTAATCATTGCACTCACCGGCGCC
>DASVES010000523.1:0-11675 GCA_036380435.1 Pyrinomonadaceae bacterium | reverse complement strand
TTTAGCGGCAGCAGGATTACAAGGGAGTTTGGTGAGAGCGACGGTACAAACGTCTTGAGTGACGTGTGTGCTGTCGCCTTCAGGCATTCATAGGCGCTTGCTTTCTGTACTAGCGGCGCGTAATGTTCTCGGTTTTGAATGAACCGCCCGGCAAAAGGGCGTTTACGCTTCAGAGCCTTCCTGTCTGGCAGCAAGAGAATTAAAGAGGCGAATTCGAGAGAGCGCGGCATCAAAACCGTCTTGATGAATTTCGTGTGTTTATGTTGAGCCGCGCGGTACTCCAACGGGCCTTTGCGGAAAACGAGAGAAGGAACAAAGAATGAAACCGATTAAGTACGCTGAGAAGGGGCTGACGGCCGTCGCGGGCGGTCTCTTCAACACCGTCCAGTTCTTCAACCAGTACCGGCCCGGCAAGCCTTTCACGCCCAAGTGGTCTGACAAGCCGATCCTCAAGTCGTGGCAAAAGTCGAAGCCGCCGCTGGGCTTCCCACGCACGACCGACTCGCTCTGCCCGAAGTGCGTTATCGAGGCGCGCCAGAGGATTTTGAGCATGGAGGTGATCGACCCCTCCGAACTCATCAACGAGAAAATCGGCGAGATCAAGGCGCAGATCATCGAGCGCGACGGCCAAATCTGGATGGTCAAGGACTGCCCCACCCACGGCCACTTCGAGGACATCATGGCGATTGACTCGAAGTTCCTCAAGCACATCGAGACGATGTTTCCGGGGCGCGACATTCAGGCTCACAACGACGAGAAGCTCCACAACCACGGCTCCTCGTCCATCAAGTTCGGCCGCGGGTCGGTGCTGACCATCGACCTGACGAACCGCTGCAACATGATGTGCGACCCGTGCTTCATGGACGCCAACCAGGTCGGCTTTGTCCACGAGTTGTCGTTCGAGGAGATTCAGGAGATTCTCGACAAGGCCATCTCGATCAAGCCGCGCCGCCAGATGTCGGTGCAGTTCTCCGGCGGCGAGCCGACCATCTCGCCCTACTTCCTCGACTCCATCAAGTACTCGCGTAAGGTCGGCTACAACTCCGTCCAGTGCGCGACGAACGGCATCGAGTTCGCGAAGTCCAAAGAGTTCTGCCGCGAGGCGGCGGCCGCCGGCCTGCGCTACGCCTATCTCCAGTTCGACGGCATCGGCAACGACGCCAACGCGCACCGCCAGGTCGGCAACCTCTTCGACGTGAAGCTGCGGGCCATCGATAACCTGCACGAGGCGGGCGTCGAGATCGTGCTCGTCATCACGATTGTCAACGGCATCAACAACGATCAGGTCGGCTCCGTCATCCGCTTCGCGCTGGAGAACCCGAAGAAGATCGCCTTCCTCTCCTTCCAGCCCGTCTCCTTCACGGGTCGCGACGAGGAGATCACCGACGAGCGCCGCATGCAGCAGCGCTACACCCTGTCGCACCTCGCGCAGGACGTTAAAAAGCAGGTCGGCATCACCGAGCCGACGCGCGACTGGTTCCCCTTGAGCTTGATGGGGGCTTTCGCCGACTTCGCCGACCTCGCGCACGGCCCCGATGCCGAGTGGGGACAGGTCTCCTGCGGCTGCCACCCGAATTGCGGCGTGGGCACGGCCGTGATGATCGACAAGGAGACGAAGGAGATGGCGCCGGTGCCGGAGTTCCTGAACATCCCCGGCCTCGTACACGACATGAAGAGGATCACGGACGCCGGCCGCGGCAAGTGGGCGTCGAACTTCATGATGGGGCTGACGCTGCTCAAGCACTACGATCCCTACAAGGCTCCGTCGCAGTTCTCGCTCTATGAGCTGTTCAAGAAGTTCGACAAGTCGTTCGGACTCACCGGCAAGACCTACGGCCGCGTGGACGGCAAGCGCACCGAGGAAGACATCAAGGCGCGCCGCTCCGACCGCTGGAACTTCCTCTTCATCGCCGGCATGTGGTTCCAGGACTTATTCAACTACGACTTCCGCCGCACCGAGATGTGCATCATCCCCTACGGCACGCAGGAGGGCGAAATCTCCTTCTGCGCCTACAACACCGGGATCGGCTGGCGCAACATCATCGAGCAGATGCACCAGAACGCGACCGTCGCGCAGTGGTACAAGGAGAACGGCCGCCACGAGATTTTCGCCAAGGGTAAGGAAGTTGGGATGGAGTTTGAGAAGCCGGTCAACCTCGTCCTCAACGAAGTTGACCTCCAGCGCCCGCACAAGCCGGAGATGGAAGGGCCGAAGACGGCCGCCGAGGAGGCTGCGATGATGCGCCGTCTCTATCAGGAGATGGTTCTGAAGCAGAAGCTCGGCGCCTCGGACGTGGAGAAGAACAAGCCCGTCCAGATTCAGGGCCTGTCGCGGAGCAAGGAGTCCGCTAACGCCTAAACTGACGGCCGAAGGCTTCGAGGAGAAAAGCCCCGCGACGCGTTGCTCGGACGGTCGCGGGGCTTTCGTTTGCGGCCGGCGCGGTAATAAGATGAGAGTCGGTTTAAAATATCGTCCGCACAACAGACCGCTGGAAATGAACCGGTGACGGCCGCTTGCTTGAATAATTCGCGGCGTTAAGCTGTAATGGGTTCGGCTTTAATTTTATGTTTCGTATTCTTCTGACGAACGACGACGGGATTCATTCTGACGGCCTGACGAAGCTCGAAGAGGCGCTGCGCGAGGTAGGCGACGTTTACACGGTGGCCCCGGCCTCCGAGATGAGCGGCGCCTCCCACAGTCTCACGCTCTCGCGGCCCCTGCGTATCCGCCACATCGACCGACGCCACTGGACGGTGGACGGCACCCCGACTGATTGTGTGACGCTCGCGCTCCACCGCATCCTCCCCGAGGAAGAACATCCGCACATCTGCGTCTCCGGCATCAACCACGGCGGGAACCTCGGCGACGACGCGTCGTACTCGGGCACCGTCGCCGGGGCGCTCGAGGCGACGATTCTCGGCGTCCCCGGTATCGCCTTCAGCCTCGTCGCGCGCGAGCACTTCGACTTCACGGAGGCGGCGCGTTTCGCCGTCGTCGCCGTCCGCAAGGCGCTGAACGAGGGCCTCCCCGAGGGGACGCTCCTCAACGTCAACGTCCCCGCCGGGCCGCTCAAGGGCGTGCGCGTGACGCGGCAGGGAATTAAGAACGCGCGGCCGATCATCAGCGAGCACATCGACCCGCGCGGCAAGGCGTATTACTGGATTGGCGAGGAGTACTACAGCTCCACCTTCGAGGACGGCACGGACTACTACGCCGTCGAGCACGGATACATCTCCGTCACTCCGCTCCGCAGCGACATGACGAACCACGCCGAGCTGCCCACGCTCGCCGCCTGGAACCTCATCGGCGCCGACGGCGCTGGAGTAGGCGAGGACGAAGACAGCCCCGTCAGCCGCGCCTGAGTCTTCCCGCGCAAGAAGCATCCGCTTTCGGGCGCGGCCCGTTGCAGTCAAAAGGTTTTTCGGTTTGTCTAATCCGCAGTCCGCACAGTTACGCATCCCGCGCGAGCGGATGGTCGAGCGCCTGCGCGACCACTACCACATCCGCGACCCGCGCGCCCTCGACGCGATGCGCGCCGTGCCGCGCCACCTCTTCGTGCCCGAGGCCCTACAGGGCCGCGCCTACGGCGACCACGCGCTCCCCATCGCCGCCAACCAGACCATTTCGCAGCCCTATATCGTCGCCCGCATGACGGAGCTGCTGGAGGTGGACAGGGACAGCCGCGTCCTGGAGATCGGCGCCGGCTCGGGCTACCAGACGGCGGTGCTGGCGAGAGTGGCCGGACAGGTCTACGCCATCGAGCGCATCGCGGAACTGGCGCGCGAGGCGCAGGCGCGCATCCGCTCGCTCGGGATTTACAACGCGACGGTGAAATGCTTCGACGGCACGTTCGGCTGGAGCGCCCACGGCCCATACGACGCGATACTCGTCGCCGCCGGCAGCCCCGAGGTGCCCGAGCCGCTGCTGGCGCAGTTGAAGGTCGGCGGACGGCTTGTGCTTCCCGTGGGGGCCACGCGCGAGTCGCAGCAACTCATCCGCGTCGTCAGGAAAGAAGAAGGCTACGAGACGGAGGAGCACGGCCCCTGCGCCTTCGTCCCGCTCATCGGCCGCTACGGCTGGAACGAGGGAACATAGAGGTCAGAGGCTAGAGGTTAGAGGTCAATAAAAACCAATCCGTCTTTCACTGACCTCTAACCTCTAACCTCTGACCTCTGTTTTTAATATGGAATCACTGACAGAACTATTTCATCAACTCAGGGAACTACTCAACCCGAAGAACATCATCGACTTCATGACGACGAAGGGGTTGATGTTCACCTACGCGGGGCTGGTCTTCATCATCTTCGCCGAGACGGGCCTCGCCGTCGGCTTCTTCCTGCCGGGCGACTCGCTGCTCGTCGTCGCCGGACTGGTGGCGCGCGCGGGCCGTTTGAATGTTGCTGTCCTGCTTTTTAGCCTATTCATCGCGGCGGTCGTCGGCGACGCCGTCGGCTACTACTCGGGCCTCAAGCTTGGCCCGCGTCTCTTCGCGCGCAAGAAGTCGCTACTCTTCCGCCCGAGCCACTTGCAGAAGGCGCACGAGTTCTACGAGAAGTACGGCGGAAAGACCATCATCATCGCGCGCTTCGTGCCCATCGTCCGCACCTTCGCGCCCATCGTGGCCGGCGCGGCGCAGATGCCCTACCGGCGCTTCCTCGCCTACAACGTCGTCGGCGGCTTCGCGTGGGTCTTCAGCATGATCCTCGCCGGCTACTTCCTCGGCACGGTGGTCGAGAACGCCTTCAGCATTAAACTCGAAGACCACATCGAGAAGGTCGTCATCGTCGTCGTCGCGTTGTCATTGCTCCCGCCGGTCATCGAGTATCTGAAGGCGCGGCGGGAAAAGAAACTGCGCGCGGGCGAGGCCGGCGACGCACAGGTTTGACAGGAACGAGGCGGCGCACTTAGAATGCTCCTCGACAGTTGAGGCACGGGGCGTGGCTCAGCCTGGTAGAGCGCTCGGTTCGGGACCGAGAGGTCGGAGGTTCGAATCCTCTCGCCCCGATTTTAGATATAACGATTTACAGCAACCAGCAATGGTTGCTGTTTTCATTTGTGGTAGGAAGTTCAACTCGAACTCGTCCTGCGACATGAAAAACAAATCGCCGCGCGGATGGCGGAAACGGTGCTTGGTTACCGCCATGAGGGCGGAGCGTGCGCCGGGGATGCGTAGCTCGCCCTTGTTCGCAATCAGGCGCAGCGGCTCGCCGGTGCTCTCGCTGACGAACAGTCCCGCCTTGCCGTTCACGTCCAGTCCCGCCGCGCCGGCGCCGTCGGCGCTCGCGGCCGGCGCCCTGGCCCCGGCCGTTTCGGCGCCTTTGGGTGACGCCGTCGGCGTTCATGTTCTTTACGAAGCACGAAAATAAATTTTTCAGTGTTGTTAATAATCCGCTGCGGGGCGCGTTATATGCGTAGTGACGGTGTGAAGGAGAACGATTTGCAATCAAATGCAGCTACTACGACCCGCTTAAGGGCCGTCCCCGCAGCGGAGGGGGCGGGCGAACTTGAGAGACTCTTCCGCGATCACCACGAGCAGGTTTTCCGCGCCGCGTATCGCATTACGGGAAGTGCCACGGACGCGGAGGACGTCCTCCAGACGATCTTTTTACGTCTGGCCTCGAACGCCGGGACGCCTGATCTCGCGCCGAGTCCGGGGGGTTACCTGCACCGCGCCGCCGTCAACGCCGCGCTCGACCTTGTGCGCAAGCGCGGGCGCGCGCGTCTGGTTTCGTTCGATTCGATGGAATCCGCGCAGGAGTTGAACGACCCGAACTTCAGCCCGGAGGAGGAGCACGTCGACCGCGAGTTGCGCGCGCTCTTGCGCCATGCGATTGCGAAACTCGGCGAGCGCGCCGCGAACGTCTTCGCGCTGCGCTACCTCGAAGGCTACGACAACAACAAAATCGCCGAACTTCTCGGCACTTCGCCGATGGTCGTCGCCGTCACACTCCACCGCGCGCGCACGCGCCTTCGCCGTGAGATTGGACAGTTTTTGGAGAAACAATCATGAAGCGCAACAGAAAAGAGCTTAACGACATGTTAGACAAAGGTGTGACCGGCATCCGCGACGAGCGCGTCGATCAGTCGGCGATGAAGACGGCGGCCTCGCGCGTCTGGGCGCGCGTCTCCGAGCAAGCGGCGGGCGAGAAGTTGATTGACTCCCCGGCCGCCGTCGCCGCCGCCGAATCTATTGGCGGCTGCGCCGACTACCAATCGCTCATCCCTTCTTACCTTCGCGGAGAGCTTTCGCCGGCGCGCGCTCTGCTGCTCGAAGATCACAGGCACGAGTGCATCCCTTGCCGCAAGGCTTTGAAGTCGGCGCGCACGGGCGCGCCGCAAGTCGCGGCGCAAGTTAAATCCGCGCCGACGAAGCAGACGTCGTTCGCCCCGGTGTGGCGCTGGAGCATCGCCGCCGGTCTGCTGCTGTGCTTCGGACTCGCCGCGCTCTTCTTCGTCGAGCGCCTCGATCTCTCCGGCAGTGCGCTCGCCGCAACCGTCGAGAGCGCGGACGGCGATCTTTATCGCGTTTCCGAAACGGAGAGCCGCGCGCTCCGCACGGGCGAACAGATTCAGAAGGGCGAGCGCGTGCGAACGTCCAAAGATTCAAACGCCGTGTTGCGCCTCGCGGACGGATCGCTCGTCGAGATGCGCGAGCGCAGCGAGGTGTCGATCACCGAGAACATGAAGGGCGTCACCGTCAAACTCGAACGCGGCGACGTGGCGGTCGAGGCGGCGAAGCAGCGCGAAGGCCATCTCTACGTCGCCACGCCGGATTCGCTCGTCTCCGTGACGGGCACGATCTTCTTCGTCGGCAGCGGCACGAAGGGGTCGCGCGTCTCGGTCGTCGAAGGCGAAGTGCATGTCAACCATGCCGGCAAAGACGATGTATTGCATCCCGGCGATCAGGTGACGACCAACGCGCGCCTCGAAGCCGTCCCGCTCACGCACGAAGTTGCCTGGAGCCGCAACGCCGCGCGCTACACGCAGCTCGCCGCGGAGTTGACGAGGCTGCGGCAGGACCTTAACGCGAGAGTTCCGCGCCCCGGCGTGCGCTACACCTCGCGCTTCCTCGACCTCGTGCCCGAAGGCACTGTCCTTTACGCCGCGCTCCCAAATCTCAGCCAGAGACTCGCCGACTCACACCGCATCATGCAGGAGCGCATCAACCAGAATCCCGCGCTCAAAGAGTGGTGGAAAAACGAAGGGCGCGAAGGGCAAGGCCCGGGGGCTGATCGGATCATTGAACGCGTGCGCGAGTTCGGCTCGTACCTCGGCGACGAGATCGTCGTCAGCGCGGGCCTGAATGCGAAAAACGAGCCGGGCAACCTCCTTGTTCTCGGTGAGTTGAAGAACGCGGCCGGCTTCCGCCCGTACCTTGAAGGGCAGGCCGCCCAGTTCGCCCGCGAGGGCAGGAACGGTGCGTCGATTCGCATAGTTGACGATCCGCTCGCGGCCGCCACACAATCGAACGCCGCTCCCGGAAAAGATGAACTCTTCATCTGGGTTCGCAACGACCTTTTCGCCGCGTCGCCGCAGATTGAAAATTTGCGTCAGCTTGCGACGACGCTCAACAACACCGGCGCGAACCGCTTCGTGGGAACGTCCTTCCACGCGCGTCTTGCTGAAATCTACCGCGAGGGCGCGGGGCTGGTGGTCGCCGCCAACCTGGAAAAACTCGTCGGTGAGGCCGCGCGCGAGGACGGCAATGAGCCGGGCGGCGCAGCGCGCGTCGAGGGCTTCCGCCAGCTCGGACTGATGAGCCTGAAACACCTCGTCGTCGAGCAGAAGGATTTGAACGAGAAGACGCAGAGCCGCGCCGTGCTCACCTTCAGCGAGCCGCGCCGCGGGATCGCCTCGTGGCTCGCCGCGCCGGGGGCGATGGGCTCGCTTGAGTTCATCTCGCCGGACGCGAACGTGGCGACCGCCTTCGTCGTCAAAGAACCCGCGTTGCTGGTTGACGATCTGCTCGGCTTCCTGGAAACCGTGCAGCCCGATCTGCGCCGCCAACTGCGCGAGATTGAAGCGCAGCAGGGAATCGACATCCGGCGCGACCTGGCCGCGCCGCTGGGCGGCGAGTTCGCCTTCGCCATCGACGGCCCCGTGCTCCCGAACCCCTCCTGGAAGATGATCCTTGAGGTGAACGATCAAGCGCACTTGCAGGGGTCGCTTGAGCGCGTGGTCGAGAAGCTGAACGTTTTGGTGGCGCTGAGCGGCAAGGGCGGATTGCGCTGGGAGAACACGACCGAGGGCGGACGCACGATTTACACCCTGCGTTCGGCCGACTTCGGACTAGAGGTGAACTACACCTTTGTGAACGGCTACCTCGTCGTCACCCCGGGCCGCGCGCTGCTGGATCGCGCCTTGAAGTACCGCGAATCCGGCAACACCCTCTTGCGTTCGCCGCGCTTCCGAGAGACGATGCCGGAGGACGGTAACGCTAACTTCTCCGCGATTCTCTACCACAACCTCGCGCCCGCCCTTCGCCCGCTGGCGGAGAACGCGCCTGAGAGTCAGCGCGGGGCGCTCGCCGCCGCCGCCGAGATGCCGCCGACTCTGGCCTACGCTTACGCGCAGGGCGACCGCATCACGCTCGCGGCGAACACCGAAGGCGGGCCGTTCGGGTTAAGCCCCGACAGCCTGCTCGGTCTGCCGAACGCCTTTGCGATGCAAAACATCCTGATGAACGCGATGGGCGAGAAGGACGAGCAGAAGCGTTGAAGTCGGGAAACTCTGGGCGATGATCAAGGGGGTACAGGCAGGGGACCGAGTTCCCCTGCCTGCTTTAACAGCGAACCGCGCGGGCAGAGGATGAGTCCTCTGCCCGCACAATTTTATGTAAACTCCCTTACGCTTGAGATCGTAGGGAGTCTCATCAGCTTATGAACCCTGTTATCGAACTCAACGGTTTAAGTGTCACGTTCGGCAGGCGAGCGATCCTGAAGGATTTAAGCGGGTCGGTCAAGGGTCGCGCCGTCGGTCTGCTCGGCCCGAACGGCGCGGGCAAGACGACGCTCATCCACACGCTGCTCGGCTTTCACGCGCCCAGCTCCGGCACGGTACGCATCCTCGGAGAAGACATCGCCACGAACGCCAAGAGCCTCCGCGCCGCCGTCGGCTACATGCCGGAGCGCGATTCGTTCATCGCCAAAATGTCTTGCGTTCGCTTTGTCCGACTGATGGCCGAACTCTCCGGCGTCCCTTCCAAAGCGGCGCTCGAACGCGCGCACGAAGCCCTCTTCTACGTGGGCCTGGGCGAGGCGCGCTACCGCTCGGTGGACACCTATTCGCTCGGCATGAAGCAACTCGCTAAACTCGCGCAAGCTATCGTGCACGGGCCGCGTTTGATCATTTTGGACGAGCCGACGAACGGGCTTGACCCGCCGACGCGGGCGCGCATGATCCGCCTGATACAGGAGATACGCGACAGCGGCCGGGCGCGCATCCTGCTCTCGTCACATCTGTTGCGCGACGTTGAGGAATGCTGCGACGAAATTCTCATCTTGAAGGACGGGCGCATTGCCGCCAACTGCAACCTTGATGAAGAGCGCAAAGCGAACCGCAGGTTTATCGAACTGGAGACGCGCGGAGGCGACCGCGCGGCGTTCGCCGAAGCCATCGGCGGATTAGGCTGCGAGTACGCGCTCTCCGGCGAGCGGCGCATCAAACTCGTGATGCAGGACGACGTGGAGATCGACGATCTTTATCGTTTAGCCTTCGAGCGGCAGATTCAGATTCGCCGCTTGAACTACAAGCGCGATTCGCTCGAAGACATTTTTCTCAAGGCGATGGAAGGCGAAGAGAACGGCGCGGCCAAAGGAGGGAACGGAGATGGCCGTATATGAAAACACCTACGGGCGGTACGAAGACAAGCTCACGCCGGAGTGGTCGCGCTTTCTCGTCCTGCCGCGATACGCGCTGCGCGACGTGTTCGGCTCGAAGCTCTTGACCGCGATCTTCTGCCTGTGCTTCATCTACCCGCTCGTCGCGGCGATCCTGATCTACTTACATCATAACTCGAATGCCATCGCGCTCCTGCAAATTGACTTGCGCGAGTTGTTGCCGATCAACGCATCGTTCTTCCAGTACTTCGTCGAAGTTCAGTGCTGGTTCGCCTTCATCCTCACGGTGCTCGTCGGCCCCGTGCTCGTCTCGCGCGATCTGGCGAATAACGGCTTGCCGCTCTACCTGTGCCGCCCGTTCTCGCGCGCCGAATACGTGCTCGGCAAGATGACGGTGCTCATTGTTTTGCTGTCGCTTGTGACGTGGGTGCCGGGACTCCTGCTCTTTCTCCTGCAAGCGTATCTCGAAGGCGCGCGCTGGATCGTGTCGAATTCGCGGATTGCGGGGGCGATCTTCGTCGGGAGCATGACGTGGATCGTGCTGCTCTCGCTGCTTGCGCTGGCGCTCTCGGCGTGGGTGCGTTGGCGCGTCGTGGCGAGCGGCGCGCTGCTCGGATTGTTCTTCATCCCGTCCGCCCTCGGCGAGATCGTCAACGAACTTTTCCACACGCGCCTCGGACACCTGATCAGCCCCGCGTCCTTGATGAAGAAGATCTGGCGCGGGCTCTTCGGCCACTTCACGCGGGAGATAGGCAGCTTTAACATCGAGGACGCCTGGGGCCGGAGCTTCACCAACGTCGTGTTGCGCGAGCCGCCGCTGTGGGCCTGCTGGCTGGTGATCGCTCTGGTCTGCCTCGCCTGCCTCTGGCTGCTCTCGCGCAAAGTCCGAGCTTACGAAGTGATCAAATGACGATACGGACAACGAACGCCGAGGAGATGATCGTCTTCGAGGGCGTCTCAAAATTCTACGGTGAGATACTCGGCGTCAACCGCGTCAACCTCTCCATCGCGCCGGGCATCACGAGCCTCGTCGGCCCGAACGGTTCAGGCAAGACGACGCTGATGAACCTGATGACGGGGCTGCTGCGACCGACGCGCGGGACGATCAGCGTGCTCGGCACAAGCCCGCACGACCCGGAAAAACTCTTCCGCAAAGTCGGCTACTGCTCGCAGTTCGATTCCTTCCCGCGCGGCATGACGGGGCGCGAGTTCATCGAGTTCTACCTGAGCGTTCACGGCTACACGCGAGGCGAGGTGCGGGATTTAACGCAGGCGGCGCTCGAACGCGTGTCGATGCAGGATGCGTCCGAACGCAAGGTGGCGGGCTACAGCAAAGGTATGAGGCAGCGCATCCGGCTCGCGCAGTCGATTGCCCATAACCCTTCCGTGCTCATCCTCGACGAGCCGTTGAACGGACTCGACCCGATGGCGCGCGCCGAGATCATCCGCTTGTTTCAGTCGCTCGCGGCGGAAGGCTTGTACCTCGTCATCTCAAGTCACATCCTGCACGAAGTTGACATGATGTCTGACAGCGTGGTGCTGATGCACAACGGCTACGTCGTCGCGGAGGGCGACGTGCACGGCGTGCGCGACGAGATCGAGGAGCACCCGATGCAAATCCTCGTGCGCTGCGACCGCCCGCAAGTTTTAGCCGCGCGCCTCTTCGAGCACGAGCACACCATCGAGGCGCGCATCCACAACGACCGGCACGGGCTGTTCGTCAAGACGCGCCGGCCAGATGACTTCTACCTCCTGCTCAACCGGCTCGTGACGGAGAATCATCTTCAGGTCGAATCGGTCGCCCCGGCGGACGATGACTTGAATGCCGTTTACCA
>DASVES010000522.1:0-4809 GCA_036380435.1 Pyrinomonadaceae bacterium | reverse complement strand
GAGTGATGAGTGATGAGTGATGAGTGCTCGTGGCGAGTGTCGAGCCTGTTAAATGCTTCTTGACGAATGCGTCGGATGAAATCGAACTCGCCGCCGTTGGTGTCCGTTCGTGAGGAATCCTTCCGGCGCCGGCGTCGCGCGGCGTCGCGCCTCTCATCACTCATCACTCATCACTCATCACTTCGTCAGAGATTTCGCCGCATCGAGTCGAGGCCGGCTTCGATGGTCTCTTTGGGGAGGGAGAAGGAGAAGCGGAGGTGGCCCTCGCCGTGCTCGCCGAAGACGATGCCGGGGACGGTGGCGACCTGCGCGCGCTCGAGCAGCGTCTCGGCCGCAACGCGGCTGTCGGGGTTGATACTCGACACGTCGGGGAAGGCGTAGAAGGCCCCGGCGGGCGCGGCGCAGGCGAGGCCGATCTCACACAGGCCCGAGATCAAAAGGTCGCGGCGCTCGCGGTAAGCGCGGCGCATGGTCACATAAAAATCTTCGGGGAGGGCGAAGGCGGCCAGCGCCGCCCACTGCGAAGGTGTGGAGACGCCGTTCGTCGAGTAGAGCAGGCACTTCTTCAGCCCCGCCATCCACGGCTCTTTCGCCACGGCGTATCCGACCCTCCAGCCCGTCATCGCATAAGACTTCGAGAGGGTGAAAGAAGTGATCGTGCGCTCGGCCATCCCGTCGAGCGAGGCGATGGAGACGTGCTCGCCGCCGTAGACCAAATCCTCGTAAGCCTCGTCGGCGAGGACGACGAGGTCGCGCTCCCGCGCGAAGCGCGCCACTGTCTCGGCCTCGTCGCGCGTGTAGACGACGCCGGTCGGGTTCTGCGGCGTGTTGTAATAGACGGCGCGCGTCCGCTCGGTGCTATAGCGGGCGAGCGTTTCGCGGAAGCCTTCGCGGCGGGCCTCCTCGGTCGGCACGAGCACGACCACGCCGCGACAGTGTGCGATGAGGTCTTTGATCGGCGTCCAGAAGGGCGAGAAGACCAACACCTCGTCACCGGGATTGACGACCGATTGAAAAGCCCCGAATAATCCCTGCATCCCGCCGTTCAAGACGACCACGTCTTCTTCCGTCGCCTCGATGCAGTTGCGTTCACGCAGCTTGGCGGCGATGGCCGCACGCAGCTCGGGGATGCCGGACGAGGGGGCGTAGCGCGTCCGGTTCTCTCGGAGCGCCTGCATCATCGCCTCTTTGACGGGGTCGGGCGTGTTCAGGAACGGCTCGCCGCCCTCGAACTGGAAGACCTGAGCGCCGGACGCGCGAAGCTGCATCACCCGGTTGCGGATTTTGACGATGTCGGAAAACCCGACGGCGTCGAGACGCGAGGCAAGGCGGAAGACGGAAGTAGACATAAGACTGGTTCGGACGACTGACCTCCACGAATTTTCGGGTGAGCGCGTGCGATTATAAACCCGCGCGCGCCGGGCCGTCCAATGAGCCGGCCCGGTGGCTCCTGTGGACGCCAGACGCCGCGCGCGCGGGCTTCACGTTGATGATATGGTGTCCCGCGGTTTCCCATTTCGTATAACCGACCGCGGCGTCACTCGTGTTGCGATCTCGTTGCATTCTTCTAAATCGGCGACATAGTTCGTATTCAAGGCAAATTCGATTAAACTCGACTCATCTTTAACTGCGTCCACCGAGATGTTCCGTGGGAGACGCGTGAGGAACGGCGCTTGCCAGACGGATGTGTGCCAGCATCGATTTTTTCTTTTCAACCCGAAGGAGAACCTGAAAATGATTTTGAGGAATAAGTTAGTCCCGGTCGCGCTCGGCGCAGCCCTTCTGGGTGGGAGCGTTGGCGCGTTCGTCATGCGCCCCACGAAGTCGGCCGAGACGCAGGTCGCCTCAGCCGTCAGCACCACCCCGTCCACCGCCACGGCGCCCGCGAAGAACTTCATCCCGGCCTCGACCACCGCCGACACGCAGGCTCTGCCCGCGAACAACACGGAGAACGAGTGCTACCGCGAAGGGTTCGCCGAGGGTTTCCGCGCCGCCCGTGAGGAAGGTCTTGAGAGCGCGTCGGCCGTCGCCGCGCCCACGCGCGCCGGGACGACCGAGCGCGTTGCCTACCGCTCTGCGCCGCGCACGCGCTACGTCCGCTCGCGCAGCGCCGGCAACTCGCGTCAGGTCTACTACGACTACAACCAGCCGCAGAAGCGTTCCTTCTGGCAGAAGCACCGCGACAAGCTGACGGTGGCGATGGGCGCCGGCGGCGGCGCGCTCATCGGCGGTCTGATCGGTGGTAAGAAGGGTGCGGGCATCGGCGCGCTGGCCGGCGGCGGCGGCTCCGCCCTCTATACCTACAAGCTCCGCAAGCGCGACCGACGCTACTAAGCGCGCGCCTTGTCCGAAGACATGAGAGACGGCCTCGTGAAAAACAGAGTCCTCGCGATTCCGGTCGTTCTCTCGCTCCTGTTGACGATTCAATGGGCAGCCCCGCTCGCGAGCGGGGCTGCCCATTCGTCCGTCTACGACCGCTTTTTGTCCACACTCCACTTCGCCTCGAACGCCCCCGAAGCTTTCCAACAACGGGATGGCGCGGGCATCGGTCTACCCGCGCCCGCGCGTCTGCACGAGGCGGACGGCCGCGGGCTTTTGGTGCAGACGTGGGTTAATGGCACGGGGCCGTTCGAGTTCGCGGTCGATACGGGCGCGGGGGCGAACATCCTCTCGCGGCGCGTGGCGTCGGCGGCGCGTGTGGAGGTCGAGACGGGCGGCGGCGCTGTCCGCGTCGTCGGCCTGAGCGGCGTCGGCGCACAAGGGGCGCGCAAGGCACACGTTCGCAACTTCGCCCTCGGCGCACGCGGAAATCTCCTACCCTCGCAGGGCTTCACGATCATCGCCGACGGCCTGCCCGCAGGTGTCGATGGTGTCCTCGACCCGACCGAATCATTCTCGCCGCTGGGCTACCGCATCGACATGCCCAACGAAACCATCAGCGCCTTCGACCCGCGTCTCACGCCTCTACGCTCGGACGCGGCGCCCGCCGACGGAACCGTCGCCCGCTGGCTCACCGAGCCGGAAAGCCGCCGTCCCTACGTCATGCTCGCACAGGGCCGACGCGCGCTCATCGACACCGGCTCCGGCTTCGGGCTGGCGGTCAACCGGGACGCGGCCCGCTCGCTCGGCATCTTCACGGGCGAGGGAAGAGAGAGGGTGGGGACAAGAGACCTCGGAGGCGGAGACATCCCGTCGCGAAGGATCAGACCGGCCACCGTCCACGTCGGCTCGCTCGCGTTGCGCAACGTCCCCACAGACTACCTGTCGGATGCGGGAGCCGGCGCCCCCGTCCTTCTCGGCCGCGACGCGTTGCGCCCCTTCGAGCTTTCCTTCGACCCCGTTAACCGCCTTATCCGCTTCAAACCCGTCTGAGCGCGCGCCGCAAAAAACTCTCTCGCCCCAACAAGACTTCCGTGTGGCAACATCCGTAGCAGCCGGCGCCGTCGTGCGAATGGGCGTAAGCGTGGCATAACAATAATGTTGACAACGCTTAGGGGCGCGAGTAACATGGCCGCAGGTTTTCCCACGCGTTCACGCGGCGCGTCGGTCGCGCGGGCAGTTTGCCAAACTTACAGCCTTCGATTAGCAGTATGGCCTCGACGAAAGGCTTTGAATGATGAACTCGGCGGCAGTCTCCATCCCCGAAAAGCTCTTCTTCAAGATCGGAGAGGTGTGCGAGATCACGGGCATCCAGGCGCACGTCCTGCGCTACTGGGAGTCGGAGTTTCCGATGCTCGCGCCGCAGAAGAACCGCGCCGGCCAGCGCACCTACCGCAAGCGCGACGTGGAGATGGTGCTTCGCATCAAGGAGTTGCTCTACGAAGATCAGTACACCATCGCCGGCGCCAAGAAGAAACTCTCGAACGACCTGCGCGGCGCGAGCAAGCTCAAGGTCGTCACTCCCGAGATGGGCGCGCAGCTCGCCGCACAGCAGCAACAGTCTTACGCGCCCGGCGCCGAGGCTCCCGACGAGATGTCGGACGAGACGCCCGCCCCGCCAGCCCGCACACTGTCTTCACCTGCTCACAACTACGCCGCCGCAGCACCCGAGCAGTACGACGACACGGACGAGCGACGCGCCGCCGTCCGCCGTCTCAAGGAGCAGATGCGCGAACTCCTCGTGCTCCTCGAATCGAGCGACCCCCGCCGCAGCGCACACCGCAAGTGAGGCGTCTCGCCTTCTCCACCGTTTCCACTTCCTTCGCGGTTTGACCGGAGCGACTTCTTCCGGCCATACTACTCACCGCCTTACGACGGGATGTGGCGCAGCCTGGTAGCGCGCTCGCTTGGGGTGCGAGAGGTCGCTGGTTCGAATCCAGTCATCCCGATTAACCCAATCAACAACTAAGGGCTTGCTCGCCTGAGCAGCCGGAACCCACATTCGCCTCGAGCAGATGCACGACGCGATCTGTCGGCTCCTCGGCACGTGGCCGGCTCCCCCGTGATGCTTCCCCGTGCCGGGCGTTAGGGCCGCGGAGACACCTGAAGCTCGCGGATGTTGTCGGCGCGCTCGGCCTCGATGCGTCGCTCGAAGGGGTCGAGGCTGATGAAGCCGGCCGGGCCGGGCACCTCGAAGGTCACCTCGGTCTGGCCGGTACGGAGCCGATGCTTGCCGGCGTACAGCGGCGCGGCGTTCGTGCTGAGCGGGTGGCTCGCGTATACGGCCACGTCGATCATCTCGTCCAGTGGGACCTCGGTCGTCTTGACGCCCCCGGCCGGATCGAACGTCTTGCGGCCCAGCACCGTCGCGGTCACGCGGTAGCGGTCGTCAGGCAGTGCCTGCGCGGAGGCGGCCTCAATTCTCAAGTC
>DASVES010000521.1:0-4522 GCA_036380435.1 Pyrinomonadaceae bacterium | reverse complement strand
CGTAATTTCTTCAATGGGGAGACACGGGCTCTGGCGCGCGTGATCACACACGTCGAAAACCGCTCGCCGGACAGCTTCGAAATCCTTCGTGAGCTATTCCCTCACACGGGAAGATCGCAGGTGATCGGCATCACGGGGAGTCCGGGAGCCGGCAAGAGCTCGCTGGTGGACCGGCTGGCGCTGGCTTACAGGCAACGGGGCAAGACCCTGGGCATTATTGCGGTAGATCCAAGCAGTCCGTTTACCGGAGGCGCAATCCTGGGCGATCGCATCCGCATGCAAACCTTCGGCATCGACCCGGGTGTGTATATACGCAGCATGGCAAGCCGCGGCCATCTGGGTGGTCTGGCCGGCGCCACCGCGGACGTCGCCGGCGTTCTGGATGCGGCAGGTAAGGATCCGATTATCGTGGAGACAGTCGGCGTCGGTCAGGACGAAATCGAAATCGTTCGGCTTGCCGATATATCCATTGTTATCCTCGTGCCCGGCATGGGCGACGACATTCAGGCCATCAAGGCCGGCATCATGGAGATCGGCGACGTGTTCGTCATCAACAAGGCCGACCGCGAGGGCGTGCTGCGCACCGAGAAGGAGCTGGAGGCGCTGCTCTCGCTCGCCGAGCGGCCCGACCGCTGGGAGCCGCCGATTGTGAAGACGGTGGCGACCGAAGGGCGCGGGATAGAAGATTTGGCGGCGGCCGTCGGGCGCTACCACGAGTTTCAGAAGACGGCCGACGAGGGCCGCGCGCGCCGCCGCTCCATCGCCCGCTGGCGTCTGCTCGAACTCCTGCGCGAGCGCCTGCTGGCGCGCGCCCTCGACGCCGACGGGGCCGGCGCACAACTCGACCGCCTCGCCCTCGAAGTCGCCGACAAGCGCCGCGATCCCTACTCGGCCGTCGAAGAGTTCATTGCCGCCGGAACTTTGGGCGAGCCTCGTAGCTGATTCCTCTGCGCCTCTGCGCCCTCTGCGTAAACTTTTGGTCGCGCTCTAAGGATTAACGCAGAGGGCGCGGAGGCGCGGAGGCGCAAAGAAAAACGGGCGGAATGGGCAGCAGGGGCGGAGAGTTCGGCATCTGACGTAGTTCGAGAATTGATTGATGAAGATTGAGCACATCGGAATCGCCACGCCGCGCCTCGACGACGCGCTCCGCTTCTGGCGCGACGCGCTGGGGCTGGAGGTGACGCACACGGAGGTGGTCGAGGAGCAGGGCGTGCGGGTGGCGATGTTGCCCGCGGGCGAGCCGCGTATCGAGCTTCTGGAGCCGACCGGCCCCGCCTCGCCAGTCGCGAAATTTCTCGAAAAACGCGGCCCCGGCATTCATCACATCGCCGTGCGCGTGCCCGACATCCGCGCCGCCCTCGCACGGCTCAAGGAGAGCGGCGCGCGTCTGATCGACGAACGCCCGCGCGTCGGCGCCGAAGGGTGTCTCGTCGCCTTCGTCCATCCCACTTCGGCCGGGGGCGTGCTGCTCGAACTCGTCGAACACCATGGCGGCGACGACGACGAAACTCACACCGCCGAAACAGAAAGGCAGTAGTCTTGCACTTGTCAAAAAAACTTTTCCTCGCAACCCTCGCCGCCCTTCTCCTGCTGCCGCTCGCGTCTCACGCGCAGAAGAAGGCTCCGAGGAGCCGCACGCAGCCGGCGGGCGTTGGCCTCACCGCGCAGGACATGACGCTCATCGTCGAAGGTCTCGGGTTCCCGCCGAACGTCGTCGCGCAGCTCGCCGGGAGCGCGGACGAGCGCAGGGCGTTCGCCAAAGATATTCGCGAGATGCTCGCGGTGGCCGAGGAGGCGAAGGCCGCCGGCTACGCCGCGCGCCCCGAACTCGCTTTGCAGTTGGAGCTTTCGCGCGCCTTCGTCATCGCGCAGGCTTACTTCAAATCGCGCGAGGGCGCGGGGGCGAGCGCGCCGGAGCAGGTCGTCTCGCCGGCCGAGATCGAGGCGTTCTACAAGGGGCCGGGCGTGGCGCCGCAGTTCGAGGCGTTCGTCGCGGACTATCAGAAGAACGCCCCCACTAAGAATGCGCCCATCACCGACGCGCAGCGCGCGGAGTTGAGAGCGCACTACGGGCGCGTGATGGTCGGCCGGCAGAAGGGTATCGCCGCCGGCCTCGACCGCCAGCGCAAGACGCAGCTCACCGTGATGTTGCAGCAATCACGCCTGCTGGCCGGCGCTTACTCGCGCGACAACCTTTCGCGCTACAAAGCCACCGAGCAGGAGATCGACGCCTACATCGCAACTCACCCGGAGCTGGACACAAAACAGCAGCGCGCGAAGGCAGAAGATGTTCTCAAGCGCGCGCGCGCCGGTGAAGACTTCGCCGCGCTCGCCGGACAGTTCTCGACCGAGCCGGGCGCGAAGGAGCGCGGCGGCGACCTCGGCTGGTTCGGTCGCGGGCAGATGGTCAAGCCCTTCGAGGACGCGGCCTTCGCGCTCGCCAAGTCGGGCGACGTGAGCGATGTGGTCGAGACACAGTTCGGCCTCCACGTCATCAAGTTGGAAGGACGGCGCACGCAGGATGAGGCGGGCAAGCCCGTCGAGCAAATACGCGCGCGTCACATCCTGATCGGCTACGACCCTGCGCGTGGGGGCGGCCGGCCCGTTTCGCCGCGCGATAAGGCCCGCGAGTCCGTCGAAACTGAGAAGCGTGACAAGTGGCTGGGCGATGTCGTGGCGCGCCGCCGCGTCATGGTGGCGGAAGACTACGCGGTGGGGCCGGGGGCGTCTAAGTCCGTAAGAGACATAGACGGCGCGCCCACGACCACGCCCACACAGCCGGCCGCGACGACGGGCAAGCGAACGGCCGCCGGCAAGCGAACCCCGACAAGGAGGCGCGCCCCCGCGCGTCGTCCGTGAATTGGAGACCGTCGCGCATTTCATTTAATCTGTCGGCGCACAACCGAACGGGTGGCGGAAGCGGCCCGAAAATCATTCAATAAAAAGGAAGAATCATGATCGTTTGCAGAGAATGCGGAACACAAATGTCTAACGAGTTGGACGCCTGCCCCGGTTGCGGCGCGAAAGTGGCCGGGGCGGCCATCGAAGTGCCCGACGCGACTGAGGAGACATCGGAGGCGTCGGCGGTAGAGACACAGGCGGCAGCACTAGCGACCGCATCGGAAGCGGCTCCGGTTTCGACACCGGCCGCGACGCCGCAACGTGGGCAGGGCGCCTCTGCCTCGACGAAGAAGGCGATTATCGCGGCGGCCGTCGCCATCGTCGCGTGTCTCGGCATCATCTTCTGGCAGGCGAAGGTCGGGAGCGCGCACGCCGTCCAGATTTCGGCGGAAGACATGTCGCTCATCGCCGAGGGGCTGGCGCCGCGGCAGCGCGCGCGCCTGTCGAGCGACGCCGCCTATCGCAAACAGGTGGCGGGCGACCTGCGCCAGATTCTCGCGCTCGCCGAGGAGGCGCGCCGCGCCGGCGTGGCCGACCGCCCCGCCGTGCGCTCGCAGCTCGAACTCGGCCGCTCCTTCCTCATCGCGCAGAACTACTTCAAGAAGCAGAGTGAGGCGAAGCTCCAGCCCGAGCAGATCGTGTCGAAGGAGGAGATCGACGCTTACCTGAAGGAGCCGGGCGCCGAAAAGCGTTTCGAGGACGCGCTGGCGGTCGTTCAGGCGCAGCAGCCGACGCCGTCCAAGGAACTTACCGAGGAGGAGAAGAGCGACTTCCGCGATCAGTGGGCGCGCATCATGCTCGGCGAGCGCAAGGGGCTGGCCGCGGGCCTCGACCGCGAGCGCAAGGTGCAGCTCCAGATTCAGCTTCAGGAGGCGACGACGCTGGCCCGGACGCTCGCCGAAGACAACGCCAAAAAGTTCACCGCGACGGAAGAGGACGCGAAGGCTTACGTCGATGGGGCACGCGCGAAGGCTGAAGAAGTTCTCAAGCGCGCGCGCGGCGGCGAGGACTTCGAGAAACTCGCCAAAGAGTTTTCGACCGAGCCGGGCGCCGAGCAACGCGGCGGCGACCTTGGCTGGTTCGGCCGCGCCCAGATGGTCAAGGAGTTTTCCGACGCGGCCTTCGCGCTCAAGGAGGGCGAAATCAGCGATGTCGTCCAGACCGAGTACGGTTATCACATCATCAAGTCTGAGGGGCGGCGCACGGCCCCCGGCGAGCAGGGCGGCGAGGCCGAAGAGCAGGTGAAGGCGCGCCACATCCTGTTCTTAACCAAGTCGGAGGAGGTCAAGCAGGTACTTGAAGAGCGGAAGCGCAAGGACTATTTCGACTCGCTCACCAAGCAGACGAAAGTCAGCGTCGCCGAAGACTTCACCGTCGCCGCGCCGCCGCCGACACCGGGCGCCGGCTTCCCCATCCCCGGAGCCGAAGGCCCACAGGGTCCGCCACCGGCCGAAGTCGAACTGCCGGCCGAAGAACCGGCGAGCGCCAAGCCGGCCCCCGCCGGCAAGACCGGCTCGCAGCCGAAGAGACGGAACAGGTAGGAAGAGGGAGTCAGGAGTCAGGAGTCAGGAGTCAGAATGAAGAAGGCGCTGAGTGAAGAGGGCGCTCTTGCTTTTATTCT
>DASVES010000520.1:0-5417 GCA_036380435.1 Pyrinomonadaceae bacterium | reverse complement strand
ACACGCGTGGGCGGCATCAAGTGGGGGTTGTGTTCGAGCGCGGGCGCAATCCGGGCGTGAGCTACAGCGTTTCATTTTAGCGACCCGAGGAAAGGTTGGTAGGCGCGCTAGAGGATGGTTATGGGGAACGGCGTGAAAGACAGCAGGAAGACGAGCAGCGTGAGCGCCGCGGCCCAGACGCGCTCGCGCCCGAGCGGCTCGAACTCGTCCTCGGCCTGCGGGTGGCGCACGCGCAGCATGACGAAGAGCAGGATCGCGTAGACGATGCCGCTCGGCGCCCCATGCCAGAGCCAGCCGAGCGGCGCGAGCAGGAGGACGACGACGAACGCCAGCCGCCCCAGACGCGCGTGCATGCGCGCGCCGAAGAAGGCGTAGGTGGCGTGGCCGCCGTCGAGCTGTCCGACCGGCATCAGGTTGAGGCTCGTCACCAGCAGGCCCACCCACGCCGCGAGGTAGAAGGGATTGGGCGCGATGTGCGCGAGGTCGCGCACGCCGAGCAGGGGCGCAAGCAGACGCAGGAAGGGCGGGTCGTTCAAGATCATCAGCCCTTCGGAGGGCAACGGCGCGAACTGCGGCTGGGCGGTGACGAGCGCCGCGAGGGCCACGGGGATAAGCGCCACGAAACCCGCGAGCGGCCCGGCCACGCCGATGTCGAAGAGCGCGCGGCGCGAAGGTATCGGCGACTTGATCTTGATGAACGCGCCGAGGGTGCCGGCGAGGAAGAAGGGCGGCGCCGGGATGAAGTAGGGGAGCGAGGCGTCCACGCCGTAGAGCCGGCAGGCGACGTAGTGTCCGGCCTCATGCGCGAGCAGGATGAAGAGGAGCGCGCACGCAAAGGTCGCGCCCTCGACGATATACTGCGGATGCGCGAACGCGTAGGCCGACACGGCGCTCAGGAGTTGCAGCAGGTAGGACGGGACGAAGAGCAGGTAGTCGAGCGGCGTGGTGGCGGCCGGCAGCGCCGGCTCGGCGATGCGGCTCTGCGGGACGGCGAAGAGCGTCCCGGCGCAGGTCGCCGTCAGCAGCGTCAGGAAGAAGAGGCCGCCGTGGCGCACCCACTCCCGCGCCGTCGGGCGCGCCGCGTGGCGACGACGCCGCTCAGACGACACCCTCTCACGCTCGACAAAAGCTGGTACTGCCCGGAGAGAATCAGACATATGAGCAGAGGTCAGAGGTTAGAGGTTAGAGGTCAGTAAAGAGCATCTTGTCTTTCACTGACCTCTAACCTCTAACCTCTGACCTCTTATTTCAGAAGCTTGGTGTCGTGTCGCCGCTGCCGTCGCCGGTGGCGGAGTCTGTGTCGTGGTCGTGGTCTTCGTGGTCTTCCGTGTCGAAGCCGTGGGCCTGAAGTTCCTTGCCCGGCTTGAAGCGGATGGTCTTGCCGGAGGGGATGGCCACCTCCTCGCCGGTGCGCGGGTTGCGGCCCACGCCGCGCTTGCGCGGCTTGACGACGAAGACGCCAAAGCCCCGCAGCTCGATGCGCTCGCCGCGCGCCAGCGCCTCCTTCATCGAGTGGAAGAGCGCGTCCACCGCCTGCTCGGCTTTCATCTTCGGAACGCCCGTCCGCTCGGCCACGCGGTTCACGATGTCGAGTTTGATCACGCTTTCCCTCCTGCCGTCAGCGCCTGCCGCGCGTGCCGCCCCGGCGCTGATTTCTTTAAGAGTGGCAACACTTTACGTCGCATAATAGAGACGCGCCGGAGGGGCTGTCAAGGATTAGAACAGAGGTTAGAGGTCAGAGGTTAGAGGTTAGTGAAGAGCGGTTTTTAATTGACCTCTGACCTCTGACCTCTGACCTTCGGTCGCCTCGTTGACAAAGCTCGCGCGCGGCGGCTAACCTCGACTTCCGGCAGCGCAGCGGCCGAAAGACAAGCTCGACAGGGATGGGTCTGCCGCGCTGCAAGCCAACGGGGCGTCATTAAATATGTTCAGGCGAAACAACAGGCAGGCTTACCCGTTCGGCGACGTGGGCGTGGGCGACGACCGCGACATCGAGGTGCGGCGGCTCGAACAGGAGTCGCGCCGGCACTTCTGGGCCGAGGCGCGCCTGCTCATGCGCGACCTCGCCGTCGCGCTGATGATCGCGACGCTCGTGATCGTCTTCATCGTGCAGCCCGTCAAGGTCGAAGGCTCTTCGATGTTGCCGCGTCTCCACGGCGGCGTGGCCGAGGAAGCCGGCCGCGAGGGCGAGGAGCACAGCGACCGCATCTTCGTCAACAAGCTCATCTATTACGGGATGCCGCGGCTGGAGCGCGGCGACATCGTCGTCTTCTGGTTCCCCGAGGAGCCGTCGAAGAGTTACATCAAGCGCGTCATCGGGCTGCCGGGCGAGATCGTCCACGCCTGCGACAACCACGTGATGATCGACGGCCGGGCGCTCGACGAGCCTTATCTCGACCCGCAGCGCAACGTCAACCGCTACAATCTGGGCCGTCCGTCGGCCGACTCGCAGTTGATGTGCGAACAGCGTGTGGGTTGTCAGGGCTGCGTCTACGTCAAGCCTTCTCATTACTTCGTGATGGGCGACAACCGCGACAACTCCAGCGACTCGCGCTCGTGGGGCCTCGTCCCCGAAAAGTACATCTACGGCAAGGCGCTCTTCCGTTACTGGCCGCCCTCGGAGGCGAGCGTCATCCGGCACGAAGGGGAGGAGTGAGCAGTAAGCAGTAAGCGTCCGCGGCTCGAACTCGAATGGCGATATTCACCCCACGCAATCGAACTACTTCTTCAACTGCCTACTGCTCACTGCTCACTGCTCACTACTTACTTTCTTACCATGTCTGACTGGCTGAGGCCGCTGCTGTTGATGTTCTACGCGCCGGCGCGCGCGATGGCGGAGGCGCGCGACCGCGCCCCTCTCGGCCCGGCCGTCCTCTTGGCCTTCGCCGCGCAGGCGCTGCTCAACCTGTACGTGATGTGGCCCCACCTGCCGGAGCAGTTCGGCGCGCTCGGGCGCGGCGCAGGGGTGGCGGCCGTCGCCTGGCTCACGGCCAGCTCGCTCTTTTTCACCGCCATCGTCTTCGTGCCCGTCGTCATCCTCGCCGGCGGGATGCTGGAGCGTCGCGCCGGCCTCGGCCTCGCACTCCGGCAGGAGTACGCGCCGGCGGCGTCCACGATTCTTTACGCGCGCGCCGCGGCGAGTCTGTTGTCGCTGCCGTTCGCGGCGCTGATGCGTGTGGGCGGGGGCGAGGCGGAGTATTACGTGCAGGCGCGGGCGTGGCTGGAGACGTTCGCCGTGCAGGGCGGGACGACCGCCGGGGAGCTTTTGGCGGCGAAGCCGTTTCTTTTACAGGAGGGCTTCGCCAACGCGTTCCTGCTGCCCGTCTTCGCGATGCTGTCGGTGGCGGCGGTGCGCGAGGTGTTCCGCATCTCTTGGTGGCGCGCGGCCGTGGCCGTCGTGGCGAGCGGGGTGGCGATGCTGCCGCTCTCGGGCCTTCTGGGCTGGATGTTCGATCACATTTTGGCCTCGCCCGTCCTGCTGCTCGTGCTGCTGTTTTTGATGAGCAGCTACCTCGGCGAAGTGATGCGCGGGCGCCGGGCGCGGGCGTCGTTCCGGCAGAATCTGGAAGCCTCCACGCTCAACCCGGCCGATGCCTCGGCCCACTACAACCTCGGCCTGCTACACCTCCAGCGGCGCGAACTCTCGGAGGCCCGCGCCCGCTTCGAGCGCGCCGTCGAGATCGACCCCGAAGAAGTGGACGCGCACTACCAGCTCGGCCGCATCGCCCGCGCCGAGCGCCGCTGGGCCGACGCCATCCGCCACTACGGCGAGACGGTCGCGCGTAACGACGCTCACTCCCAGCACGAGGTCTGGCGCGAGGCCGGCGCCACCTACGTCTCGGCCGCACAGTTTGAAGACGCACGCGACGCGCTCGGGCGTTTCCTCGAACGCCGACAGGCTGACCCCGAGGGGCTGTACCTGATGGGGCGCACGCAGTTCGGCCTTGGACATCTGCGCGAGGCGAAGGAATGGATGCAGCGTTGCATCGAGGCGGTGCGTACCTCGCCGGCCTATAAATATCGCGCCGAGAAACGCTGGGCCGCGGAGGCGCAGCAGTTCCTGCGCTCGCAGGCATGACGGGGCAAAACGAGATGATGATGATGAAGAAAATGCTGAGCAGAATGTTTCTGGCCGCGTGCTGTCTGGCGGCGTGTGCGGACGTGGCGCGCGCCTGCGGGTGTGAGCCGCTGACGACGAAGGAGTCGAAGAAGACATCGGAAGTGGTCTTCACCGGCGCCGTCATCGACAGCTACCGGGAGCGGGGCGCTGACGGCGAGGAGTGGCGCGTCCGTCTGTCGGTCGAGGATTTCTGGAAGGGCGACCCCGGTGAGGAGGTCATCGTCTACACCTCCGGCGAGTGCATGGTCACGTTCGAGCCGGGGAAGAAGTATCTCGTGTTCGCGGCGCGGCAGGCGGGGCGGGGCCGTCTCATCACGGAGGTCTGCCGGAACACCGCGCCGCTCGACGCTCGCACAGAGGAGCTGGCGAAGCTCGGCAAGCCGAAGCAGCGACGGCCGAAGGGAACCGAGTGAAAGACTCGAAGCCGGCCATACTCGTTCTGGAAGACGGCCGCGCCTTCCGCGGGCGCTCGTGGGGCGCCGCGGGCGAGGCGTGCGGCGAGATGGTCTTCAACACGTCGATGTCGGGCTATCAGGAGGTGCTGACTGACCCCTCCTACGCCGGGCAGGTCGTCTGTATGACCTACCCGCTCATCGGCAACTATGGGGTGAACAAGGCTGACGCGGAGTCGGCGCGGCCGTGGGTCGAGGGCTTCGTCGTGCGCGAGGCGAGCCGCGTGGCGTCGAACTGGCGCTCGGAGGAGACGCTCGACGCGTATCTGAAGCGTTGGAGCCTGCCGGCCATCGACCACGTGGACACGCGCGCCCTCGTCCGGCACATCCGCGAGCGCGGGGCGATGCGCGCGTGTCTGTCGGCCATCGATCTCGACGAGCGGAGCGTGCTGGAGAAGGCGCTGCGGTCAGCGCCGATGGAGAACAGGGAACTAGCGAGCGTGGTGACGACGGCTGAAGCCTACGAAGTCGCGGCCGTCAGCGAAGAAAAATTCCACGTCGTCTGTTACGACTTCGGCGTCAAGCGCAACTCCCTGAACGAGCTGGCGCGTCTGGGATGCCGCGTGACGGTCGTGCCGACTTCGACGCCCGCAAGTGAAGTCGTCTCCATGCGGCCCGACGGCGTGTACCTGTCGAACGGGCCGGGCGACCCGGCGTCGATGACGACGGTCGTCAGCGAGATTCGCCGGCTCGTCGAAGCGGAAGTGCCGACCTTCGGCATCTGCTTCGGCCATCAACTCTTGGGGCGCGCCTTCGGCGGCACGACCTACAAGCTGCGCTTCGGCCACCGCGGCGGCAACCAGCCCGTCAAGGACCTCGTCACGGGCAAGGTCGAGATCACCTCG
>DASVES010000519.1:0-26021 GCA_036380435.1 Pyrinomonadaceae bacterium | reverse complement strand
TGGGAGTTAACTCCTGTTCGTGCCTCTTCGTGTGCCTTCGCGGAGAGATTCAACCCTCTGCGTTAACTCTGCGTCCTCTGCGCCTCTGCGGTGAATCCGACCTACCGCACACTCAACTCAAAAATCTAAGCGTGTGCAGCGAGGCGCGCGGCGATCTGTTGCCGCGGCTGCGCGCCGACGAGGCGTTCAACCTCGCGGCCGCCCTTGAAGATGATGAGCGTCGGAATGCTGCGGACGCCGAACTGCGAGGCGGTCGCGGGGTTCTCGTCCACGTTGAGCTTGGCGACGCGGTAGCGCCCGCCGGATTCGGCGGCGAGCTGGTCGAGCGTGGGCGCGAGCATCACACACGGTCCGCACCACGCCGCCCAGAAGTCCACGAGGACGGGCGGCCCCTCTGATGCGCCGAGCACCGCGCCCGCAAACGTCGCGTCCGTCACGGTCTCGGGCTTCCCAAAGTCGGCCGGTGCTGTCCCCACCTCCTCTCCGAGTTGTACCCCGCACCTGCCGCACACGGGCTGGCGCTCGCGCGCCGCTTCCTCCTCAACGCGATTCTTCGTTCCACAGTTGGCGCATACGACGACGGACATGATTTAGCTCCTCTCTCCCGGCCGGCGCGGAACCGACCCGGCTTGCCCAACGTTGGTCGATGGATTGTTGCCCGCCGAGAAGTTACAACGCGGCCCGCCGGGGCGGCAAGCGCCGCGTTTCCGCGCCCGCGCCGTTTCGTAGTAAGATGCGCGCCAGCGAAAGCTTTCCCCCGCAGAATCCAAAGAGCAAAGGAAGTTCCACGGATGCGCCACACACGCACTGCGCACGCCCTCGCCCTCGCCGCGTCTCTGCTGCTGCTGCTCGCCGCGCCGTCGTCGTCGTCCGACGTGTCGGCGCAGGCCACGCGCCGGCAGACGCCTGCTCTCGCGTCGTCAACCTCATCGACGCAACGACAGGCGGCGCCCGAGATCAGTTACACCGTCTCGATGCCGCGGCCGGACACGCACCTGCTCGAAGTCGAGATGCGCCTGCGCTGGACGGCGCAGCAGGGGCCGTCCACGGTTGACCTGCGGATGCCCGTCTGGACGCCCGGCTCCTACTTGGTGCGCGAGTTCGAGCGCCACGTGCAGGACTTCGCGGCCGAAGACTCTGGGGGCCGCGCGCTCCCGTGGACGAAGGTCAACAAGAACACCTGGCGCGTCACCACGCCGGCCGGCGCACGCGAGCTGCGCGCGCGCTACCGCGTCTACTCGAACGAACTCACCGTTCGCACCAACGAGCTACACGACCGCCACGCCTTCTGGAACAACGCCGCGCTGCTGATGTACCCCGAAGGCCACCTGAGCGCCCCGTCCACGCTTCGCGTCGTGCCGCACGCCAACTGGAAGGTCGCGACGGGTCTGCCCGCCTCCGGCGAGCGCAATACCTTCCGCGCCGAAAATTTCGACATTCTCTACGACTCGCCGTTTCTCGTCAGCAACTTTAAAACTTTGTCGTTCGACGTGCGCGGCGTGCCGCACCGCATCGTCATCGACGGCGATGGGGGCAACTATGACCCCGCGCGGATGGAGCGCGACGTTAAAAAAGTAGTGGAGACGACAGTCGCGATGATGGGCGACGTGCCCTATCGCGACTACACCTTTCTGCTCATGCTGCGCCCGCGCGGCGGCGGCGGCCTCGAACACCTCAACTCGACCGCGCTCATCGCCGACCCCTTCTCCTTCCGCGCCGAACCGACCTACCGCGGCTTCCTCGAACTCGTCGGGCACGAGTACTTCCACGTCTGGAACGTCAAGCTCATCCGCCCCGACGCGCTCGGCCCCTTCGACTACACCGGCGAGAACTACACACGCCTGCTGTGGGTGGCCGAAGGCATCACTGACTATTACGGCACCCTGCTCGTGCGCCGCGCCGGGCTGATGACCGACAAGGACTATCTGGAACAACTGGCCCGCGCCATCGAGGCCATGCAGAACACGCCGGGCCGCCAGAAGATGAGCGTCGAGGAGGCGAGCTTCGACGCCTGGATCAGGTACTACCGCGCCGACGAGAACTCGCCCAACGTCTCCATCTCCTACTACGACAAGGGCGGCCTCGTCGGCTTCCTCCTCGACCTCGAAATCCGCAAGCGCACCGCCGGCGCGCGCTCGCTCGACGACGTGCTGCGCCAACTCTACACAGAGTTCGCCAAGAAGAATCGCAACTTCACCCCAGAAGACTTCCAACGCGTCGCCGAGCAACAGGCCGGCGCGAGCCTCGAAGACTTCTTCCGTGCTTACGTGCGCGGGCGCGAGGAGTTGAACTACAACGCCGCGCTCGAAGCCGCGGGCCTCAGACTCGACACGACGGGCGCGGCGACGCCGGCGGCCGACGCCAGAGCGCCCGCCCCGAAGCCCTTCCTCGGCGGCCAGATAGCACAGGACGGCGACCGCCTCGTCGTGCGCGTTGTGCAGGCGGGCACGCCCGCCTACGAGCAGGGCCTCTACGCCAACGACCAGATCGTCGCCGTGGACGGCTATCGCGCGTCGCTCACTTCGCTTAACGCGCGCGTCGCTGACAAGAAGCCCGGCGACTCGATTGCACTCACCGTCTTCCGTCACGACGAGATACGCACTGTCAACGTCAAGCTCGGCTCGAAGACCGAGGGCGCTTACCGCATCGTCCCCGTCTCCGCGCCCACGCCTGAGCAGATGAAGACCTACGAAGCCTGGCTCGGCGCACCATTCCCGAAGCCGGCTCAGGCGGGGAGAGAATGAAGCGGAACGGACGGACGAATGCGGAGGCTCGTCTGAGGTTTCAACGAGCGGGCATCAACGAACCGTCGGGGGGTTGAGTGACGATGAGAGAGAAATTCACCGTAGAGACGCAAGTGAAGGCAAAAGTAAAAAGGCAAAAGGCAAAAGTGAAGAAGCGGCTTGCCTTCTCACTTTTGCCTTTTGCCTTTTTACTTTTGCCTTTCTTCTTCGCCTCCGCGTTATTCATCTCCTCTCAAAGACAGCAACTCGAAATTGCCGGCACGGTTTCGGCGCAGCAGTCGCAGCAGTCGTCGGCCGCGTCCAATCAGGCAGAGCCGGAGTTGACCGCCATCGTCGGCGCGACGCTCATCGACGGCTCGGGCCGCGCGCCCGTGCGCGACTCCGTCGTCGTCGTCCGCGGCGACCGCATCGAATCGGCCGGCGCGCGCCGTCGCGTGCGCGTGCCGGCGGGGGCGCGCCGCCTCGACGCGCGCGGCCTCGTCATCGCCCCCGGCTTCATCGACACCCACAACCACTCCGGGGGCGGCCTCTCCACAGACCCGACCGCCGCCACGCAAATCTCGCAGGGGATTACCACCGTCGCCATCGGACAGGACGGCGGCTCGGAGTTTCCCGTCGGCGCGTACCTCTCGAAGATGGAGCGCGAGCCGGCGTCCGTCAACGTGCTGACGTTCGTCGGCCACGCGACCTTGCGCACGCGCGTGATGGGCGAGGACACGGCGCGCGCGGCCACGCCCGAAGAGGTGCGGCGGATGGCGTCACTCGCCGACGAGGCGATGCGCGAGGGCGCCTTCGGTCTCTCGACGGGGCTGGAGTACGAGACGGGGAAGGGGGCCACGACCGAAGAGGTCGTCGCGCTCGCGCGCATGGCCGCGCGCCACGGCGGCATCTACATCAGCCACATCCGCGACGAAGCCGACCTCACCTTCGAGGCGCTCGAAGAGGCCGTCCGCATCGGCCGCGACGCCGGACTCCCTGTCCAAATCTCCCACATCAAGCTCGGCACGGCCGGCGTCTGGGGCCGCGCCCGCGAGGCCGTCGCGCTGATCAACCGCGCGCGCCGACGCGGGCAGGACGTGACGGCCGACTGCTACCCCTACGACGCCTGGCACTCGACCATCCGCGTGCTCGTCCCTTCGGGCCGTCACGACGACGCGGGCGACGTGGCGCGCGCGCTCGCCGACGTGGGCGGGGCCGCGAACGTGACGATTGTGAGCTGCCGCGCGCACCCCGAGTATGAGTTCAAGACTCTGGAGGAGATCGCGCGCAATCGCGGCGTGAGCGCCGTCGAGCAGTACATGCAGATCGTCCGCGACGGCGGGGCGAGCGTCGTCTGCCGGTCGATGAAGGAAGAGGACATGCGCGTCTTCTACGAGCAGCCGTGGGTGATGGTCTGTAGCGACGGCGGCATCGCGGGCCGCCACCCGCGCGGCGCGGGGAGCTACCCGCGCGTGCTCGGCCGCTACGTGCGCGAGCAGGGCTGGCTCAGTCTGCCGGAGGCGGTGCGCAAGATGACCTCGCTTCCGGCCGCGCGCCTCAAACTCCATGACCGCGGACTCGTGCGCGCGGGACGGCGCGCCGACCTCGTCCTCTTCGACCCCGCGCGCGTGCGCGACCGCGCCACCTTTCAACAGCCGCAGCTCATCAGCGAGGGCATCGAGCGCGTCTTCGTGGGCGGCGTCGAGGTGTGGCGCGACGGCAAGGTAACGGGCGCGCGTCCGGGCCGCGTGCTGCGGCTGTCCCAAACGCCACCCGCGCCCCGCGCGCCCCGGAGGCGGGCATCTCACTTCGCGAAATCTTCCGGCGTCCTGCCAGCCGTCAGCAGATATGCGCCGACGCGCCGCCCGGCGCGCTCGATTCTGAAAAACTCTTCGACGAGATAGCCGGCGGCGAGGGCCGACGTGAAGGCGCGCCGCGTCGCCAGCCGCCACTCCAATGCGAGCGCGGGCTGCCTCTCTTCGAGCGCGGTGATGTCGCCGGGAATCTCGACCAGGACGCGCTCACTCATCTGCGACGCCGCGTCAGCATCTTCTTCAAACACCGGCGCGTCATTGTCGCCGACGCGCACGAGCGCGGGCAGTTCGCGCGCGCGCGCCGGCCATTCGTCGAACGCTACGCGCGCCGTCGTTGCCGCCCTCTGGCGAACGCGTGGGCTGTCGAGCAGCCACGTCACCCAGAGGCGGTCGGTGCCGGTGGAGTGGAGGAAGCTGGAGCTTCGCTCGCCGTAGAAATTGACGAAGTAGCGTGCGGAGACGACACCGAGCTTGCCGAAGTTGAGGCGGGCGTTGCGGGCCTGCAAGGGGTCGAACGTCCACGTCATCACGCGCAGTCCCCGCGCGAGCGCTCGCTCGCGTTGCGCGAGCTTCAGACGGTATCCCACATCGCGCCCGCGATAGGCGGGCAGCACAGCGAGCATGTCGGAGTGGAGGATCGCGCGCCCGTCTTCCAGCCCGACGAAGCCGTAGGCGAAGCCGGCGAGAGTTGCGCCGTCGAAGGCGCCGACTAAGACGCCGCCCGCGGCGTTCGTCGCCCGCAGCATGAAGACGGAGACGATGTCGCGCTCAGGCATCCCCCAGACCTCCATCTGGAGTTCCTCGACGGCGCGCATCTCCTCAACCTCCACGATGTCGCGAATACTGATTCCGTCTTCAGTCATCGACACCACACTCCCGCCGGTACGGCGACGTTCGCCCGTGCGCGCACCGTGATATCATCCGAACGCCGCGCGCGCAATCGCATCGAGCGCGGCGAAGATAACACGGAGGCGGCTCGCGCGCGCGCCGACCTCGCGCGCCACACGTGAAGACGATGAGCGACAACTTCAAAAGCATCCGCTTCCGCGTCGCAGACCGCGTCGCGCGCGTGACGTTCGCGCGCCCGCCCTTGAACATCTTCGACATCGCGATGATGCGCGAGGTAGACCGCGCGCTCACCGACTGCATGACGCTGCGCGACGTGGTGGCCGTCGTCTTCGACGCCGCGAAGGGGTCGCGCGCCTTCTCGGCCGGCGTCTCCGTCGAGGAGCACCGGGCCGAGACCATCTACCAGATGCTCGACTCCTTCCACGCCATCTTCCGCACGATGGAGCAACTGGGTAAGCCGACCGTCGCCTTAGTCGAGGGCGCGGCCCTCGGCGGCGGGTGCGAACTCGTGACCGCCTGCGACATCGTCATCTCCGGGACGCGCGCCCACTACGGCCAGCCCGAGATCAAGCTCGGGGTGTTCCCGCCCGTCGCCGCCGTGTTGCTGCCGCGAGTCATCGGCGAGCGCCGCGCGCGCGAGTTGCTGCTCACGGGCGAACTCATCGACGCGCAGGAGGCACACCGCCTCGGCCTCGTCAGCCACCTCGTCGAAGAGGGACAGCTCGAAGGGAAACTTCAGGAGGTGCTCGCGCGCCTGCGCGAACTCTCCGCCCCCGCCCTCGAAATGACGCGCCGCGCGCTCGACACGGCGCGCGGCCGAACCTTCGACGACGCCCTCGCGCGCGTCGAAGACCTCTACCTCAACGAGCTGATGAAGACCGAAGACGCCGACGAAGGCATCCGCGCCTTCATCGAGAAGCGCAAACCCGCATGGAGGAACAGATGAGTAGAAGGTTGCAAAGCGCCGGGCCGTTAATCCTTCTCCTCACTCTGTGCGGGGTGTTCTCGGCGCCCGTCAATGCTCAGGAGGCCGGGAAGGATGAGAGGGAATTTGTTAGTGCGCTGCCTTCACACGTGCCGCTGAAAGTGACCGTGAAGAATCTCGAAAAGGTGAAGGATTTAAGAAATGAGAAGTGGTACGGCGAGCTTGAAGTCGAAGTAAAGAACATCGGGACGAGGCCGATTTACCGCTTTGGCCTCTTGCTTCGTCTGCCCGAGGTCAAGCACGACGGGACAATTTACGCGCACCAGTTTCACTACGGCAGAGGCGAGTTAATAGACCTGTCGGTCAAGGCGCTTCCGAGCGATACGCCGCTTCTCCCCGGTGAGAGCAGCACCTTCATGGTGGAGGAGAGGTTCGTCAAAGGGTGGGAAGGCTATAGCGCCGAAAGGAACATTCCCCCGCCCAAAAAGGTTGAGTTCGTCCTCCTGTCGATGAGCTTCGGAGACGGCACAGGTCTCGTCGGCTCTGACGGGGTGTTTCTGCCCCGGCGTAAAAACTGACCTTTCGGTTTCTTTGACATCCTCACGGCGTGCTTTCTATCATCAAGGCCCGGAGATGAGAGGCAATCTGGTGCGATTCACGTCAGTGAAAATTTACCTCTTCGTGTGCGCGCTCTCGGCGTCGCTCGTGGCGGCCGCTTGTCAGCAAGCCGGCGACGCGGTGAGCGTGCGGCCGAAGACGCTGCGCGACGTGCCGGCCGTGCGGCTCGCCTTTCGCTTCGAGGCGGACGTGGCGGCGGAGAATCTGCCAGAGCAGTTGAAGGGCGACGGTGCGCCGGAGAAGAACGAAGCGGTCGCGCGCGACTTCGAGACGCGCCGCCCCGAAGAGGAACTGCTGCGCACGGTCACGTCACCCGACGGCCAGCGCGCGCTCGCCCTCTACGCGACGAGCGAAACGACGGGTCTCGACTTCCGCATGGACCTCTACTCGTCCGAGGGCGTCTTCCTCCGCAACATCATGCCGCCCAACATGGTCGGCTCCTTCTACGAGGAGGTCGCCTGGTCGTCCGACGGTCAGCACTTCGCCTTCCTCGGTTTTCGCAACCCCACGCCGGCCGCCACACCCGACCCCGGCCGCGAGACGACCGCGCCGCCGTCCGTGGCCGTGCCCGACGCCTCGCCCGGCGACCCCGCGGCCGAAGCTCCGCCCGTCGCCGTTCCGACCGTCGCCCCCATCATCGCGCCCGTCGCGGCCTTCGGCACGGAGCAGGTCTACCTGTCTGATCGCGACGGCCTCAACATCCGCCCGCTCACCACGCGCGACGGCCTCATCTACTTCGAGCTGGCCTGGTCGCCCGACGCGCAACTCCTCGCCGCGCTCGCCTGCACCGAGGCCGAGTGGAATGCGCGCAAAGGCAAGGGCGAAGCGCCGGGGGGCCGTCCGCGCCTCATCGCGCTCGACGCTCAGGAGCGTCTGCTCGACGACCGCCTCGCCGACGCCGCGCCCGTCTGGTCGCCCGACGCCTCGAAGGTCGCCACGGCCTTCGACAAGACCGTGGCCGTCTACGACGCCGCGGGCGGCGAGCCGACGGGCGCGAACCTCCCTCTGCAAGAAGCGTTGTGGGCGTCCTCCGTCGAGTTCGACGCGAAGATGTTCAAGAAGGGCGGCGCGGCCGCGAACACCGACGCCGGTCAGCAGGGGCCGGAGGGCGGCGGCAGTAGTAGTAGCGATAGTGCCGCCGGCGGCGCAGTCCCGCCCGTCGGGAGCGTGGTGCTGAACTCTTTCAACCCGGTCGTGCGCGTCGCCTGGACGGAGCCGGAGCTGCTCTTCGTCCAGACGGCCTACATGCGTTACTTCCCGAACGAGCCTGTGCCGACCGTGCGCTATGAACGCTGGCACGTCGTCAAGCTCTACCCGCAGGCGACGCTGGTCAGCCGTCTTCCGCGCCGGCCGCCATCCGGCGCACGACGCCCGCACGTCGCCAGTTGATTCGCGCCGCGCGTGTGCGCGTCACCGCACGCGCGACGGCCGCCGCCCAATGACTCCTCGCGCCTTACACTTTTCCGCCGTCATCAAAGGGAGCGAATAATGAAGACTACCTTCCACAACGTCGCCGAGATTTTCGAGGCGCTGGACGAAAGCCGCGCGCGGCTCGACACGACGCTCGCCGGTCTCGGCGTCGAACATGAGGCGTTGCGCGACGCCCCCGAACGCTGGTGCGTCGCCGAGGTCGTCGAGCACGTCGCCATCATCGAGAAGCTGATGAGCCAGCTCGTCGGGAGGCTGCTCGCCAAGGCCGAGGCCGACGGCGCTCCGCCTCCCGGTGCGGACGCCGGCCCGCTCGTCGCGCTCGACGAAGTGGCCGAGCGCGCCCGGCGCGAGAAGTATCAGGCTCCCGAGATGGCCGTTCCACGTAGCGGCGCATCCGTCTCCGACTCGCTCGCCACCTTGCGGGAGTCGCGCGCCGCGCTCACAGCCTTGCGCCCCCGCGTCGAGGCCGTCGGCGCGTCGGTTCACACTTACCCGCACCCCGCCTTCGGCCCGCTCAATCTCTACCAGTGGCTCGCCTTCGTCGCGCTCCACGAAGATCGCCACCGCCGGCAGATCGAGCGCCTGCTCGCCACGTCCGCCTGATGGGGTGGGCCTCGGTGTTGAAGATGACCTGCTCGAACGGAAGCGCGCTCGGGGGCGCAAACAGCAGGTAGAAGTATTTGAACGTCTCGGCGAAGAGGAAGCTCTCCATCGAGTCGGCCTTCTCCTTCGTCACCACGCTCTTCAAAGACGCGTAGGCAACGTCAGTCTTACAGTATTTGACGAAGTCGTCGAACATCGACTCGCCCATCCGCAGATACACGGGGTCGCGCGTGAAGTGATGGAGGTAATAAGCCGATTCGACGATCTCGGGCCGCAGCGGGTAGCCGGCATCACCCACCTCCATCGTCCGGTAATTAATCTCCTCCGGCTCGATGCCGTGCTTGTTCCACATCTTGAACGACGACGCCTGAAGGCGACGCGCGCGCCCCGTGTCGCCCGAGAGAGCGAGCATGGCCGGGATGAAGGCGTCGAGAGCGCCGTAGGTGGTCGCCGCGCGCCGGCCCGTCCACATGTCCGCGTGGCCGTACCAGAGTTCCGTCCCCACTTCGTCCGCGAGATACTTGTTAGCCGCCGCCACGCTCTCCCGCCACATCCGCCGGCAGTCGGCGTCGTCGAATAGCAGCCAGCATTTGAGAAGGTATTCGTAGTACGAATCGATCTCCGCGCTGAGATGGCTGTCGGTGTGCGTCCAGCGGCCGGTCTCCACGTCGATCCGCTGCCCGATGAGACCGACCGACGAGCGGCGCTGATAGATTTCCAACAGGGCGCGCTTGGCCTTGTCGTAGAAGATTTGTCGGCCGGTGAGACGGGCGAGTGTGCCGAACTCGACGAGCAGCGTGCCCGCCTCGGCCGGGTTGGTCACGTTCCCACGCACCTTGCCCGTCTTGAGGTTGACGTATCGATAGGGAATCCCCGTGGGCGACTCGAAGGCCGGCAGCAGACGCATCCCCAAATCTTCGGCCAGCGCGAGCAACCGCCGGTCACCGCTCATCTGATAGCCTGAGAGCAACCCGCCGAGGAGCCGGATGACGATCTCGAAATTCTTGACGTAGACGTCTCTGTCGAGCGAGAGATGTTCGACGATATAGGAGCGCGTCTCGTCGGCCTCGGCGCGCAGCCCCATGACGACGAGCGTGTCGAGCGCATCGACCTGCGTCAACAAAAGCGTCTGCCCGTACCAGTCGTGCGGGGCCTTGCTGAGCGGGCGCAGGTCGTCGTGGCCCCACGCATACTTCTTGTAGCCGCGCCACGCGTGCAGAAACTCTGAGCGGACGCGCCCGGCGAGGCGCGCCCGCTCCGCCCTTCCCATCGCGGCCGACTTCTGCGGCGTCGTCGCCGCGGCCCCGACCGGGCCAGCGGCCAAAATCATTATGCTAAAAAGAAGAATCGCCGTCCTGAGCACCCTCATCATCGCGTCCTCCACAAGTTTCAAAGCCGGCGTCGCAGCATATCAGAAATGCCGGCCGTCACTGCCGGCCGCGAACGCTTTTTTGGGCACGCTTGCGGCCGTCCGCACGCGCCAATATTATCGCCCGGCACTTCTTTCGGGAAACGCGCATTGACGCGCCCCGATGTGGAATTGTTTGCGTCAACAGTTTCATCCCCGTAGCAGGTAAGGTGACCCTTCGCTCTAAATGGATTTCAGGCATTCTTACTGCTTATAATTATGTGTTGTGCAGTAGCCCTCTGAATTTCGGACTTAACAAAGAAGGGATTGAACCCTGTCTTCTACTCACATTCCACTGATACGTGCGGCAGCACAAGGTGACGCGGGCGCCGTTAGCGCCCTCCTGGCCGATGGCGCGGACGTTAATGTGAGTACCCTGAAAGGGGTGACAGCTCTCATTGGCGCCGCCTTCTTCGGCCATGCCGACGTGGTGCGTGTTTTGCTCCATGCGGGCGCGGATGTGCGGATGAAGGATTACTTGGGCCTCACCGCGACGGAGTGGTCGATAAGGAGAGGCTTCGATGAAGTGACTCGTCTGCTTCAAGACACCCCACCTGCGGGTCCAAAGACCCCCGGGATGAATGCGGCGGAGGAAGACTATAGACAAGCTGCGGAAGTGGTACGACAACAGGGCGAAGAACCGGCAGAAATAAAAGGCAGGGAGGAGCGACAGCAGAGGGCGAACCCGGCCCAACGCCTCGGCCAATCCACGGAGCCTCTGGACGCACAAACCGCCACAGCCAGAGGGGCACATGATCCCCAGGCCGCCGACGCGCTGCTCGACCTCAGCCACGTGCAGCCTGCCGCCCTGGCCGCCGACTTCGAACTCGACCTCGACTCCGACGAGACGCCGCTCCCCGCCGCGATGCGGCAGGCCACGCCCGCCGGGCAGGGCGTGGCCGGGGTCGCATCTGATGAGGACGAGATAACTTCGTCGGTTAAGGCTGCCGGCGCTATCGCCGAAGAGGTTCGCGAACGGGCTGATGCAGAAGCCCATCAGAAATCAGAGGAGGTAGCGCGACGCCATTATGAAGATGTGATGTATGGCGAGCCCACCCGCCCGGCATCGACGCTTGGACACACAGCTCAAGAAACGCCCACGGGTTCCGGCGTCAGACGCTGCCCGAAGTGCAACAGCACCTATCGAAGCGACATTCTGGCGTACTGCTTGTATGACTCCGTACGTTTAATTAGCGATGATGAACCTTCAGTCACAGCCGCTGTAGAACCATACGTTTCCATGAGGGACAATAGAAACGTCGGGCGGCCGTGGGCGCCGATCCTGATCGCTCTTGCACTCTTGGGAGGCGGTCTCATCGGCTACCAGTTAAACCGAAGTTTTACCAATCAGATTCCCGCCGCGCCCGGCTCGGCACAAACGGCGCCCGCCAGTGTGCAGCCGGATCAACCGGTAACTGACGGCGCGCTCAAAGGCAAAGAGATTAGATTGCCCAGCCCGGAATACCCGGAGGTGGTTAAAAGCGAAGGGGTCTCAGGCAACGTGACGGTCGCGGTTGTAGTGAACAAAAAAGGTGACGTTATTTCAGCGCGCCCTCTGAATGGTCACCCGCTACTGCGAGTCGCAGCCGTGAAGGCCGCACGGGAGGCGAAATTCTCAAGCGAGAAGCTGGCCGGCGGGGCTGCGAAGGTGTCAGGGACAATCACATATAACTTCAAGTAAGGATGCGTCCGAGTGTGCCCTGGTTAGCTTTGCCCATTAATTCAGGGAGGAGTGCATTAACGCTGCATATTCGGGTGACGTTGTCTCCTTCTGCATCTTTCAATGAATTAATGGGCAAAGCCCGCCGGATGAGTCTTATAGACTCTGAACATTGGGGGAGCAGGCTCGCCCTATCCAAGAAAAACTATTTGACGTGTTGGTTATGGATGAGTAAGCTACATTTCTACCTTCGTTGTCAGGGCTGGTAGTGTGAGCCTGCTAAAACCATAAGCCTAATCGTTCCAGCCCTCCATTTAGTCTGAAGCCGTTGTTCATCAGTTTATCCGCCCAGGGTATGCCCGCGGTTAGCCTCTCGGAGGTACTCCATGCTGGGACCGATACGCCTACTGGTTCTGACGCTCTCCTATACGGCGGCCTTTCATTCCGCCGAGGCGCAGGAAAAGACTGCCGCCCCCGCCTCGGCGACCGTCGTTTCTTCAGACAACATTAGTCGGCAAGAGGACGGATTGATGGGGCCGGTGCGCCGGGTCCGTAAGGAGATTGCGAAGATCATCGTCAAGTCGGGGGGGTTAGTAGAGGGGCCGCGCAAGCTGCAAGGTACAGACCTTTATGACCGTAGAGGTAAGAAGGCCGACAACGAGTATTTCACGACTGAGGAAGACAACTTAACTGGTAAGGAGGTCTACCGCAAGTTCGACGACAAAGGCAATGTCATCGAGATGGATTTGCAAGCCAACGACGGGTCGGTCATCAGTCGGGAGACCTACGCTTACGAGTTCGATGCCGTGGGCAACTGGACGAAGATGACCACCTCGGTCGCCGTCATCGAGGGGGGGAAGCTGAGCTACGAGCCGATTGAAGTCACTTACCGAACCATCACTTACTACAGCACCGATGCGGTCGCCAAGGCAATAAACTCTGGGACACAAAGTTCGGGTAACGCCGGCGCCTCCCCGGCTAAGGAGCCGACACCGGAGGAGAGCCTGCTCCATCCGACGACCCCTCAAGCGGCGGCGGCCAACGAAACCGCCCCGGCGGCAGGTAAAACCAAACCGCCGAACGTCATGCCGGTCGCCACTGCTCCACCCGGCGAGCAGGCCGCGCTCTCGAAGACGACCGATGAAGCAGAGCCGGCCGCTAAGAAGGAAGACACAAAGGAAGACACAAAGGAAGACACGGCGGCCCCTACTCTCTTAGTAAAGAACGTGTCCAGCGAAGAGTTGAGAAGGGCTGCTGTTTACATGCCCCAGCCGGTATACCCCATTGGCGCGGCTACCGCCAAGGTTGTCGGCAAGGTAGACGTACAGGTCATTGTGGACGAGAAGGGCGAGGTCTCTTCGACGCGTGTCGTGTCTGGGCACGTCTTGCTGGCCGACGCGGCGGAGCAGGCGGCGCGCCGCGCGCGCTTCTCGCCGACACAACTGTCGAACGAACCGGCGAGGGTATTCGGCCTGCTGAGTTATGAGTTCAACCTCGAACCTTCTGCCGGCCCCCCTTCGGTAACATCCGCCCCCGTTGCCGAAGCAAGCTTGGTGGCGGCGCCCGCAGACTCCGAACGGACGGCGGAATCCTCAACCATTGGCCCGGCAGTAAACACTTCCGAGGCTAAGCCGGCGGCGAAGTCTTCGGAGGAGGCCGACGCTAAGAAGTATGCTCAAATCGGCTCCGAATACTATAAATTCGGTAAGTATAAAGATGCCGTTAAGGCCTTCAAGGAGGCATCCCGCCTCGGCCCCGACAACTATGAAGTGCTCTTTAAGCTGGGAGCCTCATACCTCGAACTGGAACGTGACGCCGACGCACTGAACGCGTTCAAGAAAGTCGTCAGTCTGAAGCCAGACGCCGCCGACGCCCACTATTACATCGGCGTGAGCAACTTCAACCTCCGTCGCTATCCCGAGGCCGTCAAGTCATATAAGCGGGCTGTACAACTCCGTGCCGGCTCGGCAGATTATCATTTCGGCTTGGGGATGGCTTACCTTGGGGCGAAAGATATCAGCTCGGCGAGGAATCAAGTCGAGATTCTTAAGGGCCTCAACACTAAGCTGGCAGGCGTGCTTGCGGAAACGGCTCGTGCCTTTAGTCACCCCGGCTTTCAAAGCGGGGGTGGTTTCGCTGACAGGATGAGGCGCTAGGTCTAGGTTTTCCAGGACACATATCAACCTCCGCTTAAGGAATACGCCTCCTGAATGAGGGCGCAGTGAAGGCGTGGTAATCGCCTCGAACCACTCGGATACCCTGCCTGCCTCTGTCGGGTGGCTCTGGAGATCGATCAGGTACGGTCGCCGGTGGTCGGTTGGGCCGAGGAATCAAAGACGGGAAGCGTGGCTTGTCGAAGGGTTTAATGATGGCGTTAAAAACAAGCTCGTCGATTGTCATCCGGCTGCTTGCCATAATGGTGATAATTTTTCTGTCGTATACGATTCTATCCGACATGGGCCTGTTCAATCAGCGTGTCAGGGAAGTTTCACCTGTGGGGGTGTCGTTGAATTCCGTCGGGGCCAAAGTGGAGGCGCCGCTGGCGAGCCACACGGAAGAGGTGATTGGAACGTATGGATTCTCTGACCTTCTTAAGTCGTCATCGGACGCGGCCGATTCGACCTTCGCGCCGAAGGTCGAGCGAGGGGAGAATGGCGCACTCACCCGCGAACGACCCAGACAGAAACAAAAAGCCCCGCCATCTGAGCAGGATGAAAATTCGACTGTGCTTGCGGCGACCTCACACCCCTCACCCGCTTCTCCCCCGCCTGTTCCCCCGCCGGCTATTACCAAACCTCTTAATAATGAGGAGTCTCGCGCTTCGGAAGACGAAGCTGTCGTCGTCACAAAGAGGGTTGAGAATGGCCGGGTAGTGGAGGCATATGTCTCTAACCCTCAGCCCGGCAGGGAGGCGTTGGAGAACTCTGCCCTTCGCGTTGTCAGGCAGCGCCGATATCAATCTGGGGTGACCGTGACCGAGACTGAGCGCATCAGCATAAAAAAACAGTGACTCGTGATCAGCACGCCCTACAGACAAATTGTTTTTACTAAGCGGTAAGGGGTTGCTTAGCTGTTCATTAGAGAGTAATTCAACGCTGGTTTTTCCGGGCAAAAAGGATAAGCCGTTTCAGGTCACATCACTAGACCACCAGCACGTAAAGGTGCGCCGTCTGCTCGAACCCCCAAAAGACTTTGTGATACATTCATTACGTCACACGATGTTAACCAGGCTGGGTGAAGCAGGCGTGGATGCCTTCACCATCAAGCAGATTGCGGGGCACAGCAGTGTCACCGTCTCTCAGCGATATGTGCATCCGACGCCGGAAAGCATGGAGCGGGCTTTTGAACGGTTGGAGGAGTTGAATAAGAAAGCTCGGTCTGTGAGAATAAATGGGTCAGAGTCCCTACAAATGTCCCTCCAGCCTGGAAGCAATCTCCCGTAAATCCTTGTGCCCCTGTAGCTCAACGGTTAGAGCAGCAGACTCATAATCTGTTGGTTGTAGGTTCGAATCCTACCGGGGGCACCAATCAGTTGCACAGTTCGCTAGCCACGCGCGGCCGGGCTGTCAAGGTCGGCAATGCGGGTCGTTGCGGCGCGCCGAGGCGCGGGCCGCTCCAGAAGCGTGCCGGCCGTCGGGGCGCGGAGAAGAACTTGTAAATTTTTACTCCGGGCCGGCGCGGCGCGTGCATAAATCGGCGGGGGTGGCGCATCTGATTGCACGTTTGACGACGTGTGAGTTGCCAGTGTATGTTATTCGCCCTCTTGTAAGTAGGTTCCCTGTCTGCGGCAGCACTTAAGCCTTCGGGGAAATCAGCTAACAAAAGAATCAAATCGCCAACCTCGCTTGGGCCTCCGTGTGTCTGTCGAAAGACGCCCCGATAAGCCTCACTGAAGCGAGGTGTTACCCGAGCGGCGAGGCTCCCTCCTCGCGGCTTCCGGCCCCATCTCTTTCAACGAACACCTGGAGGTAACGATTAGTGAGTTCTAAAACGACCCGCAACACCCCTTACAGATTCATCACGTGGCTGCTTTCCGTGGCCCTCATCGCAGCATTCATTTCCATCCCCGCCGGGGCGCAGCAAGAGGACAGTTCCGAAGCAGATTCCCTGAACGAATTGCAGGAAGTCGGCGGCGAAGAGTCGTCTGACACGGGCGGCGACGACTCGCCCGAGGGCAAATTCCGTCGCCGTGGCGGCGACAACTTCAAGTCGCCGCGCGCGGCCGACCGCTACCAGCGCCGGCAGGAGGCCCTCAAGCAGAAGCTGGCCGGCAAGAAGAGCAACGGCAAGGTTCACGAGGTCGCCAAGGGCCAGTTCGTCGAACTCGGCCTTGAGCGGAACGACCGCGTGTTCGTCGTCCTCGTCGAGTACGGCACCCAAGCCAGCACGAACGCGGCCGTCCCCACGACGCCGGGGCCGCTCCACAACCAGATCGCCGAGCCGAATCGTGCTCTCAACAACAACACCATCTGGCAGGCTGACTACAGCCCCGCCCACTTCTATGACATGTACTTCAACCGGATGGTCAATTACTACCAGACCCAGTCTTCCGGCCGCTACACGATTAACGGCGCCGTGACCGAGTGGGTCAAGGTGCCCTTCAACGGCCCGCGCTACGGCTCGAACCTGATGGGCGACGCCGGCGCCTGGACGATGATCGCCGACGCCATCAACGTCTGGACGAAGGATCAGCTCGCCTCAGGCAAGACGCTAGATGAGATCAAGACCCACCTCCAGTCCTTCGACGTGTGGGATCGCTACGACTACAACAACAACGGCAACTTCGACGAGCCTGACGGCTACATCGACCACTTCCAGATCGTCCACTCCGGCGCGGGCGAGGAGACGGGCGGCGGCGCGCAAGGCTCCAACGCCATCTGGTCGCACCGCTGGCAGGCGTGGTACAACTTCGCCGGCGTCACCGGCCCCTCCTACAATAAGGACGGCGGCGTCGAGTTCGGCGGCGGCTGGGGCGCCAACCCGAACGGCGGCACGACCAGCTCTTCAGGAGCCGTGGTTCAGGGCATCAACTCGTCCAGCGTCAACGCGGCCAACGTCCAGAACGCGCACCCCCTCTCCAAGACCGGCATCTGGGTCGGCGACTACACCGTCCAGCCCGAAAACGGCGGCCTCGGCGTCTTCGCCCACGAGTACGGCCACGACCTCGGCCTGCCTGACCACTACGACACCAACGGCGGCTCGAACTCCACCGGCTTCTGGACGATCATGTCGAGCGGCTCCTACCTCGGCGACGGGACGATTGACATCGGCTCGCGCCCCGGCGACTTCGGCGGCTGGGATAAGCTCCAGCTCGGCTGGCTGAACTACGACATAGCCACGACGGGCGTCCCCTCCGACCACAAGCTCGGCCCCGCGGAGACGAACACGAAGAAGGCGCAGGCCGTCGTCGTCAGCCTCCCCGCCGACAAGAACGTCTTCTACCTCTTCGACCCGACCGCCGGCAAGCTCCAGTACGGCACGAAGGCGTGGTGGGGCGGCAAGGCCGACAACCTCGACACCAACATGGTTCGCCAGGTGGAGGTTCCGGCCGGCACGTCGGCTCTGACCATGAGGCTCCAGTACAACATCGAAGCCAACTGGGACTATGCCTACGTCTCGGTCTCGACCAACAACGGCGCGACCTGGACGAACCTCGCCGGCACCTACCTCAACGGCGCCGTCCAGTCGGCGCTGACGACCAACACCAACGCCAACGGCCAGAACCTCGGCAACGGCATCACCGGCTCCTCGGCCGGCGCGTGGAGACTCGCCTCCTTCAACACGACGGCCTACGCCGGCCAGACCGTGCTCCTGCGTCTGCGCTACAAGACCGACGCCTTCACCGTCCTCAACGGCTTCCTCGCCGACGAGATCACGCTCGGCGCCTTCTCGGACGGCGCTGAGGCCGGCGACAACGGCTGGACGCTTGGCGGCTTCAAGGCCACGACCGGCATCGAAAGCTCGAACGCCGCGCACTACTACATCGCCGAGTACCGGCAGTACCGCACCTACGACCAGGGACTCCAGACCGGCCCCTACACGTTCGGCCACGCCCTCACCCGCCCGAGCTGGGTCACGCACTACCCGTACCAGAACGGGATGCTCATCACCTACTGGGATCAGGATCAGGCCAACGACAACACCAGCCAGCACCGGGGCGAGGGCCTCGCGCTGCCCATCGACGCGCACCCGGAGCCGCTCCGCCGCGTCGTCCCCTATGACGGGCTGAACTGGACGTTCTCGCCCTGGTCAGCCACCATCCAGTCCTTCGATTCGACGTTCGGCCTGGAGCCGACCGACGCCCTCACGCTGCCCTTCACGGGAACCCTGCCGCCTGCGGCCGGAAGCCCCGCGGGCACGCCGAACCGCGTCGTCGAGTTCACGGTCTCCCACCCGTCGCTGCCGGCCGTCCCGGTCTTCAACGACCTGAACAGCTACTGGTCGGCGGACACGCCTGCCGCCGGCGTCATCGTCCCGAAGACGGGCACGATCATCAGGGTGGTCAACACGAGCGCGCAAAACAGCATGATGCAGGTGCACGTCGGCCCGTGAAGCAGCACTAAGACAAACGCCCTCGGCCCTCGGCCGCGTGCGTGATTAACGGTGGCGGAGTCTGATGGAAGACTCCGCCACTTTTTTATGTCGGGGGGCGCGGCGGCGGCGAAATTGTCAACGCCCGCGGACTCTCGTTATACTGCGCCCCAAATCACACATGAGGTTTCAACGGGTGACCACAGACAACCGCATCGGTATCGGCATCATCGGCGCCGGGTTCGCGCGCACTACGCAGATTCCCGCCTTCCGCGCTTGCGAGGGCGCGCGCGTCGTGGCGATTGCGAGCCGTCGCCGCGAGAGCGCCGGAGCGGTCGCAAGCGAGTTCGACATCCCCTTCGCTACCGCCGACTGGCGCGAGCTTCTGACGCGCGACGACGTTGACCTCTTGAGCATCGTCACCCCGCCCGCGACCCACGCCGAGATGACACTCGCCGCCCTGTCCGCCGGCAAGGCCGTCCTGTGCGAGAAGCCGACGGCGATGAACTTCGAGGAGGCCGCACGGATGCGCGACGCGGCCGAGCGCGCCGGCCTCTTGGCGCATATCGACCACGAGCTGCGCTTCCTGCCCGCGCGCCAGTTGATGCGCGAGATGATCTCGAATGGGGAGGTCGGAGAGGTGTGGCACGCACGCGTGCATTTCCGCGCCGGCTCGCGCGCCGACACCGGGCGAGCGTGGGACTGGTGGTCTGACGCCGAGCAGGGCGGCGGCGTCCTCGGGGCCATCGGCTCGCACGCCGTCGATTCGCTCCAATGGCTGACGGACGCGCGCACCACACAGGTCTCCTGCACGCTCGCCACACACGTCTCCGAGCGCCCCGAGGAGAAGACCGGAGAACTCAAGCGTGTGACGACCGACGACGAGGCCACGCTGCTGCTCCGGCTCGGCGGCGGCGCGGTCGCCGAGGGCGCCACGGCCGCCGTCTCGGCCTCGGTCGTCGAATCGGGCGAGTCAATGCACGTCACCGAGGTCTTCGGCCCACGCGGGGCCTTGCGTACAGACACGACGGGCGCGCTCTTTCGCGCCGACGCCGCCGGGCGCGAGTGGCGACGCGTCGAAGTCGATCTGGCGCCGCTCGCTTCTGGCATGAACGACAACGAGTGGTCGCGCGGCTTCACCGAGTTCTCGCGCCGCATCGTCGAAGCCCTGCGCGGCGAGGGCCGGCAGGCGCGCGTGCGCGAGGCGGCCACTTTCGACGACGGCTACCACATCCAGCGCGTGCTCGACGCCGCGCGCGACTCGCACGAGAGCGGCTGCCGCGTCACCGTCACCGACTGAACCGGCGCGCTGAAAACCAATTTCACGGCGCACGCCGCGTCTAACATCTTGCCTGTCTCAACAAACGAGGAGATCACTTACAGGGAGGCCACGTCCGCCGACTCCCGCGCCGTCGCCGTGGTCAACGTGCGCTCGTGGCAGGAGTCGTTTCGCGGCGTCGTCCCGCAGGCGCACCTCGATGGTATGAATTACGAGAAGCGCGCCGCCGCCTTCGCCGAGAGGTTCGAGCAAAGGGAACGCGCGCGCGTTGCAGACGGCGGCGCGGATTTCTACCAGATGATCGTCGCCGAACGGGCAGGCGCTTCGGCAGTCGGGTACGTGGACTTCGGCCCGCCGCGGGAGACGCGCTTCGGGCCGTTCGCGGCGGAACTCTACTCGATCTACGTGCTGCCGGAGCAACAGCGCCGCGGCGTCGGCGGCCGTCTCTTTCGCCTGACGGCCGACGCCTTACTCGCGCGCGGCCGGCGTTCGATGTATCTGCAAACGCTTGAGGCGAGTCCCTACCGAAATTTCTACGAGCGCATGGGCGGTCGCCCCGTGGGCCGCGTGACACTTCAAATCGGCGGCGTCGATTTCGTCGAGCTGGCTTACGGATGGGACGACCTGTCGGAAACTCTTCCCAAATGAAAGGCAGAAAAGATACGCGGCGCGTGAGGGTCGGCGTGGACACGGGCGGCACGTTCACCGACTTCGTCTACGAGGCCAATGGTGCGGCGAAAATCTTCAAGCTCGCCTCCACGCCCGACGACCCTTCGCGCGCCATCAGTGACGGCCTGCGGCGCGTCGCCCGCGAGGCGGGAGTCTCCCTGCGTGATACGCAAGTTGTACACGGCACGACCGTCGGGACGAACGCGCTCTTGCAGCGGCGCGGCGCGCGCACGGCGCTCGTCACCAACGCCGGCTTCGAGGACGTGCTCGTCATCGGCCGGCAGGCGCGCGGTAGTCTCTACGATCTCGATTGGGAGCGACCCGCGCCACTCGTCCCCGACGAATTGCGCCTCGGCGTCGGCGGTCGCATAGCGCCCGACGGCGCCGTGGTCGAAGAGTTGGACGAGGCGGCGCTCGCCGCACTTGTCAGGAAGTTGAAGCGCGCGCGCGTCGAGTCGGTCGCCGTCTCGCTCCTTTTCTCGTTCGCGAACCCGGCGCACGAGCGGAAGGTCGAGAGCGCGCTGGCCGATGGGCTTAAAGACGTGGCGCTCTCGGTGTCGCACAAAATCCTTCCAGAGTATAGAGAGTACGAACGCACCTCGACGGTCGCCATCAACGCTTACCTTCAGCCGTTGATGGGCGCTTACCTGCGGAGCGTCGGGTCGAGCGTCCCCGCTTTGCGCGTGATGCAGTCGTCGGGCGGGAGCATCTCGGCCGTCGCGGCGGCGCGCGAGCCGGTGCGGACGATTTTATCGGGGCCGGCGGGCGGCGTAGTGGGCGCGCTCTCGTGCGCGCGCGCGGCGGGCCTCTCCGACATCATCACGTTCGACATGGGCGGCACCTCGACGGACGTGGCGCTGTGCGCGGGCGGCCGGCTGCGTCTGACGAACGAGGCGAGCGTGGCCGGGCTTCCGGTGGCCGTGCCCGTGCTCGACATCCACACGGTCGGGGCGGGCGGCGGCAGCGTCGCGCGCGTGGACGCGGGCGGAAGCCTTCGCGTCGGGCCGGAGTCGGCGGGCGCTGACCCCGGCCCGGCCTGCTACGGCCGTTCGCTTTTGCCGACGGTGACGGACGCGAACCTCGTCCTCGGACGCTTCGGCGGAGGCGGCCTTCTCGGCGGCGAATTCGCGTTGGACGCGCGACGCGCCGAAGAGGCTTTGACAAAACTCGGGCGGGAGATGGCGTCGGCGGGCGGGCGTCGGGTGACGGCCACGGGTGCGGCGCTCGGCGTGTTGAGGGTCGTCAATGCCGGGATGGAGCGGGCGCTGCGCGTGGTGTCGGTCGAGCGCGGGCACGACCCTCGCGCCTATTCTCTCGTCACGTTCGGCGGCGCGGGCGGCCTGCACGCCGTCGAACTCGCGCGCGCGCTTCGCATCCCGCGCGTCGTCGTCCCCGCCGACCCCGGCGCGCTCTCCGCCCTCGGCGCGCTCCAGTCGGACGTGGTCAAAGACCTCAGCCGCACGGTGATGCTCGATGCCGGCGACGCGAAGACGACGGCGCGGCTCGAACGCGCGTTCACTGAGATGGAACGCGAGGCCCGCGCCGTGCTGCGCCGCGAGGGTTTCGGCGACGACGAGCAACGACACGAGCGCACGCTGACGGCGCGCTACAAGGGGCAGTCGTTCGAGTTGGAGATAGAGTGGAAGCGCAGCGGCGAGGCGGCGCTCATCGCGCGCTTCCATCACGCGCACGAGGCGCGTTACGGTTACGCGCAGGGTGGGCGCGCGGTCGAGATCGTGAGCGCGCGCGTGCGCTCGCGCGGCCTCGTCGAAGGGCCGCGGGCTGCGCGCATGTCGCGGCGGCGCTCGTCCGTGAAAACTATCGAGCCGCACGCCGTCGCGCTCGTGCATTTCGAGACGGGGCGCAAGCGAGTAGCCGTCTACGCGCGCGCGGAGCTGCCGGCGGGAGCGCGCCTGCGTGACCCGTGCCTCATCACCGAATACTCTTCGACGACGCTCGTGCCGATGGGAGCGCGCGCGTCCGTGGACAGCCGCGGGAACTTAATCATCGAGCCATGAAACACGGACGGGGCTTCGACCCGACGACGCTGGAAATCTACCGCGCGCTCTACACCTCGGTGGCCGAGGAGATGGGCGTCACGCTCCGGCGCACCGCGCACTCGCCCAACATCAAGGAGCGGCGCGACTACTCGTGCGCCGTCTTCGACGCGCGCGGGAGAGTCATCGCGCAGGGCGACCACATGCCCGTCCATCTCGGCTCGATGCCGCTGGCCGTCGCCGCCGCCCTCAAAGAAACCACGCTCGGCCCCGGCGACGTTGTCATCGTCAACGACCCCTTCGCCGGCGGCACGCACCTGCCGGACGTGACACTCGTCGCGGGCGTCTTCGACGCCGAGGGGAAGGGGGATGGGAAGCGGGGTAAAGGGGAAGGGGTAAAGGAGAATGGGAGAAAAACGGCACGTTTCGCGAAGCAGAACCGTCTCAGTGACGCTCCCACCCTTACCCCTTCCCCTTTACCCCTTCCCCTCTTCTACGTCGCCAACCGCGCCCATCACGCCGACATCGGCGGGGCGACGCCCGGCTCGATGGGGATAGCGACAGACGTGTACGGCGAGGGCTTGCGTATCCCGCCCGTGCATCTCGTGCGCGGCGGGCGCGTGGTCGATGACGTGTTGCGGCTCGTACTCGCCAACGTCCGCGTCGAGCGCGAGCGGCGCGCGGACTTCGAGGCGCAGATGGGGTCTCTGCGGACGGGTGCGGCACGCCTGCTGGAAATTGTCGGCCGCTCGGGCGCGCGCGAGTCGGCCGAGTACGCCGGCCATTTAATCGCCTACTCGGCCCGACGCATGCGCGCCGTCATCCGCGAAATACCCGACGGCACATACGAGGCCGCAGATGCGCTCGACGACGACGGCATCGTCGCGGGCACGGAGGTGACTCTGCGCGTCAGCGTCCGCATCAGGGGCGAGCGGGCGCGCGTGGATTTCACGGGGAGCGCGCCGCAGGTCGCCGGGCCGATCAACGCGGTCGAGGCCATCACGGTGTCGGCCGTCTCCTACGTCTTCCGCTGTCTCATCGGAGCCGAGGAAGTGCCGGCGAGCGCGGGGCTGATGGAGCCGATTGAGGTCGTCGCGCCGGCGGGCACGGTCGTCAACGCAAATCCGCCCGCTTCGGTCGCGGGCGGAAATGTTGAGACCTCGCAGCGAATCGTTGACGTGCTGTTCATGGCGCTCGCGAAGGCGCTGCCCGGCCGCATCCCGGCGGCGAGCCAGGGCACGATGAACAACCTCACCGTCGGCGGCACAGAAGCGCGCACGGGCGAGGAGTTCGCCTACTACGAGACGGTCGCGGGCGGCATGGGCGCGCGCGCCGCGCGCGACGGCGTCGGCGGTGTCCACACGCACATGACCAACAGCCTCAACACGCCGGCCGAGGCGCTCGAATACGCCTACCCTTTGCGCGTCAGAACCTACGCGCTGCGGAAAGGCTCGGGCGGGCGCGGCGCGCGCAACGGTGGCGACGGCGTGGTGCGCGAGATCGAAACGCTCGTGCCGGCGCGCATGTCTCTGCTCGCCGACCGGCGCCGCCGCGGCCCCTACGGACTCGATGGCGGCGCGGACGGCAAGCCCGGTCGCGACTCCATCATCCGACGGGGACGCGCGCGCAAGATCGACGCCAAAGGCTCCCGCGAGCTTGAGGCCGGCGACCGCGTCCGCATCGAGACACCCGGCGGCGGCGGCCACGGGGAAGACGAAAAGCAGTAGGCACTTAAAACGCGAATGACGCGAGTAGTTTTCAGGACACTCGTCGTGACCGAACGTACAGGGAAACGGCGCGGAAAACGAGGCGGCGGGTGGCCGATGGCCCCGCAAAAGTGGTAAGCGGTCGGGTCTGGAAAGGTGTTGACATCCACACCTTCAGGTAATAATGTGCACCTGCTTATCGAGCACTGTTCCGCGCCGGCGGCGTGAAGCCTCGCCTGCCGGCTCGGTTGGAGTGGTCGGCACGCTGCCTCAGCCCGACTCGCACAGCACGTGCCCCACCTCACGCGACCCCGCGACAGGTTCTTAACCTTACCATCACCAACGGTCGGGGAATGCGTTCCCCGGCAGCCCTCTAAAACATCCGCGCCTGCGACTGGCAGGTGACTCAAGGAGTCACGGCATGGGGCCTCACGACGAGCAGCGCAAACCCGTCACTTTTTTCCGTTGGGTCTTCAAGAGGGTTCGGCAGAAGGGCGCCTTCTACTGGGGCACAGTGGTGGCCCTGATCGTGATCGGCGTCTTCGTCGGCAGGTGGCTCGAAAAGCAGGAGTTCGCACTCGAACTCCGCTACAAGCTCTTCAAGATGGTGCAGTCCGCGTCGCCCAACAAGCCATTCGTGCAGGGGACGAGTGTCGTCCTCATCGGCGATGAAGAATACTGGAAGGGCGACCTGGCGCGGCGCATTCCCATCAAGCGTGACTATCTCGCCGCTCTCCTCCGCCGCCTGGACAAGGCCGACCCGGCCGTCATCGCGCTCGACTTCGACCTGCGCGCGCAGACGCCCGACGGCAGCTACGTCATGCACCCCGACTATCAGGACGAAACCAAACAGCTCCTGGAGGCGGTGAGGGATGTTTCCAAGAACAGGTCGGTCATCTTACCGAAGACGATGACCAGGCTGAAGAGCGGCGGGTACGTGACCGAGCCGGACATCTACGACGGCTTCGACTTTCAGGGCGGCAAGGTGCGGACGGGTTACATCGCGCTCCCCTTCGACATCAGAAAGGTGCCGCTCAGTCAGAAGCTCCGCGACGGGGGCCGGGTCGAGTCTTTCGCCGAGGCGATTGTTCGCGCCCGCAACGAGCGCGCCCTCGACCGAGTCCGCGACCTGGAGTCCCTGCCATACGGCGACTACCTGGAACACGGAGCCTTCGACGTGTTCTCCCCGGCCGACGTGCTGGCCAACAAGCCGGAGGTGTTAGACAAACTGCGCCACGACATCGTCATCGTGGGCGCCGGGTGGAGCAATCGCGCCTACGGCCGCGGCGGCGCGGCCGACTCTTATTTCACCCCCGTCGGCCCGCTCCAAGGCGCGCTCATCCACGCCAACTTCGTCGAGGCCCTCCTCGGCAACCGCACCAGCAGGCCCTTCGGGGAGACGGCCCTGAAGGTCATTGAGGTCATCGCGACCCTGCTCGTGGCCGTCATCTTCGCGCTCATCTCCAACCCGCTCGGGAAGTTCTTCAGCATCGTCCTCCTGATGGCGATGCTGGTGCTGTTCAGCATCTTCTCCAGGTTGAACCTCGGGTTGTTCTACGACTTCTTCATCCCCATGCTACTCGTCGTCGTCCACGCCGCGTATGAGCAGATTCGCGAGTGGCAAACTCACGCCCACCGGGTGCCGTGACCAGCGGCCGGCACCGGCCTACAGGAGATTTAAAGATGCGCGCAACTCCAGCCTGCTTGCTCATTGCCGTCGGCCTCCTCTCCGCGCCCGCGGCCCTCTCCGAGCGCGCCAGCGACCCGCGCGACCCCAACGCCTCCAACCAAAATCGCCGGCAGAGGAG
>DASVES010000518.1:0-7919 GCA_036380435.1 Pyrinomonadaceae bacterium | reverse complement strand
TTCATGTTCCAGCAAGACTGCTCAACCCCGGCGATTACACGTTCAAACTGGACTTGCTGAGCGAAGAGGGCGCAATGGCTGCGCCGGGGCAATATCTGGTGAGAGTCGAGCGGCGGTGAGATGCTGAAATGTTTTGAGATCGACTGCACTCCAAGATGAGGGTTGGCTCGCGAACATTTGGGCGCGAGAAACAGACAAGCAGTTTTTGAAGAGGATCGAGCTTCGAAAGGGCAACGAGGGTGATCCGCCCACCAAAGAGGAGAGGAGTAATGAGAAAGATGTTCATCGCAATCGTGCCGGTTATCTGGGCACTTCTGGTAGTCACGTCGCCACCTGCCACTGCGGCAACGGGCCTAGCCCCGTCCGTGGCGCAGTCGGCGCTGAATTCTCGATCCCTCAACTCCATTGAGGCTTACGCCAAGAGGTTGGAAGCATTTAAGAAACGCAATCCCAATCGAGCCCGGATCTTCGGCAATCTTATTTCTATAAATCAGGAGACCTATCCCATTCCCCACGACGCACCGCGATCTTGGGAGGAGTTCCCAACTCGTAAGGCAAGAGAATCTGCGGCACTGAAGCGTCCCGATATTACAGCCTACGACGGCGCTGAGGTGTGGATAAGGAATGGGAAGGTAGTATTAGTGCGGGTTGAGCCGGACCGGTATTTTCACGGAGGCGCGCGGATCGTCACCTATTACTTTCGAGATGATGGGTCACTGGCGAAAATCCGGGTTGAGTTTGGCATAGACGGCATAGACGGCGAGGTCGTGAAGGGGACGTTTTACGACGCCAAGGGAAGCGTGTTGCAGACAAGGATGCAGTGTATGAGTACCGAGAGGCGCAGGCGCAGGATAGTGAACTGCTCAACGATGCTTTCTCAATCCGATGACGATGCTCCTCCCGTCTACCGACGAGTTGAAGAGTTGCCGTTCATTAATGTCCTGAAGGACAACTCCTAAAATCCGCCCCCTGCATTTTCCTAACGCGTTGGCAATGAACCGCGAGCATGGCAAGGACTGGAATTTTGCCGAGGCGAGAACTCCATTGCCCGCGCCAACGCAACACCCTGGGGTTTGGAGGTGTGCCGAAGCCTTTAAAACTTGTCAAAGCACTTGCCCTCGATGAGAGCGATATACCTTTGTGACCGCCGCCTAACGCCCGGCATGCAGCGGACTCGCGCCTCAGCATTTCCTTTATGTGCGTTGAACGGGCGCTCGCCGCTGATGCCGGGCTTTAACCGGGTTGGATTCGCAGGACGAAGCTCGCCAGCTCGATCTTGTCGTCGGGGCGGACTTCGATGCGCTCGTCGCGGGCCATCTCGCGCCCGCCGATGAGCGTGGCGTTGCGGCCTTTGGGCGTGAGCCAGAAGCGCCCGTCGGGGTCGCGCGCGAGCACGGCGTGGAGGCGGCTGACCTCGGGGTCGCCCTTGACGGGGAAGTCCACGGCGACCGACTTCGAGCCGCGCCCGATGGTGATCTCCGGCTTCATCACGGGGACGACCGACTGCCGCACGTTGTTGCGCCAGACCTCAATCTTATACAGCTCCTGCGGGCGCGCCGTGACTCGCGTCACCTCGCCCTCCGTCATGTCGTCTTCGCCGCCCTGCTCCGTTTCGGCCGCGGCCTGCGAAAGCTCGGCGGGCCGCGCCGTCACCATCGTGCTCCCGCTCTCGACCGTGTCCCACACGGGTTGCACGCGGAACTGCCCCTTCTCCAGTGTGCCGTCCACGCGCAGCTCGACGGCGAACGATTTCGTCGCAAGCTGTGTCGTGCCTGACAACTCACGCGCCCGCTCGGAGAGGACGAAGTAGAGGCCCTGCTCCAGCCCGCGCCGCTTCTCGCCCTGCCACTCGCGGTCGTCGTCGCTCGAAAGATAGACGACGTACTCGGGTGGAATGTAGGTGGGGCCGCCGGGCGGCGTGAACAGCTCGCGCTGCATCACGACCTCGACCTCGCGCGCCACCTTGACGAGGAAATCCTCCCACACGCGACGCGGCCGCGCCTGCTCGTCCACGTGCGCCAGCGGGTCTTCAGCGCCTTCGCCGTCGATCCACTTCCTGATTGAATCAAGCAATCCCACTTTTTTCTCCCAACTCAATAATGGAAGGGGCGGCCGCGCTTTCGTGCTACTGCCGCTCCGTGAAGAAATCTTTGTCCGCCCAGCCCTGGTCGGCGTCCGACGCCCTTTCCTTCGGCCGCTTGTACTGAAGAATCTGAATCTGATACCAGCCGCCGTTCACGGCCTGGACTTTGACGACCGATCCGTTAGGAACTTTGCCCACGAGTTGTCCGTTCGGCTGGCCGCGCAAGTTTACATCGTTCGTCGCCACGAACTCACGCCCGACGGGCGACTCGCGCCCGGCCTGCGCGCCGGGCGCGGTGGGCGTCTGGCTCGCGCGCGGCTCGCGGCGGAAATAGAAGTATGTGGCGAGGAGCATCCCCGCGAATGCGGCGATGAGGAAGAGCGCCACGAGCCATTTCTTCGCGCGGTCGGAGAGTCCCCTTCGGCGCGGGTGCGTGGACGCAGGCTCGGGTCGGAGCGACGCGTGCGCGCTCGCCTCTTCACGTCGGCGTGCCGGTGGCTCCGCGGGTTGCCGGCGGGCCGGCGGCGCGGCCTCGCGCGTGGCCGACGCCGTCGAGATGGGGACGACGATGCGAAAGTGCTGCGAGTCTTTTGACCTGTCGGCGACGGCCGGGGCCGGTCCCGTCTTTTCGGTGAAGACCGGCGCAGGAGGGGGCGGCGGCGTGCCGCCCGTTCCGTCAGCGTCCTCCTCATTCAACCCCTCCGCCTCGGGAGCAAAGACCGGCCCGTTCGATTGCCCCAACAGCCTCGTGTGCGGCAGCGACGCCTCACGCAGGTCGGCCCAGAAATCACCCACGGCCTGATAACGCTTCTCCGGCCGGCTCTGCGTCGCGCGCTCAAGCACGCGCGCCACCTCCCAGCCCCACGGCTCAGCCATGAACTTCGCGGGCAGCTCGGTGATCGGTCGTTGCGAGAAACGTCGCGGCGGCTCGCCGACGAGGAGGGCGTAGGCGGTCTTGGCGAGCGAGTAGATGTCGGCCGCGGGCGTCAGGTGAAGTGCGCCCATTGTGAGCGAGGCCGTGTCGAGCTGCCCGGTCTGCATCAGCGGGTGGTGCTCGGGCGCGGCGTAGACATCCGTGCCGACGCGCGTGATGGCGCCGTCGGTGGCCCCCAGCTTGGCGACGCCGAAGTCGGCGATTTTCACCGTGTGCTGGTCGGCCGTTAAGAGGAGGTTCTGCGGCTTGATGTCGCGGTGGATGACGCCGCGCGAGTGTGCGTGCTCCATCCCCGAGCAGACCTGTTCGAGATAGAAGAGAGCGCCTTCGAGCTTGAGCGGGCGGCGGCGGCAAAGCGCATTCAGGTCGCCGCCGGGCAGGTATTCGAGAACGAGATAGTGGAAGACGCGGCCCGTGAGGTCGATGGCCGTGCCGTGGCCGAGACGGTTGATGACGTTGGGGTGGCGCACGCGGTCGAGCGCGACGGCCTCGTTGCGGAAGTTGTCGATGAGCGTCTGTTCCAGCTCGGGGTCGGGCGCGCCCTGAAGATAGGTGTTGAGAGCCTTGAGGACGATCATCGCGGGCGCGCCGTCGGCGGCCGCCACGTCGCGCGCCACGTAGACCTCGGAATAGCTGCCGCGCCCCAGGCAGTCGAGCACGTCGTAACGGCCATCGACCCGGCACTGCTGGAGCTTCAGTTCACTCATACCTGTTTCGGCGTCTTCGGCCGCGCGTCAAACAAATAACGATCACCGCCGCGCCACTTCAAAACTGCGCCACCGGCGTGGGAGCCAGAGTCGGAGTCGGGGAGGGGGCCGGTGTCGCGCCCCCCTCGGCCGGGTAGAGCTGGCCCAAAGAGTCGGCCGTCTTCTTCGCGCCATCGAGATTGTTCGAGCGCAGTTGCGCCGTGGCGTTGGCCATCTGCGCGTCGAGGAGCAACGACATCTGCGACGACTTGCCCTGCTGCCGGATGATGCCCATGGCCTTCTCAAACTGTACGGCCGCGTCGGGCGCGCGGTTCGAGAGCAGGAGCGCGCGGCCGTAGAAGTAGAGGAACTCCGGGTCGTCGGCCTTCGACGGCTGCGCGGCGAGATCGCTAGCGCGCCGCTCGGCCTCCGTGAAGAATGAGCTATCGACGCGGCCCCGCTCGGCCTCGAAAGTGACGGCCGCGCCCGTCGCCCTCGCGCTTTGCGCGGGCGTGGGCGAAGCGGCGACGTTAGAGTTGGACGCCGGCCGGCGCTGCCCCTCGTAGAACATCCCGGCGTAGAAGGCCGCGCCCGAGAAGGCGAGGACGAGCAGGAGCATGAAGAAGACAATCCCTGCGCCCACGCCCTTCTTTGCGGCGGCGACGGGGCGCGTGGGCGGCGGGGGCGAGAGCTTGGGTCGCGGGTCTCGCCAGCCGTCGTCGTCATCGTCGTCATCGGCGCGTCCGAAGTTGCGGAGGGCGGCCGAGGAGGTGTCTGGCGCGCGGTCTTCGACGGCCGGAGCACGCGCGGCGGGGGGGGCGGGGACAGCGGCGGCGGCGGCGGAGGTGTCGGCCTCGGGCTTCGGCCCGGAGATGAGGGTCTGTTCCTCGTCCCAGCCGTCGTCGGCCGCGGCCGGGGCGAGGCGCTGCGTCGGGGCGTCGCCGACGCGGACGAGCACGGCCGTCAAATTGTCCTCGGCGCCGCGCTCGAAGCACAGACGCTTCATCTCCTGACAGGCGGCGTCGAGATTTGCGGCGCCGGAGACGATACGGGCAAGCTCGCGGTCGTCGATGTGACGCGTGATGCCGTCGGTGCAGAGCAGGAAGGTGGTGCCGCTCTCGACCTCGAAGGTGTTGAGATCGACCTCCACGTCAGGCTCGGCGCCGAGGGCGCGGCTGATGACGTTGCGGCTCGGATGATGCTGGGCCTGCTCGGGCGTCATCCGCCCGGCGCGCACCTCTTCCTCGACGACCGAGTGGTCTTCGGTCTCGCGGCGGATCGAGCCGTCGGGCGTGATGCGGTAGATGCGTGAGTCGCCGACGTGGCCGACCGTGGCGCGCAATCCGTGGAGGTGAAGGACGACGATGGTCGTCGCCATCATCGAGAACCGCTTGTCCTCGCGCGCCTGCCGGTGGATGGCGTCGTTGGCACGCTGGATGGCGATCTCCATCAGGTCTTCCACGTCTTCGTCGTCGCGCTGCTGCCGAAACGCCTCGCCCAGAACCTCGACGGCCGTTTGCGAGGCGACCTCGCCGGCCTCCGCCCCGCCGACGCCGTCGGCCACGACAAAGATTCCCCGCTCCACCTCCGACAGGTAAGAGTCCTCATTGAGCGGGCGGCGCTCGTTCAAGCCACGGTCGGTGACGGCCGCTGCCTGGATTTTGACGTCGGTAGTTTGTCGCGTCATTGGACGGCCTCCAGCGGGACTGGCTCCTCCTCCGGGTGCGTGTTCGCACGCGGGCGAGGCGGCGGTGCGAGGGTGTCGCGGGCGTTGCGGTGCGAGAAGGCCATGAGCATTCCGAGCATGGCGAAGCTGGTGATGAGGCTGAAGCCGCCGTGGCTGACGAAGGGGAGCGTGATGCCGGTCATCGGCAGCGTGCGCGTGATACCGCCGATGTTGACGAGCGCCTGGAAGCCGATGAAGGCCGCCAGCCCCGCCGAGCAGAGCTTCGTGAACATGTCGCGCGAATCGAGGGCCGTGCGGATGCCGGCGTTGACGAAGACGATGAGCGCGAGCATGACGACGGCGCCGCCCATGAGGCCCAGCTCTTCGGCGATGGCGGCGTAAATGTAGTCGGAGTCGGCGATGGGAATGACTTCGGAGAAGCCGAGGCCGAGTCCCCGCCCCGTGGTGCCGCCGGCGGCGACGCCGAAGGTGGCCTGCGCGGGCTGGAAGGCGACGCGGTCGAACCACACGTCAACGTTGACGGTGCGCTGCATGCCGGGGCTTTCCTCGGCGAGCCGCTTCATCTTCTCATCGCGGGCGAGCGCGTCGTCGTAGTCTTTCTTCCACCACGCCTCAGAGGGCGACGGCGGGTTGAATCCGTCAAGCCAGAGGTGGAACCGTTGCTTGATGCGATCAGGCAGCACGGCGCGCACGGGCGCGGCCAGGGTGGCGAGCGACGGCACGCGCTCCTGCGTGTCGCGCGGCAGCGCGCCGACGACTAAGACGGCGATGACAAGGGCGACCGAGCCGACGAACAGAAGTATCTGCGGCCAGCGGCGCACGGCGACGAGATAGAGCGTGGCATAGGCGCTACTGAAGACGAGCATCTGCCCGAAGTCTTTGAGTGCGAAGAAGGGGATGAAGGGGATGGCCGCCATGGCGAGCAGGGGGACGACGTTGCGGGCGCGCGGCAGTCCCCAGTAGGTCTGCGTCAGCTCGCGGTAGTGCGTCGTGAGGATGCCGGCGAAGCCGAGGAGGAAGGGAATTTTCGACGGCTCCCACGGCGTCATGTTGCCGAGCGCCTTGCCGGCGCTGGAGCTTGCGACGGCCGCGCCCAGCGGGACGAGCGTGATGAGCACGATGAGAAAGCTGTTGCGCTGCACCCATGCGAGAAAGTCGTCGCGCGTGCAGAAGCGGAAGGCGACGCCGCAGGAGATGAAGGCGATGATGGGAATCCACGTTGCGCTCGACGTGAGCGCCTGCGTGAGCGTGTACTGATTTTGATTGACGGCCGTCTCGGCCTTGAGCGCGTCCTCGGCGGAATAGTTCTCGGGCAGCCCCAGACGCTTCTTCTTCTCGGCGTCGTAGAACTGTCCGATGTAGCGCATGCGGAGCGTCTGCGTCTTCTCGGCGCGGGCCTCGGCCTTCTGCCGCGAGCCGTACTCGGGGTCGCTGTAGAGTCGAAACTGCACGAGCATGCCGACGGAGAAGAGAAGGATGGCGGCCGTAAAGAGCGTCCAGTTGCCCGCGAAGCGCATCGAGCGCGAGAGCCAGAAGACGAGCGCGATGATGGGCACGTAGAGCAGTAGGTCGCGCCCCGCCTGGACGAGCGACGGCACGTAACCGCGCAGCAGCGCGGACTCGTAGACCGCCACGTAGCCCACCACCTCGAAGGCGATGATGAGGAGCAAGACCAGCAGATGTGATGACGCGCGGTTTTTCATAAGTCAAGAGGTCAGAGGTTAGAGGCTAGAGGTTAGTTAAAGAAGGTCTTTCTACCGACCTCTGACCTCTAACCTCTAACCTCTTCAAATTACTGTCCCGTTGGCCGGGGGTTGGGCCTCGCCGCCGGCCGACGGGCCGAGGGTTTCGCGCCGGGCGACGCCGGCCGGGGGGAGGCGCCGGGTTGGGGAAGCTGTCTCTGGGCAGCTGCGGCCGGGGCGGGGGCGAGGCCGAGGAGGCCCAGCTCGCGCGCCTTGAGAACGAGCGCCGCCGCGACGGGCGCGGCCGAGCGTCCGCCGTAGCCGCCGCCCTCGATGATGACGGCCATGGCGATCTGCGGCCGCTCCAGTGGGGCGATGCAGAGGAACCAGCCGTCGATGCGCGGCTCGGGCGCCATCAACACCTCTTCGTACTCGCGGATGACGTTGCCGCGCCTGTCCTTCTCCTGCTTCTTGACGGTTCGGACCTCGCCCGTCTTCGGGTCGTAGAGGGGCACGTCCTTCTGCGCCGTGCCCGTTTTGCCGCCCGTGATGATTCCGGCGGCGTGGACGGGGCCGAAGACGCCGCGCGCCGTGCCCGACGCGCCGCCCGTCACCAGCCCCATGACGCGGCGCATCTCGGCCGCGTGCTGCGGCGTGATGACCTGATTGAACACGACGGGCGCGAGGTCATACTCCATCTTCGGCTTCATCAGCTTGCCTTCGAGGTTGCCGATGGTCGCGGCGGCGAGCGCCATCTGAAACGGCGTCATCTGCCCGGCGTAGCCCTGTCCGTAGCCTTCGAGCGCGAGATCGAACGTCTTGATCTTCGGCCCCGTGACCATCGTCG
>DASVES010000517.1:0-3299 GCA_036380435.1 Pyrinomonadaceae bacterium | reverse complement strand
CAGGGAGGGCGTACTTCGGCGTGTGTACGCCTTCCCTGACGGTCGGGCTTCTGCCCCTGCACTCTGAAGGAGACCGAACGTGTTAAAGGTTCGTTTGATGAAAAGCATCCATGTGACGCTCGCCCTCGCGGCGACGCTCGCCCTCGCCGCCGCGACGACGCGCGCGCAGCAGCCGTCCGCTACACCGCCGCAGGGCGCGGAGGCCGTCCGTGCGCGCTACACGAAGTATGAGCATCAGATTCCGATGCGCGACGGCGTCCGTCTTTTCACGCAGGTCTACGTGCCGAAAGACACTTCGCAGCGTTACCCGTTCATGTTCCTACGCACGCCCTACAGCGTCTCGCCCTACGGCGTGGACAGTTACCGCAACTCGCTCGGGCCTTCGGAGCACTTCGAGCGCGAGGGCTTCATCTTCGTCTATCAGGACGCGCGCGGACGCTACATGTCCGAGGGCACGTTTGAGCAGGTGCGCCCGCACGTCCCCACGAAGCGCGGCCCCAAAGACATCGACGAGAGCACGGACGCCTACGACACCATCGAGTGGCTTTTAAAGAACGTCGCAAACCACAACGGGCGCGTCGGGATGTGGGGCGTCTCGCAGCCGGGCTTCCACGTCGCCGCCAGCATGATCGACTCGCACCCGGCACTCCGTGCCGCCTCGCCGCAAGCGCCCACGGCCGACTACTACATGGGCGACGACGTGTACCACAACGGCGCTTTCATGCTCGCCGCCAACTTCGACTTCTACTCCGGCTTCGTCCCCCGCAAGGGCGACCCCACGCCGCCCCGTCCACGCGTCGGCTTCGACCCCGGCACGCCCGACGCCTACGATTTCCTCTTGGGCGTCGGCCCGCTCTCAACCGTCAACCAGCGTCTGTTCGGCGGCGAGGCGAAGTACTGGCAGGAGATCATCGACCACACCACCTACGACGACTTCTGGAAGCGGCGCTCGCTGTGGCGCTTTATGAACAACGTGAGCGCGGCCGTCTTAAACGTCGGCGGATGGTTCGACGCCGAAGACCCCGTGGGCGCGTTCCACATCTACCGCGCCGTCGAGCGCCAAAGTCCCGGCGCGGTCAATCTCCTCGTGATGGGGCCGTGGTCGCACGGCGGCTGGGCGCGCGGCGGCGGCGAACGCCTCGGCAACGTCCCCTTCGCCGTCCGCACCGGCGAGTTCTTCCGCGAACACATTCAGTTCCCCTTCTTCATGCGCCACCTCAAGGACAAGCCCGGTGAGCTGCCCGAGGCGTTCATGTTCCTCACCGGCATCAACGAGTGGCGAAGGCTCCCCACATGGCCCCCTTCGGGTGTGAGGCCGCTGACGCTTCATTTGGGTGGGGATGGCCGTTTGACGACGACCGCGCCGGCGGCAGCCGGGCAGAGCGCCTTCGACGAATACGTGAGCGACCCCAACCGCCCCGTCCCCTTCGTCGGCTACGTCGCCGAGGGCATGACGCGCGACTACATGACCGAGGATCAACGCTTCGCCTCGCAGCGACCCGACGTGCTCACATACGTCTCCGAGCCTCTGGAGGAAGACCTCCTCATCGCCGGCCCCATCAAGGTTGGCCTCAACGTCTCGACGACGGGGACGGACGCCGACTTCGTCGTCAAGCTCGTGGACGTGTACCCCGGCGACTACCCGACGCCCCGCGCGCCCGAGGGCCAGGCCCCACCGTCGAACGCCGTCAGGATGGGCGGCTACCAGCAGCTCGTGCGCGGCGAACCCTTCCGCGGCAAGTATCGCCGAAGCTTCGAGCGGCCCGAGGCGTTTACGCCGGGACGCCCCGAGGCGATAAATTTCGAGATGCCGGACGTGTACCACGCCTTCCGGCGCGGGCACCGCGTGATGCTGCACGTCCAGAGCAGTTGGTTCCCGCTCGTGGATCGCAACCCGCAGAAGTTTATGGAAATCCCGAAGGCGACGGCCGCCGACTTCCAGAAGGCCACGCACCGCGTCTACCGCTCGCGCGCACTCAATTCTTCCATCACGCTCATGGTCGAAGGCAACACGCCGCGCCCGCTCGTGCCGCGCTGAAGACTGACGCCCCGTCGAGCGCCATCAGGTCAGCAAGCAAATCCTAGCCGCCGGAGGCGGCGGCAGAATGTAGCCCACGGCGTGAGCCGTGGGAACAGGTTGCGATAAAAATCCGAAAGCCCCGGAGGGGCGAAAGAAATGTGGCGGGCATAATGGACAAGCCCGCTCTTCTTTCGCCCCTCCGGGGCTTCGTCGATTTTGTTCCGCGTTGACCCCGGTCTCACGACCGGGGCTACATTCTGCCGCCCCTCCGGGGCTGGTTGACGCCGCCCATTGACGTTAACCGAGGTCGTCGATTCGCCCGCGCTCAATCGCGCGCAGGGCAATGCTGCCGCACGCCTTGACGAGCGGGGCGAGGGCGGCGAAGCGCGCGTCGCGCGTGTGGCCCTTGCGGTAGCGGTAGTAAATCTGCTGGACGATGGTGGCGATCTTGAGCAGACCGTAGGCGTAGTAGAAGACCAGCGGGCCGAGTTCTCCGTCGCGCCCGCGCGCGCGCGCGTACCTTTCGGCCAGTTCGCGCCGCGTCAGATTTCCGGGGAGCGCCGTGAGGCCGAAGCCTAACTGCCGCCACTCCTCGGGGTCTTCCGGCTCCACCCAGTAGGCGAGCGTCGTGCCCAAATCCATGAGCGGGTCGCCGACGGTGGCCATCTCCCAGTCGAGCACGGCGACGATGCGCGCGAGGTCTGCGGGGTCGAGCACGATGTTGTCGTACTTGTAATCGTTGTGAATCAGCGCCGCGCCCGAGTCGGCCGGCAGGTTCGCGGCGAGCCAGCGCTCAAGGGTCTCGATCTCCTGCACGTCCTCCGTCCACGCGTCGTAATACCTGCGCGTCCATCCTTCGACCTGCCGCCTGACGTACCCTTCGGGCCGTCCCAAATCTCCCAGCCCGGCCGCCGCGTAATCGACTCCGTGCAACTCGGCCAGCGTATCGACGAACGACTCGGAGAGACGCCGCAGCACCTCCGGCGCAAGCGCCAGCCCCTCGGGCGCACGCGCGCGCAGGACGACGCCGCGCACGCGCTCCATCACGTAGAACTGTGCGCCGATGACCGACTCGTCGTCGCAGAACAGGAGCGCGCGCGGCGTCTTCGGATAGACGGGATGCAGGCGCGTGAGGATCGCGTACTCGCGCCCCATGTCGTGCGCCGTCCTGACCTTCGAGCCGAACGGCGGCCGGCGCAGCACGAACTCCTGCGCCCCGGCGCGCACCAGATAAGTGAGGTTCGAGTAGCCGGCCGGAAACTGTTCGACCACGAGCGGC
>DASVES010000516.1:0-22612 GCA_036380435.1 Pyrinomonadaceae bacterium | reverse complement strand
AAACTCGCTGACAGGACGGCGTTGGTAACCGGCGGCGGGCGCGGCATCGGGCGCGCCGTGGCGTTGGCGTTCGCGCGCGAGGGGGCGCGCGTGATGGTCGTTGCGCGCACGGCGGCCGAGGTCGAGCGCGTGGCCGGAGAGATCAGGTCGGAGCGTGATGGCGACGACGCTTCGGCGCACCACGCGACGTGCGACGTGTCCGACCCCGAGAGCGTGCGCGCCGCCTTCGCCGAATGTGCGGAGGCTTTCGGCCGCCCGCCCGATGTGCTTGTCAACAACGCCGGCATCGCCGAGAGCGCCCCCGTCGCCAAGACGAGCGACGAGATGTGGGCGCGGCACCTCGCCGTCAACCTCTCCGGCGCCTTCTACTGCACGCGCGCTGCGCTGCCGCCGATGGTCGAGCGCGGCTGGGGCCGCGTCATCAACATCGCCTCCATCGCCGCCAAGACCGGCGCGCCCTACATCGCCGCCTACTCGGCCTCGAAGCACGGCGTGCTCGGCCTCACGCGCTCGGCCGCGCTCGAAGTGGCGCGCAAAGGTGTGACGGTCAACGCCGTGTGCCCCGGCTACGTCGAGACGGACATGACGACGCGCGCCGTCGCCAACATCGCGGCCACGACGGGCCGCAGCGCCGAAGACGCGCTCGAAACCCTGCACCGCATGAGCGCCCAGCACCGGCTGGTAACGCCCGAGGAGGTCGCCGCCCTCTGCCTGCTCCTCGCCTCCGAAGACGGCCGCGGCATCACGGGACAGGCCATCAACGTGGACGGCGGGAGCGTACTTTATTAGTGAGCAGTGAGCAGTAAGCAGTGAGCAGTAAAAACAATCCGGCTCTTTAGACTGCTCACTGCTCACTGCTCACTGCTCACTTGAATCTTTATGTCTTTCTCAGTCATCAACCCCAATTCGCTCGGTCGGCCGAAGGGCTACGCCAACGGGCTGCTCACGACGCCGGGCGCGCGGCTGCTGTTCGTCGCCGGCCAGATCGGTTGGGACGAAAATCAACGGCTGGTCAGCGACGACTTCGTCGAGCAGTTCGACCGCGCCCTGCGAAATGTGTTAACGGTCGTCGGCGAGGCGGGCGGCGCGCCGGGCGGCGTGGCGCGTCTCACCATCTACGTCACGGAGATGGAGCAGTATCGCGCGCGCACCGGCGAGATCGGCGAACGCTGGCGCGCGCTCATGGGCCGCCACTACCCCGCGATGGCCCTCGTCGAGGTCAAGGGCCTGCTCGAAGACGGCGCGAAGGTCGAGATCGAGGGAATAGCTGTACTGTAGTGATAAGTGATAAGTGATGAGTGATAAGAAAGACCGTCGGTCGCCTCTTATCTCTTTCTCATCACTCATCACTTATCACTTATCACTCTTTTATGCTTTCACCGACAAGTTTTCTCTATGAGGTACGCGCGGGGGTCGCTTACGTCACGCTGAATCGGCCGGAGCGGCTGAACGCGCTGACGTTCGAGGTCTATCGCGAGCTGACGGACGCCTTCGCCGCCCTGCGCTCCGAGTCGGAGGTGCGCGCGGTGGTCATCACAGGCGCGGGGCGCGCGTTCTGCTCGGGCGGCGACGTGCGCGACATCATCGGCGGTCTACAGGGTCGCGACGTGCAGGGGCTGTTGGAGTTCACGCGGATGACGTGCGAGTTGATACGCAACATCCGCGGCTTGCGTAAGCCCGTCATCGCTTCCCTGAACGGGACGACGGCCGGAGCGGGCGCTTGCATCGCGCTCGCCGCCGATCTGCGCGTGGCGAGCACGGAGGCGCGCATCGCCTTCCTCTTCGTCCGCGTCGGCCTCTCCGGCGCCGACATGGGCGCGGCGCACCTGCTGCCGCGCTACGTCGGACTCGCGAAGGCGACCGAACTGCTCTACACCGGCGACTTCATCACGGCCGAGGAGGCTCATCGCATCGGCCTCTACAACCGCGTCGTCGCGCCCGAGGGGCTTGCCGAGGAGACGCGCGCCCTCGCCGAACGCCTCGCCCGTGGCCCCGCCTTCGGCCTCGCCGTCACCAAAGAGATGCTCGACCGCGAGCTGGACGTGTCGCTCGACACCGCCCTCGAACTCGAAGCGCAGGCGCAGGCCGTCTGCATGCTCCACCCCGACTACCGCGAAGCCTACGAGGCTTTCATGGAGAAGCGCGAACCGGTTTTCAAGAGTGATAAGTGATGAGTGATGAGTGATAAGAAAAGCTGTCTGCTCTTTCTTATCACTCATCACTCATCACTTATCACGGTTTTCACTATGCCTGACCTGTTTTACGAAGAGACGCCCTTTTTCACCGACGAGCACCGGCGGCTGGCGGCGAGCGTGGCGCAGTTTGTCGCCACCGACATCGAGCGGCGCGCGGCCGGCGACGAGGAGGAGCGCGACGGCGACGCGCACTTCCGCGAGCTTCTGGGGTTGCTTGGGCAGACGGGGCTTCTCAGTTACTCCGTCCCGCAGCTCGACAACACGCCGGCCGTGGACGTGCGCTCGCTCTGCCTGATTCGCGAGGCGCTCGCCTACTCGTCGCCGCTCGCCGACCTCGCCTTCGTCATGCAGGGCCTCGGCACCTATGCCTTGAGCCTTGCCGGCGCCGAACACATCCGCGACTTCTGGCTCTCGCGCGCCAGCACCGGCAAGTCAATCGCCGCCTTCGCCCTCACCGAGCCGGAGGCCGGCTCCGACGTGTCGGCGATTCAAACGACGGCACAGCGCGACGGCGACGGCTACCGCATCGACGGCCGCAAGCACTTTATCTCGAACGCCGGCCTCGCTGACTTCTATACCGTCTTCGCGCGCACGGGCACGCGCGCCGACGGCCGCCCCGAAATCTCCGCCTTCGTCGTCAGCGCGCGTCTCGCCGGCTTCCGCGTCGTTGAGCGCACGCGCCTCATCGCGGCGCACCCCATCGGCGTCGTGGAGTTCGAGGCCCTGCGCGTCCCCGAGGAGGATCGCGTGGGCGCGGAGGGCGACGGCCACCGGCTCGCCATGCAGACGATGAACACGTTCCGGGCGAGCGTCGGCGCCGCCGCCTGCGGCATGGCCCGCCGGGCGCTCGACGAGTCGCTGCGCCACGCCAAGAGCCGTCGGCAGTTCGGCCAGCCCCTCGCCTCCTTCCAGCTCGTTCAGGCGAAGCTCGCCGAGATGGCCACCGACCTCGACGCCGCGCGCCTCCTCGTCTATCGCGCCGCGCATCTGCGCGACGAGGGCACGGCCACCGACTCCGCGCTCGCCCGCGCCGCCAGTCAGGCCAAGCTCTTCGCCACCGAGGCCGCGCAACGCATCATCGACGAGGCCGTCCAGATTCACGGCGCGCAGGGTCTCACCCGCGGCCACGTCGTCGAACGCCTCTACCGCGACGTGCGCGCGCTCAGAATCTACGAGGGCACGTCCGAGATTCAAAAGCTCGTCATCGCCAACCAACTCTTGAAAGATTGACCGGCTGCTTTCCGTGTGTTGCCGCTGTGAGCTTGCAAACCGATTAGACAATGAAACCTCTCTCGCCAGATACGACGCCCGAAGCGCAGCAGATGATGTTTAAGCTGATGCGTCGCACGCCCGTCTGGAAGCGGCTCGCCCTGACGTGTGAACTCATTCAGGCGACCCGCCTGCTGATGCTGGCCGATTTGCGTCGCCGCTTCCCTCTTGCCGACGAGGAAGAACTGCGTCGCAGACTGATTGCCGAGCTACTCCCGCGCGACGAAGTCATCCGCGCCTACGGCTTCGACCCCGGAAATGTGAGCCATCTAGCGCATGGCCGATGACTCATGGAAACCCCTTTCATAGTTTTGTCACAGGTGGCCGGCGTGCTCGACGAGCTGGGCATCAGCTACGTTGTAGTCGGGTCTTTCGCCAGCTCGATGCGCGGCCTTTACCGGGCCACCGGTGACATCGACATCATGGCCGACATCAAGGCCGAACATGTCAAACCGCTCGTCGCTGCGCTGCAAGAAGATTTTTATGTTGACGACTTGGCCGTGCGCCGCGCCGTTGCGCGACACGGCTCATTCAACGCTATTCACTTCGACTCAGTTTTCAAGATTGACGTTTTCATCCCCCCGGCGGACGACTTCAGCGTGCAACAACTGGCGCGGCGGCAACTAGAGACAATCGCCCCCGACGTCAATCAGAAAATTTACGTCGCAACGGCCGAGGACACCGTGCTGTCAAAGCTCAAGTGGTATCGGGCCGGCGGCGAAGGGTCTGACATGCAATGGAGGGATGTTCTGGGCGTCATCGGAACTCAGGGCGAGAGTTTGGACGTTGAGTATTTGCGGATATGGGCCGCGAAGCTGAATCTTAATGACTTGCTGGAGAGAGTGCTGAGCGAGGCGAGCTGAGAATACAGGATGAGAATCAACGTCATCGGCGGCGGCCCCGCGGGGTTGTACTTCGCGCTCCTGATGAAGAAGCGCTGGCCCTCGCACGAGATTACGGTCTTCGAGAGGAACGCGCCCGACAGCACGTTCGGTTGGGGCGTGGTCTTCTCGGGGAAGACGCTCTCGAACCTGCGCGCGGCCGACGAAGAGACGTACCGCTCGATCACCGAGAGCTTCGAGACGTGGGACAACGTCGATGTCCTCAAGGGCGACGACAAGGTCACGATCCGCGGCAATCACTTCTCCGGCATCGCGCGCCTCCGGCTGCTGAACATCCTTCAGGAGCGTTGCGACGGGCTGGGCGTCAGCCTGCGCTACCGGGAAGAAGTCGCCGATGTGGACGAACTGGCGGGCAGCTCCGATCTGGTCGTCGGCGCGGACGGCGTCAACAGCCGCGTGCGCGAGCGGTTCGCGGAAGAGTTCCAGCCGGCGCTCGCGTTAGGCGGCAACAAGTACGTCTGGTACGGCACGCGACAGCTTTTTCACGGGCTGACGCTCACCTTCCGTGAGTCGGGGGCGGGACTCTTCGCCGCGCACTCCTACAAGTTCGACCGCGCGACGAGCACCTTCATCGTCGAGTGTGACGAGAAGACGTGGGCGCGCGCGGGGTTCGCCGAGATGTCGGACGAGGCGGCGCGCTCCTACCTCGGCGAAGTTTTCGACAGCGACCTCGGCGGCCACGAACTGCTCTCGAACAACTCGCGCTGGGTCAACTTCCTGCTCGTCCGCAACGAGCGTTGGTTCCATCAGAACGTCGTCCTGCTCGGCGACGCGCTCCACACCGCACACTTCTCCATCGGCTCGGGCACCAAGCTCGCGCTCGAAGACGCAATCGCGCTCTTCGAGCGCTTCGCGGCGGGGCGCGGCGTCCGGGAGGCGCTGGCCGAGTTCGAGCGCACGCGCAAGCCCGTCATCGAGGAGTATCAGCGCGCGGCTCACGACAGCCGCCTCTGGTTCGAGCGCGCCGCCGACTACATGCACCTGCCGCCGCTTCAGTTCGCCTACAGCCTGATGACGCGCAGCGGCAAGGTCGATTTCGAGAGCCTGCGGCGGCGCGACCCCGCGTTCGTCGAGGCTTACGAGCGCGCCGTCAGCCCCGCGAATTAATCCTCCGGCCTCCATCCATTCTCTTTTTCCACCCGAGATTTTTTGTCAGGACTCGCCGCGCCGCGGTGTTTATTGATAGAGAGGACAGAAGTCTCGTTGTTAAATTTCCCGGCTAGAGGTGTTTTATGAAGCAAGCTTCTTCGACAGGCGCGCGCAGGATACCGGCGGGCGCATCGCAGACTGGGCCGGCGGCCCGCGTGGCCATCGCGCTCAGCCTGTTCACCCTCTTCACTTTCGGCGCGGCCTGCGCCGACACAGCCGCCGCGGGCGGCCCGCACGCCGCCGCGGGAGCGTCACAATCGACGTTCTCCGGCACGTGGACGGCGGAATTAAGAGACGACAAGGCGGGCGAGCGACTTCAGTTTGATATCCGCACCGACGCCCAGCGCGGCAGCGGAAACTTTTCCGGCTCCGACTACTCGCTCGCCGACTTTCAGGGTCTGACGCGTGAACAGATATCGGCGCGCACGGACACGCCGGTCAGTTTTCGTCTGGTGCGTGAGGCGGGAACCGTCGAGTGTAAAGGCAGCTTCCGGGGCGGCCGGGGCACGGGGACGTGGCTGCTCAATCCGAGCCAGAGTTTCAGGAGCGCGATGAGCAGTCGCGGCTACGGCGATTTGACCGACCGCGAGATGCTCACCTCGACGCTGCTCAACCTGACCGTGAGCTTCGTTGATGATTTGAAGTCGGTGGGCTTCGACCGGCTGTCGTTTGACGACGCCATCAAGGCCCTGATCTTCAAGGTGACTCCGCAGTACGTCGCCGAGATGAAGTCGCTCGGCTTCGAGAATCTGGGACTGGAAGAACTCGTCAAGGCGCGCATCTTCAAGGTTGACGCCGAGTTCGCGCGGCAGGTTCAGGAGATGGGGTTTGCCGGGCAGTCGCTCGAAGAACTCGTCAAGCTGCGGATTTTCAAAGTCACGCCCGACTTCCTCGAAGAGCTGAAGGCCGAAGGCTTCTCACAGGTGTCGATTGAAGACGCCGTCAAGCTGAAGATTTTCAACATCGACCGCGACTTCATCCGGCGCGCGAAGGCGAGCAACGCAGACTTGAACATCGAAGACCTCGTCCAACTGCGTATTCACGGCCGGCTCCGCTGACCCTGCGCCGCCGCGGGCATGACTTTCCAACTCGCTCTCAACTTGCCTCCGCGTTGTCGCCATCCCAACGCGGAGGCAAGAGCCTGCGTCTGCCGTCCATACTCAAACTCACCCCCGCCTCGTCCAGCCCCACGCGATCCCAGAGCTTGCACGTCACCTGCCGGTGCATCTGGTCGAGCGCCTCGCAGTAGTTGGTGTAGGTGCAGCGCCTGACCTCGTCGCCCCGCCCGAGTTTTGTTTTGAGAAACCAGTCGGGGTCGGCGAGGCTCTGGCGGGCCGTGCCGATGATGTCGGCGTCGCCGCGCCGCAGGATCGCTTCGGCCTGCTCGAAGGTGGAGATGCCGCCGGCGGCGACGACCGGCGTCGCGCGTCCCGTCTCGCTCACCGCGCGCTTGACGGCGCGCACGAGCGGCACATTTCTGCCGAAGGGGCCGCGCGCGTCCGAGATGACGGTCGGCATACACTCGTAGCCGCTCTCGCCCGTGTAGGGGTAGACGGCATGGCCGACCTTCGGCTGCTTGGCATCCTCGAACTTCCCGCCCTTGGAGACCGACAAAAAATCGAAGCCGGCGCGGGCGAACTCCGCGGCGTAGTAGACGGCGTCGTCGATGCGGCTGCCGCCCGCGATCACTTCGTCGCCGAGGAAGCGAACGCCGACGCAGTAGTCTGCGCCCACCTCGGCGCGCACCGCCCGGTAGACTTCCAGCGGGAGACGGACGCGTCCCTCGGGTGTCGCACCGTAGCCGTCCTGTCGGTCGTTGCGGCGACTGAGGAAGGAGGCCATCGTGTAGGCATGCGCGTAGTGCAGCTCGACGCCGTCGAAGCCGGCCGCGCGCGCGCGCCGCGCGGCGGCGGCGAAGATGCCGGGCAGCACTTGTGGCAACTCTCGGACGTGCGGGAGATGCATGTCCGTAACGCTCTCGCGGTAGCCGAAGGCCAGCGCCTCCCACTCGCGCTCGTCGAGCACTCGCCTGACTAAGTCGTCGGCCGACGCCGCGAGGAACGCGCGCAACTCCGGCTCGTCGCGTTCGAGCCAGCCGGCGTCCGCGGTCGCGGCGGCGAGGCCGCGTCGGTGTCGATCTTCGACGACGAGGAAGCGTTCGAAGAACTTGGCGCGCTCGGGCCGTCGTTTGACGGAGAGGAAGTCGATGATCTGGATGAACAGACGCGTGTGGCCGCCGCTTGCGCGGCCGACGGTCTCGACCAGTTCGCGCAGGCCGGGAAGGAAGCGGTCGTGTCCGATACGCAGCAGCGGCCCCGAGGGGATGTCGCGCACGCCCGTCGCCTCGACGACGATTGCGCCGGGCCGCCCCTCGGCGAAGCGCGCGTACCAGTCGATATTTTCGCGCGTGACGAAACCGTCGTCGGTCGCGCGCCACGGCACCATCGCCGGCACCCACGTCCGGCTTTCGAGTCGGACGGGGCCGACGCCGACAGGTTGAAAGAGGAGCGCGCCCGCGGCCTCCTCGCGTGTCGGCCAGCGCGTCTCGGGGATTTCGTGCCGGATGGCTTCCGGTGGGTGGTACATAAGTTTAGAGCCGCTTTCACTTGAGTGAGAGCGGAAGTAGGTTCACCGCAGAGTCGCAGAGGGCGCGGAGGGGGCGCAGAGAGATTCAAGCCTCTGCGTGAACTCTGCGTCCTCTGCGCCTCCGCGGTGAGTCCAACTTTCCATCCCATCAACTGAACACTGACATTAGGCCGCGCGCAGTGTAACAGTTTTTGCGTCGCGCGAGGCACGACGCCGCGGGCGGCGAGCCTTGTCAGCCGCGCTGTTTTTTTGTCATCATTCGCCACGAAGCGACCTCCTGCGGGGTTCTAATTTCAGACCGGCTTCGGCCAATGCCCCGCCCTCTCCCTTTACAGACAGCGGTCGCATCGGCGGAAGGAGGACAACCTTGCCCACCCCAACACTGAGACTCTTCGCGCTAGCCGCCGCACTCGTCATCATCGCCGGCGCCGCCGTCGTGCGCGCGCAGACGGCCGTCACGTCGCCGCTGCCCCTGCGCGGCGCGAGCCTGAGCCGCACGCACGTCGCCTTCGAGTACGCCGATGACATCTGGACGGTCGGGCGCGAGGGCGGCGACGCGCGCCGGCTCACGGACTACCCCGGCAAGGACTCACTCCCCTTCTACTCGCCCGACAGCTCGCGCATCGCCTTCGCGCGCCACAACCCCGTGTCGGGGCCGCTCGCCTGGGACGTTTACGTCATGCCGGCCGCCGGCGGCGAGGCCGTGCGTCTCACCTACCACCCCGAGCTTGACGCCCCGGCCGGGTGGACGCCCGACGGTAAGAGCGTTCTCTTCTACACGCTGCGCGACCGCATGAGCTCTATCAGCGCGCGCCTCTACACCGTCCCCGCCGACGGTGGACCGGAGGAGCCGCTGCCGCTGCCGTCAGGTTGGGCCGGCTCCTTCTCGCCCGACCAGACGCGCCTCGCCTACACGCCGCTGCTCGACCCGCTCCAGGTTTTTCAGTTCCGCAACTACCGCGGCGGCGCCATGTCGAAAATCTGGCTCGCGCGTCTCTCCGACAGCGTCGTCGAAGAGATACCCCGCGGCGAGGCCAACGACCTCAACCCCATCTGGGTCGGCGAGCGCGTCTACTTCCTGTCTGACCGCGCCGGCCCCTACAACCTCTTCGTCTACGACACGCGGACGAAGGCCGTCAGCCAACTGACGCGCTTTGAAAAATACGACGTGCGCTGGGCCTCCCACGGCGGCGACTCCATCCTGCTCGTCCACGACGGCGCGCTTCACCTCTTCGACCCGCAGACCAACCAGACGCGCCGCGTGGACGTGCGCGTCGCGGGCGACTTCCCACAGACGAAGCCGCGCACGATTGACGCCGGCCAGTCGGCCGATAACATCCTCCCCTCGCCCGACGGCAAGCAACTCCTGCTCGGCGCGCGCGGCGAGATTCTCACGGCGCGCGTCTCCGACGGCGAGGTCACAAATCTCACGCGCACCCCCGCCGCCGCCGAGCGCGGCGCCGTCTGGTCGCCCGACGGCCGCTGGCTCGCTTACTTTTCCGACGAGTCGGGCGAGTTGGAGTTGCACGTCCGCACCCTCGCCCCGTCATCTGGCAACTCCGCGGCGGGCCGCGGCGCGACAAGTGGCGGCGCGGCGCGCGTTGTTGATTCTGCCGTCGTCGGCGCGGTGCGTCGCTTCACCATCGATAGGCCGTCGTCCATCTACGCCGAGCTTCTGTGGTCGCCCGACTCGTCGAAGCTCGCCTTCACGGACGCTTTGCTCACGTTGCGCTACCTCGACCTCGCGACGGGCGCCGTGCGCCGCGTCGATGCCTCGACGCACACCGACGGCGGCACCTTCATGCACCCGGCGTGGTCGCCCGACGGCCGCTGGCTCGCCTACGCGAAGTATGGCGTGAACCGCGTCCGCACCGTCACGCTCTTCTCGCTGGAGACGGGAAAGACTTACGCCGTCAGCGACCAGCGCATCGACGCGCAGCAGCCCACGTTCGACCGCGGCGGCGAATACCTCTACTTCATCGGCAGCAATCAGACCGGCCTCGTCGAGTCGCAGAGCATGAGCGGCTTCCCCTTCCGCTCGCAGGTCACACGCTCGCTCTACGCCGTCGTCCTCAACCGCGAGTCGCCCTCCCCGCTCGCGCCGCGCGCCGGCGACGATGACGTGGCGCGCGTCCGCACCATCCACATCGACCCCGAAGGCATCGCCGAGCGCGTGTTGCCCCTAAGCATCGGCGTCGGCAACCCCGGCCGTCTGATGGCCGGGACGCACGGCACGCTGTTCGTCGTCGAGGGAGTAGTGCTCCACAAGTTCCGCGCGGGCACACAGGGCACGGAGAAGTTCGTCGAGGGCGCGGGCAACTACCGCGTCACGCCCGACGGCAAGCACCTGCTGCTGCGTCGTCAGGGCCGCTGGGCGATGGCGCCGGCCGACGCCGCGCCGCCGAAGCCGGACGATGGCCGCTTCACGCCGAAGTCTATGGAGCTGACGATTGACCCGCGCGCCGAGTGGCGTCTGCTCTACGAAGAGGCGTGGCGGCGAATGCGCGTCTACTTCTACGACCCCAACCTGCACGGGATAAACGCAGGCGAACTCAAAAGTCACTACGCCGCGTACCTTCCGAACGTCGTCACGCGCGACGGCCTGAACGAAGTCTTCAAGGAGACATTCTCGCACCTCTCGACGAGCCACATGGGCATCTGGGGCGGCGATAGCCCCGCGCCGCAGGGGCTTGAGGCCGAGACCACGGGACTGCTCGGGGCCGACTACGAGACCGACTCCGGCCGCTACCGCATCCGTCGCGTCCTGCGCGGCGACCCCGTGCTCGGCGTCACCGGCCCGCTCGCGCAGCACGGCCTGGGCGCGGGTGTGAAGGCGGGCGAGTATCTTCTCGCCGTCGAGAGCGTGGAGGTCAGGGCGGGCGACAATTTGTATCGCCACTTTGTGAACCGTGCGTCGAAGCCTTTGAAGATTAGCGTCGGGGCGCGGGCCGACGGCGTGGGCGCGCGCGAAGTGCGTGTGGTGCCGGCGGCGAGCGAGTATGCGCTCCGGCAGATCGAGTGGGTGCGCGAGAACCGCCGGCGCGCCGAGGAGCTGTCGGGCGGGCGTCTCGCCTACGTCTACATGACCAACACCTCCGACGACGGCTACAACGCCTTCAACCGCGACTTCTACGCGCAGCTCGACCGGCAGGGTCTCATCCTCGACGCGCGCTTCAACCAAGGCGGGCGCGCCGCCGACTACGTCATCGACACGCTGCGCCGCGCGCCGCTCTACCGCGCCGCCCTGCGCGCCGGCGAAGACATACGCATCCCCACCGGCATCATCGACGGCCCGAAGGTCGTGCTCACCAACGAGAGCGCCGGCTCGGGCGGAGACACCCTGCCGTGGATAGCGAAGCGCACGGGCGTGGCGACGGTCGTCGGCACGCGCACCTCAGGCGCGGGCGTCGGGGCCACGGATCACAACCTGCTCGACGGCGGTCAGGTGCGCGTGCCCGACTGGGGCTGGTACGACCACGCCGCCGGCACCTGGCTCGTCGAAAACCGCGGCACGACGCCCGACGTGATACTCGAAAACATGCCTGCCGACTGGCGCCGCGGCCGCGACCCGCAACTCGAACGCGCCGTAGCAATCGCCCTCGAACAACTCAAGAAGAAAGGCCCGCCCACGCCCCCGCACCGGCCGAAATATCCGGTCTACAGGCAGTGAGCAGTGAGCAGTGAGCAGTGAGCAGTCAACGAGCCGCGGAGCGGCGGCAGAGTGTAGCCACGGGCGCTGGGCCCGTGGTGGCGGCGCAACAAAAAATGTGAAGCCCCGGAGGGGCGAAAGAATCTTAGGCCGCGTCACACGCCCGTCGAGATTCTTTCGCCCCTCCGGGGCTTACTAAGTTTTATCCGACGTGTCCCCACGGCTCGCGCCGTGGGCTAAAATCTTCCGCCGCCTCCGGCGGCTCGTTGACTGCTCACTGCTTACTGCTCACTCTTCTTCATCCCAGCCATTGCAGCACTTCGTCGCCCGAGGTGCGGGCGCCGCCGACGACGCGGATGAAGTAGTCTTCGAGGGTCATCGAGGCGGCGTGGCCGTCGCCTTCGACGCTGATGCCGCGGCGCAGCTCGTCGAGCGTCCCCGAGGCGACGAGCCGTCCGCCGCTGATGATGGCGATGTCGGTGCAGAGGCGTTCGACGATCTCCAGAACGTGTGAGGTGAGGAAGACGGTGAGGCCGCGCGAGGTGAGGCGCGCCAGCAAGTCCTTGAGCGTGCGCGAGGCGATGGCGTCCACGCCCTCGAACGGCTCGTCGAGGAAGAGTATCTCGGGGCGGTGGATGAGCGCGCAGGCGAGCGAGAGCTTCTTCTTCATCCCGTGCGAGTATTCGATGACGAGCTTGCGCGGCTCCGAGTCAAGCTCCATCAGCTCCAGCAGCTCGCGCGCGCGCTCAAGGATGTCGGCGCGCGCCAAGCCGTACATCCGGCCCGTGAAGGTGAGCATCTCGGCGCCCGTCAGGCGCTCGAACAAATTGAGGTCTTCGGGTACGACGCCGATGCGTCGCTTCACATCGAGCGGGTGGTCTTCGAGGTCGAGGCCGAGCACGCGGATGCGGCCCGAGGTGGGCGCGAGCAGCCCCGTGAGCATCTTGATGGTGGTAGACTTCCCCGCGCCGTTGGGGCCGAGGAAGCCGAAGAACTGACCGCGCGCCACGTTCAGGTCGAGACGGTCAACGGCCGCGAACTCGCCGAAGCGTCGCGTCAACTCGAAGGTCTCGACGGCCGCGCCCGCGCCGCCCGGCGCGTGCTCAGCGTCCGCCGTGTCGTCTGTCGTCATAGCGGCATTTGTACGTGCCGCGCGCGGCGGCGGTCAAGCCGCGTCCGGCTCCGTTGGGGTAGAATACGCGGCGTGGTGCGAGCGAGAGCGCGCCGGTTGTGCGGAACACCACGGGGCCGCCGCGCGTTTCTCCAATTGGGTTCCCCACAATCAATCTTAAAAATCGGAGGGTTTAGTCGATGATGAGAAGGATCGTTTTAAGCGTCGCACTCGTCCTGTCAATGTCAGTGGCCGCCGCGGCGCAGTCGGACGCCGAGCGGGAGGCCGTCAGACAAGCCGTGCTCGACTACGTCGAGGGCGTCTACGAGATCGCCCCCGCGCGCATCGAGCGGAGCATCCACCCGGAACTCGCCAAGCGCGGCTTCTACGTCAAGAAGGGCGAAACCAGTTACAGCCCGCACACGATGACCTTCCAGCAGCTCGTCGATCTCGCGAAGTCTTACAACAAGGACGGCCACGTCAAGAAGGACGCGCCGAAGGAAATCGTCATTTACGACATCTCCGACCAGACCGCCAGCATCAAGCTCACGGCCATCTGGGGCATCGACTACATGCATCTGGCCAAGTATGAGGGCCGCTGGAAGATCATCAACGTGCTCTGGCAGACGCCGCCGAAGCGCGACGAGAGCAGGTGAGGCGCGCGGCGCGTGGGCCATCGCTTCAGTCACGCAGCAGCGGACGCACGTCGGCGGCGCGGACGTGTGGGGCGAAGGTGCGGTGCGTGCTCATCAGGAAGGCGTTCGAGCTGGAGCGGAGCGCGTTGCCGTGCGTGGCGCGCAGGCGGATCATGTGGCTGAAGGCGGTGTCGCCGAAGAAGTAGCCGTCGTGGAGGCTGAGGAGCAGGTCGGCGGTGTGCCGGACGCGCGGCGCGTAGAGCGAGCCGTGGAGGTTGGCGGGCGCGTCCGGGTAGATGTGTTCGGCCGTGCGCTCTAGCCACGTCGCGTCGGGGGCGAACCCTTGCGCGTCGAGCAACCCTTCTTGCGCGAGCGCGCTCACGATGGGCGATAGGCCGAGCGGGTCGCCATCGGCGCACTCGTAGCTGTAAGACGCGACGCCCGCGGCCCGTTCGCGGCGTCGGATATGCGCTCGGCCGCGCGCGCCCTCGACGAGCACGCCTGTCCCTTCCCCGTCGCGCCTCACGCTGAAGTCAACGCCTTCGAGCGTTCCCGTGGCGGCGGCGACTTCCGCCGGGTCGGTCTCGTCGCCGCAGTAGAGCGCGGCGTAGCTGCACAGCCCGAACGCGGGCGTGGAGACGCGCGCGCGGCCGCGCCCTCCGCGCAGGTCGGCCGTCACCTCGAAGCCGCTCCGGCGCAGTCCCTCTTGCAGGTGGACGCGCCGGTTCTCCTCAAGGTTCATGCCGTGGTCGGAGAAGAGCACGATCTCGGTCTCCGAGCCGCACGCCTCTTGAATGTCGCGCAGGATTTGGTCGAGCGAGCGGAGCGCGACCGAGAGACTTCGGGGGCCGCACTTGTGCAGCAATCCGTCGGTCGCTTTGAGGAAGCCAAAGAAGTCGCGCGCGGGCGACGTGGCCCGGAAGCGTTCGCGGAAGCGTCGGAGGTCGGCGCGCCACACCCTTTCAGTGGCGACGTAGATGAGGAACTCGAAGGCGAGCGGCTCCTGATAGTCGAGTTCGTCCATGTAGGACGAGGGCATCTTGTCGGGCGTGCGTCGGCCGATGTACTTACGCACCCCGCCCGAGAGGCGGCGCTCGCCGTGGTCGAAGTAGAGACTTTCGTAGCCGGCCGGCGGCGTGGCCCGAAGCATCAGCGCCAGCGCGACGTTCGTCATCGTGGGAAACGGCGAGAGCAGCCGCGAAGGCTCGCCAAAGCTGTCGAACATCCCGCGCCCCTTCGCCGCCGTGATGACCTCGTGGGGCACGCCGTCGAGACACAACAGCAACCGCCGCGGACGCGCCGACGTGACGGAGACCGGACGCGGACGCGCACGCGCGCCGACCATCTCGGCCGACGCGCGCTGTAGCGCAGACATCGCCGCGAACCCGTGTGGCAGACTACAACAACACTCGCTCATCAATTGAAACCCCCGGCTCGCCCCTTGAATTTTCGCTACTCAGACCCCGCGGCCGTCTTCTGTCCGGCGCGCCCGCCCGAGTCTTCCGCCCCGCCCGCGCGCGGCTTGAACGGCTCCTTCAGCCCGCGCTGGGCCTCCTCGTGCGAGTCGTAGACGTTCGGACGCGTAAGCACTTCCCTGTACTGCGCCTGCGCCTCTTCGCGTCGGCCCGCCTGATCGAGCGACTGCGCGGCCCGCAGCCGCGACATCGTGGCGAGACCCCGCTCGGCGCCCGGCGCCGCGGCGCCCAACAGGTATTCCTTCGCCGCCCGCTCGTGTTGGCCGGCGACGGCGAGCGCCTGCCCGTAGGAGAAGTGGATCAGGTCGAGCGGCCGCGCCGGCTCACCCTTCGACGGCTTCTGCTGAAGGAGCGCCTCGAAGATGGCAAGGGCTTCCGTCTCTGACTTGCCCGCCGCCGCCGGGTCGGACGCGCGCGCCGCGGCGGCCAGAGAGACGAGCGCGTCGGCCGTCTCCATCTTGAAGATGTAGTTGCGTTGATACTTCGCGGAGAGTTCGCGCGCGAAGGTGAGTGCTTCGCCGAAGCGGCCCTCGCGCTTGTAGAGGGCGATGAGCAGAACCTTCGCGTCGTCCTGCGCCCAGCGTCCCTCGCGGGCGACGCGTTCGAGCGTCTGGAGGCCGCGCTTCTTCGAGCCGCGCAGGCCGACGAGCGAGCCGCCGATACGAAAAGGGAGCGGGAGCGTGGCCGCGATGTAGTCGTACATGCCGACGGTGATGCCGGCGTCGTGGTAGTTGGGGTCGAGCTTGAGGAGTTCGCGGTGACGGTCGGCGGCCTCCTGCCCATCGCGCCAGGCCGAGTAGAAGCTGCGCTCGACGGCCGCGGCGAAGGCGGCCTTCAGCCCCTCGGTGGCGCCGTAGAAGTAAAGCGCCTCGGCGTCCTTCGGGTCGCGCTTGAGGCGGGCCTGCGCGAGCGTCTTGGCCTGCGCCGTCAGCTCACGAAACTCGGCGAGCACCTTCGGGTCGGCCTCCTCTTTAGCCTTCGCGTAGAAGCCCTCGGTGTTGTAGAGCGAGGCTTGCAGGCGGCGCGACTCGTTGAGGGTCTTCAGCCAGACGGTGGCGGCGAGGAACTGCGGCCCGGCCGGGTGGTCGGGAAACAGTCGCGCGACTTCTTTAAACTTCGTGCGCGCCCGCTCATAATCGAGATTGTAAAGCGCCTCGAAGCCCTCGGCGCGCAACGCGTCGAGCCGCGTGGAATCGGCCGCCTCGCCCGCCGCGGCCGGCTTCGGCGGCTGCGAAGCGCCGCTGCCCTTCATCGCCGATCTGCCCGTCTGCGCCGCCGCGCAGACCGACAGGAACACGGCCGACAGCAACACCGGCCCAAGTCTTCGCCACATCATAAACTTAATCCCCTTCCGATAACTTCATCCACCGCCGCGAGTGTTCCCTGTAGGGGTAGGGCGTGTCCGCGGCCCGCTCAACGATGGAAGCAATTAACATGGATGGGCGGGATGACCAAGATAAGAGATTTGAAATTTTAAATCTCAAATCTGAAATCAGCTCCTTCTTCATCCTGCCTATCCTGTCCATCCATGTTAATTCTTTCGGCCGAGCGGGCCGCGGACAAGCCGTGCCCCTACAGTTCGCAATCTCCTACCCTCCGAAACTCTCCAGATACTTAACGCCCGCGCCCGTGTTGAAAAGCACCACGCGCTCATCCTCGCCCACCGCGCCGTCCGCCATCAGACGCCTTAACGCCGGCAGACAGGCCGCGCCCTCCGGCGCAACGAACAGCCCTTCGGCCGCGCCGATCTCTCCGACGGCCGCGAGCAGTTCCTCGTCTGAGACGGCGATGGCCCGCCCGTTGGATGCCCGCAGCGCGTCGAGAATCAGAAAGTCGCCGATGGCGCGCGGCACCCTCAAACCGGACGCCACGGTCGCTGCGTCCTGAAACTCTTCGGCGTGCCGCACGCCCGCCTCGAACGCGCGCACGATGGGCGCGCACCCGGCCGCCTGCACCGACACCATGCGCGGACGCTTCCCGCCGATCCAGCCCATCTGCTCCATCTCGTCGAACGCCTTCCACATCCCGATGAGGCCCGTGCCGCCGCCCGTCGGGTAGATGATCAGGTCGGGCAACTCCCAGTCGAGTTGTTCAGCCAGCTCGTAGCCGAGAGTCTTCTTGCCCTCGACGCGGTACGGCTCCTTCAAAGTGGAAACGTCGAACCACCCTTCGGCGTCCTTGCGACGGCCGACCTCCGCGCCGCAGTCCGTGATCAACCCGTCCATCAGCGTCACACTCGCGCCGGTCTGCTCGCACTCGACGACGTTGGCGCGCGGCGTGTCGCGTGGCATGAAGATGTGCGCTTCCATCCCGGCGCGGGCGGCGTAGGCGGCGAGCGCCCCGGCGGCGTTGCCGGCCGAGGGCACGGCCGTCTTAGTCACGCCCAGCTCCTTCGCCATCGAGACGGCCGCCGACATGCCGCGCGCCTTGAAGCTCTGCGTGGGGTTCTGCGACTCGTCCTTGATGAAGAGATGACGCAGACCGAGCGAGCGTCCCAAACGGTCGGCGCGCAACAGCGGCGTCCAGCCTTCTCCGAGCGAGACGATATTTTCTTCGTGCTCGACGGGCAGCACCTCGCGGTAACGCCATAAGTCAGCCCTTCTATCCTTCAAACTTTCGCGCGTCAGAGTCTCCGACGCGCTTCGCAAATCGTAGCGCACGAGCAGCGGCCGGGCGCACTCCCGGCAGAGGTTGTGCAACCGCCGTGCCTCGTGCCGCAGGCCGCACGCGGCGCATTCAAGGTGTGTGACATTCATTCCCGGTGAACCCTTTCAACAGAGCCGATTCGGACAAAAGACCAGGATTTCCACGTATCCCCCGGCCTTTCGGCCGGCGCAAGCCGCCGCCGCCCCTCAAGCCTTCGCGCGCTCGGCCGACGCGAGGATTCACGCCCCCGCCGCACGCACCCCACGGACGCGCGCGCGTCGCCAGTTGGAGCACTTATGTTGCACCTCTCTCGGAGGGATGTTAGATTCAGTTTACCGATTTTATTAAAAGCTTTCAGCAGTCAGCTATCAGCAGTGAGCTTTTTTGTGGGCGGCGGCTGGCCCGGTTTTGCTCACGCGTTCGGCGCGGCTGATGGTTATAGATGAAAGCTGAGAGCTAATTGCTGAAAGCTTTTTAATGTCCATACGCCTGATCGCGCTCGACCTCGACGGGACGCTCCTCGACTCGCGCGGAAACCTCCCGGAGCGCAACCGCCGCGCCATCGAGCGCGCACGCGAGCGCGGCGTCCGCATCGCCCTCGTCACCGGGCGGCGCTTCCGCGACGCCCGCCCCCTCGCGCTCGAACTCGGACTCGACGTGCCCGTCATCTCGCATAACGGCGCGCTCACCAAGCACGCGCGCACTCTGGAAACCGTGGCGGCGTTGCTCCTGCCAAAGGAGGCCGCGCTCGCCGTCGCCCGCGCGGGGCGCGCACGCGGCGAGGATGCGCTCGTCAGCGACGACCACCACGGCTTAGGCGTGCTCGTCTACGACCACCTGAGCGCAGGTAACGTCGCGCTCGCCAAGTACGTCGCCTGGGCGCGGCGCATCCACGGCCCCGAAGCTGACGAGGCCGTGCGCCTCGTCCCGTCGCTTGAGGAGTATCTCGACCATGACCCCGTCCACGTCACTTTCTCCGGCGCCTGCGACCGGATGAGTGCGCTCTCCGAGTCGCTCGCCGGCGAGTTGGGCGGCGCCGTCAAGCTGCTGCTGACGCTCTATCAGAAGATGGACTTCGCGCTCCTCGACGTGCTCCACCCGCTGGCCTCGAAGGGCGCGGGCGTCGCCGCCGCGGCGGCCGAGCAGGGGCTGGCGCGCGCCGACGTGATGGCCGTCGGCGACAATTTGAACGATTTGGAGATGCTCGAATACGCCGGCACCGGCGTCCTGATGGGCAACGCCGAGCAGTCGCTGCTCACACGCAAACACGTCCACCGCACGGCCACCAACGACGAGGGCGGCGTGGCCGAGGCGATTGAACGATTCGTTCTTACGGAACACGGGGAGTCAGGAGTGAGAAGTCAGGAGTCAGAATGAAGAAAGTAAAGATGCTTTTATTCTGACTCCTGACTCCTGACTCCTGACTCCCTCTTAATGAAAGGATTCTTATGCCGAACCGCATTGCACGAATAGAGACGAACATGGGCACGATCCGCTTCGAGTTGTTGGAGGAGGACGCGCCGAAGACGACCGAGAACTTCCGTCTGCTGGCCGAGCGCGGCGCTTTCGACGGCGTGATCTTTCACCGCGTCATCAAGGGCTTCATGATTCAGGGCGGCGACCCGACGGGCACGGGCCGCGGCGGCGCCTCGGCCTGGGGCGGCAAATTCAACGACGAAATCAATGCCTCCACGCCGCTCTACCGGGGGCCTTACGAGCGCGGCACCGTGGCGATGGCCAACGCCGGCGCGAACACCAACGGCTCGCAGTTCTTCATCATGCACTCCGACTACCCGCTCCCGCCGAGCTACACCAAGTTCGGCCGCGTCGTCGCCGGTCAGGACGTGGTGGACAAGATCGCCACCGCGCCGACCGCGGGCGGCGACCGTCCCCTCAACGAGGTGAAGATGGAGAAGGTCACGATAGAAGAGGGGCCGGGCGAGTAGAGCCGGACGCAGGGATGAAAGGGTAAGGGGTAAAGGGGAAGGGGTAAGGGAAAGACCGATTCTTCTCCCTTACCCCTTCCCCTTTACCCCTTACCCTCAGATGAAAGTCGCTCTAAGCGCCGGCCTTCAGCGTGGCCTCGATGCCCTCGCGCAGGCGCGGGGGGCTGATCTGCGGGTTGAAGCCGATGAAGCGGTAGTGGATATAACCGTCGCGGATGATGAAGACCTGCGGGATGCTCGTCCGGTTCTGCATGAGCGCGAGGGCGACCGTCGGGCCTGAGAAGCCCACGCGGTAGTCCATCTTGTACTCGCGCACGAACTCGCGCACCAGCGGCTCGCTCGCCGCCCGGTCTTCCGTCGTCAGTCCGACGAACTCGACGCGCCCGGCGTATTCTTTGTTCAACTCCACGAGATGCGGAATCTCCAGCCGGCACGGGCCGCACCACGTCGCCCACAGGTTGAGGACGACGACCTTGCCGCCGAACTCGGAGAAGCGAATGGGCGCTCCGTCGAGGGCGTTTATCTCGGCGAGCTTGACGGCGTCGGGCAAGGCCATGCGGCCCGGCGTCGGGGCGACCTGCGGCGGCGACGTGGCGGGCGCGCCGGGGACTGTCGCGCTGGCGTTCGCTCTCAGTGTGCCGGGTGCCGGCTGGTTATTGGCGACGGCCTGCCCATTCGGCGCATTCGTCGTCCCCGTCGAAGCTCCCTGCTCCGAAAGACCGGCACAGGAAGAGACGGCGGCCGTCAAAACGACGAGGGCGAGAAGCGACAACGCGCGCCGACGGCCGCGTGGGCCGAACGCCGTCGGGGCTGTGGGTTGTGAAGACATAATCATCAGATAAGGCCCGCGCGGCCGTCGGCGCGCGCCGTGCTGGCGCGGCCGTGCGCCGGTGCTGCTACAACTACTTTGCCCCGGCCTGCTTCAAGATTTGGATCACTTTGTCCTGACCGTTCTGCGTGGCGAAGGACAGTGCGGTGCGGCCGTCTTCATACTTGAGGTTTAAGTCGGCGCCGCCCGCGATAAGCGAGCTGACGGTCTGCGCGAGGCCCTTGTTGGCGGCGGCCATTAGCGCAGTGTAGCCCTTGGCGGTCGCGGCGTTGGGGTTGGCGCCGCGTTGGAGCAAATCCTGAACGACCGAGACGCGACCGTGCGAGGCGGCGAGGATGAGCGGCGTCAGCCCCGCGTCGTTGCGCGCGTTCACGTCGGCCTTCTTCTCGAAGAGCAGCGCGATCAACTCCGGGACGCCGCGCGAGGCGGCGAATATCAGCGCCGTGCCCTGCCCGTTGCCGCGCGCGTCCACCTCGGCGCCGCGCGCGATGAGGAGCTGCGCGATGGCGGTGTGCCCCTGCGTGGCCGCCTTCATCAGCGGCGTGTCGCCGTCGCGGTCGCGCGCGGAGATGTTGGCCCCGCGCTCGACGAGGTCTTTGACGATGGACAGGTGGCCGTACCACGAGGCCCACAGCAGCGGCGTCCAGCCGTCGTCGGGTTTGGCGTCCACCTCGGCGCCACGCGCGATGAGCGCCGCGGCGACCGTCCCGTGGCCGTTGGCGGCGGCGAAGTGCAGCGGCGTGCGCCCGTCGCGTTGACGCGCCTTCACGTCGGCGCTTTTGGCGAGGAGCGCCTGCGCGATTTCGAGGTGGCCGCTGGAGGCGGCGAACATCAGTGGCGTGCGACCGTCGGCGGAGGCGGCGTTCACGTCCGCGCCGCGCGCGATGAGGGTGGCAACGGCCGTTGCGTCGCCGTCCTCGGCCGCGAGCGTCAGCGCCGTCAGCCCGTCGCCGCAGCGCGCGTTCACGTCGGCGCCCTTCGAGAGCAAAGTCTGCGTGAGTTCGGTGTGCGCCCCGGCGACGGCGTAGATGAGGGACGTGCAGCCCTCGGCGCTGCGCGCGGCCAGATCGGCGCCGCGCGCAAGCAAAAGCGCGACGACCTCTTTGGAGCCGGCGTCGGCGGCGAGCATCAGCGGGGTCAGTCCCGTCTTCCCCTTGTAGTTGACCTTGCCGCCGGCGGCGAGCGCCGCCTGCGTCTGTTGCAGGTTGCCGGCGGCGGCGGCGCGCAGGAGTTGTTCGTGCGCGGCATTGACGCGGGGGACGGACGCGGACGCGGCCGGCTTGACGACCTTCGGCCGCGCCTGCTTCGCCTGCTTCTCCTTCTTCGGCTGGACGGCGGCGAACTGGCCGATGCCGCCCGTCAAGTCGCCCTGCGCGCGCGCGAGCGTCGCGGCCGCCGCCGTCAGCAGGCACGCCGCGAGGGCGTGGCGCGTCGCCGCGCGAAGCGCCGTTCGGAGGTCGAAGAACTTTTCAGACTTCATCATATCTCTCTTCACTCCCGAGCGCGCCCCACGCCCCGACGCGCGGGACGACGGCGTGGTTGACGGGGCCGTGGCCGCGCCCGAGGCCCGGCGCGCGGCGGATGGCTTCTGTGACGTAACGCTTGGCCGTTGCGGTTGCCTCCTTTAACTCCATCCCGCGCGCGAGGCAGGCGGCGATGGCGGCGGCCAGCGTGCAGCCCGTTCCGTGCGTCGAGGTGGAGGCGACGCGCGGCGCGCTGAGAATGAGCGCGCGCTCGTCCTCTTCGAGCAGAAGGTCTGCGGCCTCTTGGGCGGCGTCGCCGCCGTCGGCGACGAACGGGTGGCCGCCCTTGACGAGCACGGCGCGCGCGCCCATGCCTCGGAGCGACTGTGCGGCGCGGAGCATCCCTGCGCGATTTTCAATCCGCATCCCGCACAGGCGCTCGGCCTCGGGGATGTTAGGCGTCAGCAGACGCGCGAGCGGCAGGAGTTCGTCTCTGAGCGCGGCGAGCGCTTCGTCGTCGATCAGGTCATACCCGGAGGTGGAGCGCACGACGGGGTCAACGACCGGTGCGGGCAAATCCGTCTCGCGGAACAGACGCGCGACCTCGCGGATGACCTCGCGCGTCGGGAGCATCCCGGTCTTGGCGGCGGCCACGCGGAAGTCTTCGACGACGGGCAAGACCTGTGCGCGCACGGCCGTTGCCGACTGGTGCGCCGCGCCGAAGACGCCCGTCGTGTTCTGGTAGGTCAAGGACGTA
>DASVES010000515.1:0-19422 GCA_036380435.1 Pyrinomonadaceae bacterium | reverse complement strand
TGGGTGCTCCTGCTCGACCCCGCCACGGGCAAGACCACTGTGCTCGCCAACGTCCACGACGACGCATGGGTCGGCGGCCCCGGCTCCTTCACCCTCGGCTGGCTCGCCGACAACCGCACCGTCTACTTCCAGTCCGAGCGCGACGGCTTCGCGCACCTCCACGCCGTCTCCAGCGACGGCGGTCAAGCGCGCCAACTCACCACGGGGCCGTTCGAGGTCTCCGACGTGCGTCTCTCCCGCGACAAGACGAAGTTCTTCTTCACTTCGAGCGAGGGCAGCCCCTTCGAGCGTCACCTCTACTCGATGCCCGCGGCGGGCGGCGAGCGCACGCGCATCACCACGATGCCCGGCAACAACCAGACGGAAATCTCCCCCGACGAGACGCGCCTCGCCGTCGTCCGCTCCTACAGCAACAGCCCGCCCGAGCTTTACCTGCAAGCCAACCGCCCCGCCCCACCGGCCGGCGCGAAAGGAGTCGTCCCCATTCGCGTGACGACCTCGCCCACCGACGAGTGGCTCACGCACAACTGGATCGACCCGCCCATCGTCAGCTTCAAGGCGCGCGACGGCGCGACCGTCCACGCGCGTCTCTACAAGCCGGCCGGCTCCCCTGCTGGCGGCCCCGCCGTCATCTTCGTCCACGGCGCGGGCTATCTACAGAACGTGCATCGCTGGTGGTCGAGCTATTTCCGCGAGTACATGTTCCACCACCTCCTCGCCGAGCGCGGCTTCACCGTGCTCGACATCGACTACCGCGGCTCGGCCGGCTACGGACGCGACTGGCGCACGGGCATCCACGGCCACATGGGCGGCAAGGATTTGACCGACCACGTTGACGCCGCGCGCTATCTCGCCGCCGAACACGGCGTCGATCCGAAACGCGTCGGCATCTACGGCGGCTCCTATGGCGGCTTCATCACGCTGATGGCCATGTTCACCGAAGCCGACGTGTTCGCCGCCGGCGCCGCCCTCCGGCCCGTCACCGACTGGGCGCACTACAACCACCCCTACACCGCCAATATCCTCAATACGCCGCAGGGAGACCTCGAGGCTTACAAGCGCAGCTCACCCATCTACTTCGCCGAAGGCTTGCGCGGCGCCCTCCTCATCTGTCACGGCATGGTGGACACCAACGTCCACTTCCAGGACTCCGTCCGCCTCGCCCAACGCCTCATCGAGCTACGCAAGGAGAACTGGGAACTGGCCGCCTACCCCGTCGAAGACCACTCCTTCGAGCGCGCCTCCTCCTGGGCCGACGAGTACAAGCGCATCCTCAAATTGTTTTCGGAACACCTTAAGGGTGACGCTGGCACACCACCAGCCAGACCGCCCGGCACGGCGCGCAAGCGTTAGCTGACATGAGGGTAGTGAACGGCCAAAGAGGGGGTCGGACGCGCGGCGGGTGATGTCGGGCGTTAGATTGCTTCGCTGATGTAGCGGTCCGCGAGCATCGCCACCTTTGCTTGCGCCCCGTCTCGAATCATCTCGTACTGTTGTAATTGCTCCCACAGGGCGTCCTTCTTTTGCGGGTCAGCTTCGGCGTTCCATTCTTCGAGCGTCTTGTCGTAATCGAGCGCGGCGAGCCGCCACTCTTTGGCCGCCTCCGCGATTCGCAGAGTCAGGTCGTTTTCCCGTCTGTACTCCGAAGCGAATTGATAATCTGACATTAAATTGTTCCTCTCAGAGGCAATGTAACACCCCGTCAAATCAGGCTCGCGTATGGCGCCGCCTTCAGCCCAGCTTGATTCGCCCGCGCGGCTTAAGTTCGGGCGTCAGATTACCACCCTGGAATACCACGCCTAACAACTTATTCAACCCGCCGTCCTCGATAGCATACTTTTCATGATTTTTCCTGTGATGTAAATTGAATGCCTGCGCTCGGCGCGGGTTGGGCCGCTTAAAGGCGTGAGGGTCGCATGCCCCGGCGGAGGTGAATCTCGTATGAGCTTAATCCAGAAGTTCTTCGTGGCGATCTTCCCGGCGAGCTGGGCCAGGAGCATGGAGGCAGATTCGCGTGAATGGATGATTCGCTGCCGGTGCGGCTACGAGAGGTCGATCTGGGACATCGGGGGTATCCGTTGGAAGGCCCACGGGACATCGAGGAATTACATGCGGTGTCAGGGGTGCGGCAAGCGCAGTTGGCACACGACCTATCGGAAGACGCCGGGCAGTTGAGTGGGCCTCTTGAGAGGATGATAAGGGATCATCGTATGAAGACCACGCGGTTCGCTCTCCTCGTCATGTCCGGGCTGATGGTCTGGTCATGCCAGAAAGGCACGGCATCGGCCGCCCTACAGATTCCGCATCCGGACGACGCCTCAAAACAGGTTGAATACTTTGTCGAAGCGCCTGCGGGCAAGGGGCCTTGGCCGACAATAGTTCTGCTGCACGGACATCAAGAGGGGAATCGGCCGGGAGGCAAAGACTTTGTCGATTGGGGTGTGCTCAAGCAGATGTCTCTGCGGGGTTATCTGGCAGTCGCTGTTTCGCAACCCGGTTACGGGAATTCGGCGGGGCCGGCCGACTTCAGCGGAGCATTTACACAGCACGCGGTCGCTGGCGTCATTGCGAAGCTCCGTGCGGATGGTCAGGTGTCACCGGACAAACTCCTCATTGAAGGTATCAGCCGCGGCGCTCTGACGGCTGGTCTGGTTGCCGCCCACGACCCTTCCGTTTCAGGGTTAGTGCTGATATCGGGCGTCTACGACTTGCCGGCGTATTTGGCGGACGCAGCGGCAAGCGCGGAGAAATCGATGGTGGTGCAGTCACTAAGCGCAGAAGCGGGAACCAGCGCTGATGCCTTGAACGCACGTTCCGTCCTGCGGTTCGCGAGTAGCATCAAAGCGCCATCACTAATCCTGAACGGAGCGAAGGATGACCGCACCGACCCCGGTCAGGCGCGCGCTCTGGCAGAACAAATCAACCGTAGCGGCGGTAACGCAAAAGCGATTATCTACCCCGACTTCGGCCACCAGATTCCAGTCGAGGTGCGGAATAAAGATATCGATCCTTTCATCGACCGGGTGCTGGGAAACTGGCGTCCTGAGTCAGAAGTAAAGCCCCGCCCGGAAACCATGAAATGAAACAAACGGCCTGTTGAGGTGCGTATTGGTCTGGTATGCACACCGCACAGACCGACGAACCGACCGCACAGACCGACAAACCGACATCTCAGAAGCCGCTCCGGCTGTGGCCCGGCGTAGTCGTCGTGGTGCTGCAACTGCTGGGGCTGTTCGTTATTCCCCTCGTCGTGCCCGAGGCCGCGATCATCGGGATGTTGGGCGGGGCCGTCGGCGCGCTGGCGATACTCGTGTGGTGGGTCTTCTTCAGCCGGGCGCGTTGGCCCGAGCGTCTGGGCGTCATCGTCCTGATCATCGCCGCGTTGGCCGCGACACGTTTCATCCTCCACCCATCGATTGCGGGGGCGGGGATGGGGTTTTTGTTCTACGTCTACGGCCTCATCTCCGTGAGCATCGCGCTCGTCGTCGGGGTGGTGATCGGCCGTCGCCTCTCTGCCGGGCCGCGGCTCGCTGTCCTCGCCGCGGCCATCCTGATCGGGTGCGGGGCGTGGGCGCTCGTCCGCACCGGCGGCATCAGCGGCGACGGCGATTCAGATTTAGCGTGGCGTTGGTCGAAGACCCCTGAGGAGCAACTGCTGGCTCAAGCCGGCAACGAGCCGGCAGCGCGCCAGTCAGCTCCGGCGGCAGCGGTAACGGGAGCCGACTGGCCCGGCTTTCGCGGACCCGAACGCGACGGCGTCGTCCGCGGCGTGCGAATCAAGACCGACTGGTCGGCGTCGCCGCCGCAAGAGCTGTGGCGTCGCCCCGTCGGGCCGGGCTGGTCGTCCTTCGCGGTTCGCGGCGACCGCTTCTACACACAGGAACAGCGCGGTGAGGACGAAGCCGTCACCTGCTACAACGTGAACACCGGCCAGCCGGTGTGGACTCACCGCGACAAGGCTCGATTCTATGAGTCGAACGGCGGCGCCGGCCCGCGCGGGACGCCGACCCTCAGCGACGGCCGGGTCTACACGCTCGGCGGAACCGGAATCCTGAACGTGCTCAATGCCGACGACGGGGCCGTCGTCTGGTCGCGCAACGCGGCGTCCGACACGCAGACGAAGGTGCCGGGCTGGGGCTTCTCAGGTTCACCGCTGGTGATCGATGACATGGTCGTCGTCGCCGCCGCCGGCACGCTCGCCGCTTACGACCGCGCCACCGGCGAGCCGCGCTGGGTCGGCCCGAAAAGCGGCAGTGGCTACAGCTCGCCCCACCGCGTGACCAACGGCGGGGTCACGCAGATCGTGCTGATGAACGGAGGCGGGGCCATCAGCGTCGCGCCGTCCGATGGCAAGCTGCTCTGGCAACACCCGCTGCCGACGGGCGGCCGCATCGTGCAGCCCGCCCTGACCGCGGACGGCGAGCTGTTGCTCAGCGTCGGCGAGGGCAGCGACCTGTACCGCGTCGCGGTCGCGCAGCGGGACGGCGGATGGACGGCCGAAGAGCGCTGGACATCCGAGGGACTGAAACCGTACTTCAGCGACTTCGTCGTGCATCGTGGCCACGCCTACGGGTTCGACGCCGGCAAGATCGCCTGCATCAACGTCGAGGACGGCAAGGGCAAGTGGGAGGGCGGAAGCTACGGCTCCGGCCAGCTCGTCCTGCTGGCCGAACAGGACGTGCTGCTGCTGGTGTCGGAGCAAGGTGAGCTGGCGCTGGTCGGGGCGACTCCCGACAAGTTCACGGAGCTGGCGCGGTTCCCGGCGATCAAGGGCAAGACATGGAATCACCCGGCGCTGGCCGGCGATGTCCTGCTGGTTCGCAACAGCGAGGAGATGGCCGCGTTCCGACTGTCCCCGCTGGACCGCTGACGGGGCGTGCCTTCGTGGCCATCGCGGGCGCCGCCCAACAACTCGTTGCACCTGTTTAAATGGACGCAACTTCAGGCGGCGGGTGGCGCTATCGGGCTGACGGTGTGGCTCTTACTAAAGTAAAACTCAGTGAATAAGCATCTCGTATTTATTTACGGTACGTTGAGACGCGGCAGTCCGCGCGCAATGTCTATCAGTTTCCCCAATTCAAAATTTATTGCCGAAGCTCAAGTGAGCGGCCAGCTCTATGATCTGGGTGCATATCCCGGCTTGCTGCTTGAGGAATCGAACTCATCGGTTACCGGCGAAGTGTATGAGGTTGACGATGAGATTCTGCAAAGGTTGGATGATTTTGAAGCGTCAAGCAATTATTTGCGGAAGCAGGTTGAAATCTCTCTCGGCGCCCACCGACAGGTCTGTTGGACTTATGAGCCTGACCCTGAATTTTATTCACCGCGTACATTAATTACATCAGGTGATTGGATTGAATATGCCAGAACGAAAACAGACTGACCTGTTCGCACAGACTTTAACTGCCGCGCAGCAGGTTCGTCACCGCCGCGCCGTCACGCTGTTGCTGTAGCATCCGCCAAACCGACGGGGCGGGCACGCCGCGCCCTTCACCGGGCAGGAAGGCAGCCCACCCAAGGCTCGTGATGAAGAAGACTTCGCCCGCCAGAAGGCAAGACCCCTTCCCGTTCGTGCTGCAAGAGCTGCTGAGCGTTCGCCCCGTCGTCAAACGGATGTTCGGCTTCACACACGTCTACCTCGGCGAGCGGCTTCTCTGCTCACTCCGCGACAGCGCCAAGCATCCGGGCACTAACGGCATGTGGTTGTACACGACGGTCGAGCACCTGGAGAGTCTGGGCAGCGAGTTCCCCGAGTTGCCGCGGCGTTACCTGTGGCGCTCGGGGAAGAAGGGCTGGGTGATCCTCGCCTCAAGGCTGGAAAACTTCGAGGAGTACGCGTACACGGCGTGCGAGCTGATCCTGAGAGGCGACCGAAGGGTCGGCAGGGTGACGCGGGGCGGCCGGCAGTTGGCGGAGGGGGAAGGGGACTCAGGCAAGTGGGAGGGGCGCGGCGGCGCTTGAGCGATGTTCACTTGAGTGGAAGGGAAATAGATTCACCGCCGAGGCGCAGGGGGCGCGGAGTCCGCGCAGAGGATTGATTCGAGCCTCCGCGCCCCCTCCGCGTCCTTTGCGCCTCCGCGGTGAACCCGACCTGCCGCACACTCGACTCAAAGGCGTGGTGACGCCGTCTTATTTCTCTGGCCCGGAGACGGCCTGGAACCTGACGGCGATGTCGTCGAGCATCTTTCGCAGTTCCGCGTCGGGCAGCCAGCGGCCGCGCACCATCACGCCGGCGCGGCGCTCGGTGTTGGCGATGTCGTCGAGCGGGTTGGCGTCGAGCAGCAGGAGATCGGCGCGACGCCCCGGCGCAATTGTGCCGAAGACGCCCGACGCCTTCAGGTACTCGGCCGGGTTGCGCGTCGCGGCTTCGAGCGCGGCGTAGTTACTCAGGCCGGCCTCGACGAGGCTGCGCATTTCGCGGTGCAGCGTCCAGCCATAGAGCAGGAACCACTCGGGCGTGTCTGAGCCGGTCATAATCTTCCCGCCCGCTGCGTGAATCTCTTTGACCAGAAGGTTGCGCACGCGCACGTACTCGCGCCGCCGCGCCTCCGAAGCCTGATTGTCCCGCAGTCGCTTGCTCACGCGCTCCCAAAGCGCGCGCTTATGCGGCGGGGCGAAGCGGTAGTCGGGGCGCGCGCGTATCTCCTCGTCGGTCGCGCCGTTGCCGTAGGTGATCTTGAAGAAGGTGAGCGTCGGCGTGGAGTAGACGCCCGCGCGCGCCGTCGCCCGCGCGATGGCGCGCACCTTGTTGTCGTCGATGTGGTCGAGACTTGTCCAGTTCTCCTTGCGGAACAGTCCCACGTCGGACACGGAGGTCTTAATCGGCGAGTCGTCTTTGAGGACGGACTCAAGGTACGCGTCGAGGTGTTCGATCTGCTGTCCGGCCGCGAGCGCGCGCGCGACCCCGACGCGCGTGTCCACGTGGCCGACGACGCGGATGCCGGCCTCGCGGGCCGCCTCCGTGGCCGCGTCGTAGACCTCGGGCGTGATGAAGTTGGTCATCTTGATGAAGTCGTAGCCGGCGGCCTTGAAGTCGCGCACTGCCTGTCGGGCCTGCTCCGGCGTCGTCACGTGCCGCCCGTTCGACTCGGCGTAGCGCGCGTGGCCGGTCAACTGCGGGCTGGCCACGTAGAGCGTCGGCGCGAGCGGCATCTCGCCCCGCGACACCTGCGCGCGCATCGCGAGGTGCTCCGGCGTGCCGATCATCAGGCGAATCGTCGTCACGCCGTTCGCCAGCATCAGCGTCAACTCGTCGCCGGCCAGACGGTCGGGGAAGTCGTCGTCCGAGAAGAGGTGCGTGTGCATGTCGATGAGGCCCGGCACGAGATATTTGCCGCGACCATCGACGCGCAGGGCGCCTTCGGGGACGCGCACCTTCCGCGCGTCGCCCATTTCGACGACACGGCCGTCACGCACCAACACCGTCTGATTCTTCAGCACACGCTCGCGATCCATCGGGATGACGTTGACGTTCTGGAACACGGTCGCCCGCCCCGCCTGACGCGTGGTGCGCCGCACGCTCGTGGCGTGCGCGTGCGCGGGAACGAGCGCCGCCGACAGCAGGAGCAGGAGCGTGATATTTTTAATCTTCATTTCGGGCTTCCTCGAAGAAAGAATGTCAGAGCGCGCGGGCCATCCGGCCGCGGCGCTACATCTTAGGCCGCGCCCCGGCTAACTCTGAATGAGTTTGTGACCAGCCGAGAAGAAACGGGGGCGAGAAGGACAGGCCGGGGGCGGGTGTGACGGGTGAGACAGGGCGTGAGTTTGAAAATAATCCGTTAACCCGGATACTTGCGTAGTACTCACTTGAGTGGAAGCGGAGTAGATTCACCGCCGCAGGCGCAGAGGACGCAGAGGGGGCGCCGCAGGGTTGAAGACGTGAGTGATTTCAAACTGCCGAGGGTCTACCCCATCACGGACGTGTCGCTGTCGGGCCTCGCGCACGCCGAGCAGGTGGCGCTCTTGTGTGAGGGCGGCGCCCGGCTTGTCCAGTTGCGGGAGAAGCGTCTGTCGCCGCGTGAGTTTTACCGGCAGACGGAGGAAGCCGTGCGCGTGGCGCACGCATGCGGCGCGCGTGTCGTCATCAACGACCGCGCCGACATCGCGCTTGCCGCCGGCGCCGACGGCGTGCATCTCGGCCAGGACGACCTCACCCCGGAGGCCGCCCGCCGCCTGCTCGGGCGCGCGGCCATCATCGGCTATTCGACACACAACGTCGAACAGGCGCGCGCGGCCGCCGGGATGCCGGTCGATTACATCGCCATCGGCCCCGTCTTCGACACCGCCTCGAAGGAGCGGCCCCATCCGGTGGTCGGCCTCGACGGCGTGCGCCGCGCGCGCGCCGCCGTCGGCTCGGCGCCTCTTGTCGCCATCGGCGGCATCACGCGCCACAACGCCCGCGCCGTCATCGACGCCGGCGCCGACTGCGTGGCCGTCATCGGCGCCCTCCTCTCACCCGCGAAGCCCTCCGAAATCGCCCAAAAGACACGCGAACTCCTTGCCCTGCTGCGCGACTAAGACCTCCTCAGCTCTGCCGGCAAGTGTTAAAATAGCGGCGGTTAAAAGTTTAAACTTGATTTTTAACAGTCGTTGCGCGACAATGGTCGAGCCTTCGGGCAGCGTACATGCGCCGGAGGTCGAACCGCCGCCGCGCCCGCCGCCAACAACTCTCCTTTCTTCCTTCATACTTCGGGAGCCTAAAGCCTGGCATGAGTTTCTTCGATCTGCCGCCCATCATCGAGCGCATGCTGCTGATCTCTGACAAGATCAGCGACCTCAACTTCTCCGTCGGCCAGCCCCCGCAGGTCGAGATCAACGGCCGGCTGACGCCCGTCCAGCCGCTCGACACGCAGAAGCTGACGCCCTACCAGACCGAGGTCATCGCCATGACGCTGATGCGCGGCAACCCCGACGCCGCGCAGCGACTCGTCCACACCGGCTCGACCGACCTCAGCTACAGTTTGCCCTCGCGCACGCGCTTTCGCGTCAACATCTTCCAGCAGCGCGGCACCTACTCCATCGTGATGCGCGTCATCCCCACCGAGATTCCGACGCTCGACACCCTCACCCTCCCCAAACAGCTCTCCGAAGTCGCCGAGCTGCGCAACGGCATCGTCCTCGTCACCGGCCCGACCGGCTCCGGAAAGTCAACGACTCTGGCCGCCATCATCGACCTCGTCAACGAGCGCCACCACTACCACATCGTCACCATCGAAGACCCCATCGAGTTTCTCCACACGCACAAGAACTCGACCATCAACCAGCGCGAGATCGGCACGGACGCGCGCGACTTCCCCTCCTCCTTGCGGGCCGCTCTGCGTCAGGCGCCGAAGGTGATTCTCATCGGCGAGATGCGCGACTACGAGACCACGGAGATCGCTTTGGAGGCGGCCGAGACCGGGCACCTCGTGCTCTCGACCCTGCACACCATCGACGCCGCCAAGACCATCGACCGCATCATCGGCCTCTACCCGAAAAACGAGGAGCAGGTCATCCGCACGCGCCTCGCCCAGACCTTCCGCTTCATCGTCTCGCAGCGCCTCATCCCGCGCGCCGACGGGCGCGGCCGGCAAGCGGCGGTCGAGATTCTGAAGTCCACGCCGCGCACGCGCGAGTACATCGGCGAGGGCGAGTCGCAGGGCAAATCCCTGCTCGACGCGATGCACGACGGCAAGCTCGACGGCATGCAGGAGTTCGACTTCGTCATCAAGGAGATGATCGAGCAGCAGACCATCACCCTCGAAGACGGTCTCGCGTTTGCCACCAACCCCAACAACCTCGTGCTCGCACTCAAGGGGATGAGCGCCGCCGAAGAGTTCGCCAGCGTCGCCGACCCCCACCAGCAGCGGCCGGTCGCCAGGAGACGCGCCGGCAGCCTCGCGCCCCCCGTGTCCCCCCCGCGCCCCGCCTCCCCACCCTCGATGTTGGACATGATTGAATAAGAGCAGGGAGTCAGGAGTCAGAATGAAAGCATGCACTACCTTCTTCATTCTGACTCCTGACTCCTGACTCCTGACTCCTAACAAAAGTTATGATTATCTCCTGCCCGAACTGCTCGACGCGCATGCAGCTCGACGCCGCGAAGGTGCCGGCGCGCGCCTTCACCGTGCGCTGCCCGAAGTGTCAGCACATCATCAACGCGCAGCCCGCCGCCGCGCCCGACGAGGGGAGCGCCGTGGCCGCGGGCGGCGACCTGCCGACGACCACGCGCGCGCAACGCGAAACCAACGGCGCCCCGGCCACAGACATCACCCTGACGCCCGAGGAGGCTATCAGCGGCGAGTGGCGCGGCGAGCCGTCTGTAGAGCCGTCCGTGGCGGAGGCCGCGCGACTCCTCATCGAGCTGCTCGGTCGCGGCGCTGCGGCGACCACCGGCCCCCCCGCTGACCGCGCCGATGGCGCGCGCCGTCGCCCCGCGTGGGACAAGCACCGCGCGCTCGTCTGCGTCAGCACCTCTCACCGGCAGGAGGTCGCACGAGACCTCGCGCGGGAGGGCTATGAAGTGACACAGGCCGGCGGCACCGCGCAGGCCATCGAGCGCATGCGCGGCGACAAGCTGGACGTGCTGGTGCTCGACAACGAGTTCGACATGGCCGAGCAGGGCGCCGCCTTTCTCACGCGCGAGATTAACTCCCTGCGGCCGTCCGAGCGCCGCCGCCTCATCGTCGTCCACCTCTCGCAGTCGGGTCGCACGGAGGACGCGCACGCCGCCTTCCTCGCCAACGCCAACCTCATCGTCAACACGGGAGAGGTGACGGAGCTGCCGCGCGCGCTCGAACGCACCGTCCGCGACTTAAACGAGCTGTACAAGAATTACAACCGGGCGCTCGGCGCCGCCGAGCTGTGAGGCCGTAGCGGGGACGCTCTCGCTGAGGCGTCGGCCGGGTCCGCCACGAAAGAGGCGAGCCGAGACCGCCCCCGACGCTTGCGCGTCGTCGGGGGCGGTCTTCTTTTGCACGGCCCATGAGCGCCGGGGCGCACTACACCGAGCCGGCGGAAATCTGCTACTCTTACACCCCTGCCCGGACAGCTTTCGAGCCTGGAAGAACTCTCGAAGACGATGGCCTCGACGAACGGACACGACCACAAACACGGCGTCGGGCACGGCGCCCACGCGCACGCGCGCGCCGACGGCAGCCGCCGCCGACTCTTCCTCGTGCTCGTGCTCACGGCCCTCTACATGGTCGCCGAGGCCGTGGGCGGCCTCGTCACCGGCTCGCTCGCGCTCCTCGCCGACGCCGGCCACATGCTCACAGACGTGGCCGCGCTCGCACTCGCGCTCACGGCCGCGTGGTTCGGCTCGCGCCCCGCCACCCCCAACAAGACCTTCGGCTACTACCGCCTCGAAATCCTCGCCGCCTTCGTCAACGGCGTCGCCCTCGCCGTCCTCTCGCTCTACATCTTCTACGAGGCGTACACGCGTTGGTCGGAGCCGCCCGTCATCGCGCGCGGCGGGCTGCTGATGGTCGTCGCGGCCGGCGGCCTCCTCATCAACCTGTTCTGCGCGTGGCTGCTGCACGGCGACCACGAGCAGGACTTGAACGTCCGCGGCGCGTGGCTGCACGTCATGGGCGACGCCCTCGGCTCGGTGGGCGCCATCGCCGCCGGCGCGCTCGTCTATTTCTACGGCTGGCAGAAGGCCGACCCGCTCTTTAGCGCCGTCATCGCCCTGCTCATCATCTACAGCTCATGGAGGCTCATCCGCGAGGCGACGAACGTGCTCCTCGAAGGCACGCCGTCGCACATCAACCTCGCCTCGGTCGAGGGTGAGATACGCGCGACGGGCGGCGTCGAGGACGTACACGACCTGCACGTCTGGACGATCACCTCGGGCCGCGAAGCGCTCTCCGCGCACGTCATCCACGCGCCCGACATTTCGCAGCACAACCTGCTTAAGGAGCTGCGCGCCAAACTTCACGACCGCTTCCGCATCGACCACCTGACCATCCAGATGGAGACCGACGATTTCGAGGACGAGCCGTTCCACTTCTGCCACTCGGGCACGGCCTGCTTCCGCTCGGCGAAGGAATAGTTCAAAGTTCAAAGTTCAAAGTTCAAAGGCGACGGCCCCTTTGAACTTTGAACTTTGAACTTTGAACTTGAGCTATGGAAATCAATCTCCTCCTCGTCCTCGATTTGCGCGAGCAGGCGGCGCTTCAGGCGGCGCTCGTCACGCACGGCGCGCCCGACCATCTGGTGACGCTGGCGCTGACGGGCGCCTGCCGCATCCCCTCGCTCGAAGAGGCGCGCAAGCTCCGCCGCTGGCTCTCCGACGCCCGCGCCGCCGGCAACACCGACTTCAACTCCCTTCAGGCCATCGAGCGCGAGCTGGTGCGCTTCGGGGTCTGAACAATCAAGAAGTCAGGAGTCAGGAGTCAGGAGTCGGAACAAAAAAGGCCGCGGCCGTGTATTTATATTTGACCTGAAATCGTGATGAGCGTGGTGGCAACACTACAAGGCATTCACCCTGCTGCAAGAAAGTCGAGGTAAAGTCATGTCGTTTCGTCGTGCTTCGCAACGGACATTTTTAACATTGTGCGTTTCCCTGTGTTTCGCTTTATCCGCCTTCTCGCAGCCGACGGGCGCGCTCGGGCAAGTTGATTTCCCGACTTCCGGCTCGCCGGCGGCGCAGGCGCATTTCCTGCGCGGGGTCGCGGCGTTGCACTCGTTCTGGTATGAAGAGGCTTTGGAAGAGTTTCAAGCGGCGACGAAAGTTGACCCGGCTTTTATGATGGGCTACTGGGGCGAGGCCATGGCGCACAACCACCCGCTCTGGAACGAGCAGGACACGGAAGCCGCGCGCAAAGTCGTCGCGAAAATTCACGACACCGGGCAACTCACCGCGCGCGAGTCGGCCTACCTCGGCGCCGTGAAGGCTCTCTACGGCGAAGGCGACAGGCACGCGCGCAATCTCGCCTACGCCGCCGCCATGGAGAAAGTTTATAGAGCCTATCCGGCCGACCTCGAAGCCGCCTCCTTCTACGCGCTCTCGTTGCTCGGCGCCGTGCGCCCCGTCGATAAGGGCTACCGTTTGCAGATGCAGGCCGGAGCCATCGCGCTCGACGTTTACGGCAAGAATCCGAATCATCCCGGCGCGGCGCATTACATCATTCACGCCTTCGACGATCCCGAACACGCCATCCTCGCGCTTCCGGCCGCGCGCCGCTACGCCGAGATCGCGCCCGACGCGCATCACGCGCGCCACATGCCTTCACACATCTTTATTCAGCTCGGCATGTGGGCGGAGGCCGCCGCCTCGAACGAGTCTTCGTGGGCGACATCCGACGCCTGGGTCAAGCGCAAAAAATATTCCATCGAGCGTCGTGATTATCACAGTCTCAGTTGGCTCGAATACGTCTACTTGCAGCAGGGGCGCACAAAAGAGGCCGAAGCGCAACTCGCCCTCATGCAGAAATCAATCGCCGATTTGGGCGCACCGATTCGCGGCTATCCTTACATGGCCGCCGCCTTCATCGCCGAAACCGAGCGTTGGGATTTGATCGAAAAACACTTCGGCGAACCCGACGCGAAATCCGCGTCGCTCCCGATAAGGAAGGAAGCGGGGGCAGACTCATGCCACGCCGCCGCGAAGCCGACGAAGGCGAAAGTGATTCCGGCGTCAAGCGGCGCGCCGCAGGCGCAACGACCGTTGATCAAACTTTTGTTCGGCAGTTACCTGCGCGGCATGGCGGCGGCCTCATCGAAGAACCCGGCGGACGCGGAGAAGTATTCGGCCGAGCTTCGCGCTCTGCGTAAGGATTTTGAAAACTCCGCGAGTTATTTCACCCCGGAGATGGTTGAGATCATGGCGTTGGAAGTTGCGGGGCTGGCGAGGGCGAACGCGGGCAAATTTGACGAGGCCGTCGAACTTTTGCGGCGCGCGACGAGTCTGGAAGAATCGCTGCGACCGCCTTCGGGGCCGCCTGAGATGATCAAGCCGTCACATGAGTTGTTTGGTGACGTGTTGCTGCGCGCGGGTCGCCCGGCGGAAGCGGCGGCGCAGTTCAAGACCGCGCTTTTGCGCCAGCCGAACCGGCCGCGCTCGCTGCTCGGGCTGGCGCGCGCCGCCGCCAAAAGCGGTGACGGGAAACTCGCCGCGCAAACTTACGCCGATTATCTACGCACACAGGAGCGGGCCGACGCGCGTGCCCCCGAACTCGCCGAGGCGCGCGACTACTTGAAACAAGCGAGCGTGCGTTAGATGACCTGCTTGAGCGTCGAAGTGGTTGGAAACTCCGAAGTCTAAAATTCGGTTTACAGATGACCGAATCGGCATGGAGTCTGCATATAGAAGCTGTCACCGTCTATCTTTATTCTGACTCCTGACTTCTGACTTCTGACTCCTGACTCCCTGCCTTTATGCCCCACGTTGAACTCAAATACGGCCGCGGCTCCACCGCCTTCGACTTCGACGCCGCGCGCTTCGAGGTGCTTGCGCCCGCCGCGTCAGACGAGCGCCCGCTCACGGACGCGGAGATCGGCGCCGCCATAGATGACCCCATCGACTCGCAGCCGCTCGAAGAGATCGTCAGCCCCGGCGAGAGCGCGCTCGTCGTCGTCTCGGATGCCACACGCGCTACGGGAAGCGCCGCAATCGTCCACCTGCTCGTGCGCCGGCTCGTCCAGTTGGGAGTGGCGCCCTACGAGTTGAAGATCATTTTCGCCACGGGGCTGCACCGCCGCGTCAGCTCGTCCGAGCGGCGCGAGCTGTTGACGCCCTTCGTCGTCCAGCGCGTCCGCTCACTCGAACACGACCCCGCGGACGAATCGCAACTCGCGAGCCTCGGCACGACCGAGCGCGGCACGCCCATCGAGATCAATCGCGCCCTGCTCGACTTCTCGCACGTCATCCTCACGGGCGGCGTCGGCTTCCACTATTTCGCCGGCTTCACGGGCGGGCGCAAAAGCGTCTGCCCCGGACTCGCCTCGGCGCGCACCATCGCGGCCACGCACCTGCTCGCGCTCGACCCCGAGCGCGGCGGCCGGCGCGCGGGCGTCGGGACGGGACGGCTCGACGGCAACGCCGTCCACGAGGAGTGCGAGCGCATCGCCGCCGAGGTCGCGCCGTCGTTTCTCGTCAACGCCGTCGTCGATGAGTTGGGGCGGCCCGTGCGTCTCTACGCCGGCGATTGGCGCTCCGCCCATCGCCACGCCTGCGCCGACTACGCCGACTCGCACACGCTCAGGATTTCAGAGAAGCGCCCGCTCGTCGTCGTCTCCGCGGGCGGCGCGCCCTACGACATCAATCTCATTCAAGCGCACAAGGCTCTGGAGATGGCCTCGCATGCCTGCGAGGAGGGCGGCCACATCATCCTGCTGGCCGAGTGTGCCGAGGGCACGGGCCGCCCCGACTTCCTCAAGTGGTTCGAGGCCGCCGACTCGCGCGCGCTGGAGCGCCGGCTGTTCGAAGCCTACGAGGTCAACGGTCAGACCGCGTGGTCGTTACTCACGAAGACCGAGCGCTTCCGCATCCAACTCGTCTCATCGCTCCCCGAAGCGGACGTGAGAAGCATGGGTCTGCACCCGGCGCGCACGTTCGAAGAGGCGCTCGCCGCCACGGACACGAAAGCGCCCGGCTACGTCATGCCGCGCGGCGCCGCGTTCATGCCGGTGGTCAGCCCTGAACTTGCGGACGCCGACACATCTCTACAGCCGGGGATACATTGATGGCGCAGGTTAAGCGCGCGGCGGGCGTGTCTACGATTCTCGATGAGGCGTCGCTGGCGCGCGGCGTCTCCCGGCTTGTGAAGCGCGACGGCGATTTGGCGCGCGTCGTGGAGGAGTATGGGCGGCCGGCGCTGTGGGCGCGCGAGCCGGGCTTCGAGACGCTCGTGCTCACCATCCTTGAGCAGCAGGTGTCGCTCGCCTCGGCGGCGGCCACACACGCGCGGCTGCTCGCGGCGGCCGGGGAAGTGACTCCGGCGCGGCTGGCCGGGATGAGCGACGCGGAGGTCAGGGCCGCCGGCATCACCCGGCAGAAGTCCGTGTACCTGCGAGACCTCGCGCGGCTGATCGTCGAAGGCGGACTCGATCTGCGCGGTCTCGACAAGTTGGACGACGACGCGGCGCGCGCGGAGCTGACGAAGGTCAAAGGCATCGGGGCGTGGACGGCGGAGATTTATCTTTTGCGGGCGCTGGGACGACCCGACGCGTGGCCGACGGGCGACCTCGCGCTGGCCATCGCGGCCGAGCGCGTCAAGCGTCTGAAATCGCGCCCGACGACAGCGGAGTTGATTGTGTTGGCGGAAGCGTGGCGGCCGTGGCGCTCCGTGGCGGCGCGCATCCTGTGGCAGTTCTATTTGCACGCGCCGAGGAAAGCCGTCAGCCATCAGCTTTCAGCGGTCAGCTAAGCGATGTTCTTTGTCAGTGGTCAGCTTCGCGGCCATACTGAGATACAACATCTGACGCGCGCACACGGGGTCGCAACCCGCTTCTACATATGTTCAGACTCAACGCCGCACTCGCGCTCCTGCTCCTGATGACAACCTTCCAACAGACAAACACCGAGAGGCCGCGCCCGCGCGCGCGCGACATCGGCCTCCACGTCGGCGTGCTGCCGCCGGGCAGGCTCAACGCCATCACGGACGTTTCGGGCGTGCGCGTCGGCCACACGACGCTCGTGCGCGGCGAGAGCGTGCGCACAGGCGTGACGGCCGTCGTGCCGCACGAGGGAAATCTGTTTCAGGAGAAGGTGCCGGCGGCCGTCTTCGTCGGCAACGGCTTCGGCAAGCTCGCCGGCTCCACACAGGTCGAAGAGCTGGGCGAGATCGAGACGCCGATACTTTTGACGAGCACGCTCAACGTCCCGCGCGCGGCCGACGCTCTGATCGACTGGATGCTACAGCTTCCCGGCAACGAGGACGTGCGCTCGATCAACCCCGTCGTCGGCGAGACGAACGACGGGCTGCTCAACGACATTCGCGGCCGGCACGTCGGGCGCGAGGAGGTCTTCGCGGCCTTGCGCTCGGCGAAGGGCGGGGCGGTCGAGGAGGGCGCGGTCGGCGCGGGCACGGGCACCATCGCCTTCGGCTTCAAGGGCGGCATCGGCACGTCGTCGCGCGTCCTGCCCGACAGCTTGGGCGGCTACACGGTCGGCGTGCTCGTGCAGACAAACTTCGGCGGCGTGCTGACGATGAACGGCGCGCCCGTGGGCCGCGAGCTGGGCAAGTATTATCTGAAAGACCGACTCGAAGCGCCGACTAAGGCGCGGCAGGGCGGCGAGTCGAAGGGGCCGGCGGGCGGCGACCGCGCGACCGACGCGACGACGGCGCTACAGGAAGACCGTGCCGACGGCTCGATCATCATCGTCGTCGCCACGGACGCGCCGCTCGACGCGCGCAACCTGCGCCGCCTCGCCGCCCGCGCCATGCTCGGCCTTGCGCGCACCGGCTCGCCCTCCACGCAGGGAAGCGGCGATTACGTCATCGCCTTCAGCACCGCGCCCAGGAATCGCATCCGCGCTGCCGAAGAATTGCGTCGCGTCGAACTGCTCGGCAACGACGCCGTCTCGCCGCTCTTCCTCGCCTGCGTCGAGGCGACCGAGGAGGCCATCTACAACTCGATGCTGCGTGCGACGACGATGACTGGCCACCGCGCCGTCCGCGTCGAGGCGCTGCCCGTGGAGCGAACGGTCGAGATTCTGAAGAAGTACAACGCGCTCGCGAAAGAGAAGTGACGGGGAGAGATGACGGGGAAAGGCGTTGGGCTTTCAGCGTCTGCGTTGTAAGCTAGGGGTCGGAAACGGTTTTCGTCTGGAGGGCTTATGAGAGTGAAGGCTGCTGTGAGTCTCATCTTCGTCGCGTGCTGCTGCCTCGCGAACGCGCGCGCACAGGACACGTCGGGCGACGTGCGCGCCTCCGAGCCGCGCGTGGCGCTCGACGCCGAGGCCGCCGCCTACGACATCTACGGCCGCGCCGCCCTCGCCGCGCGCCTGCGCACCGCCGCCCTCGTCGGCACACCCGACGCTCCCGGTCGCAACGCCCGCATCGTCATCGAGAGCCGGAGTCAGGTCTTCTACACCTACGCCTCGGGCTGGGCCACCTTCTACGGCGCGGACAACGTCCGTTGCGGCGAGGGCATGTGGAAGCTCGAAGCACTCGCGCCGGGCGAGTCGGCCGAGGTGGACACGCCGGGCCTGCGCCTGACCTGCACGCCGGCGACCTGGCGCATCGTCGCCTTAAACCTCCTGACGCGCACGACCGACGCCGCCAAGCCCGCCGACGAGAGCGCGCCGCCGCCCGCCGAGACCACCACGCCGACACAGCCCGGCGCGGCCACAACGCCTTCGATGACGCCACCAACGTCCTCGTCCGCCGCGCCAGCCACAGCGCGCACGCTGCCGCCTCTCGAAATCAACGTCAACGGGCGCGTCATCCCCATCCAGCCCGGCAACCCTCTGGAGATCACCGTCGGCGCCGAGCGCGTCCGCATCGTCCTCCAACCCGTCCCGTAAACGGAGGGTAAGGGGAAAAGGTAAAGGGTAAGGGTCAGACCTGCCTTTCCCCTTTACCCCTTACCCTTTCCCCACTTGACGTGGGCGCCGGGTCGGGTCGAAACTTAGCGCACACGCACGGCCCCCATAGTGCTCGAACGCCACGCGAGGAGGTAGAGCGCCCATGGCAAACGATGAGAGGAAGGGCAAGTGTTCGCGGCTGACCTGTGAGTGTTCCGTCCCCGACAACGAAAAGTATTGCAGCGAGGAGTGCGAGGACGCCCACAAGGTCAACATGATGGAGATCGGCTGCACCTGTCACCACCCCGACTGCAAATAGCCGGCGACGGCCGTCGGCAGGGAAGATGTAAACATAAGGAAGGGCGGCGGCGCGACACTACGGCGCCGCCGCCCTTCCGACTTATGGCGCGTTCAGCCGCGTTTGATGTGTCGCTCATCCGCGCGTTACAGTAGTGCGCGATTTCGCAAACAAAAGCATGAGCCGCTCTATTCACATACCTTCGGGCCGTAGCGTGCGCGCGCGCACGGCCGCCTCGGACGCTGATGTGCTGGCGCGCCTGCGGGAGATCGTCGGCGCGGAGCATGTGCTCGTCGATGCGGAGCGGGTCGAGCCTTACGCGCAGGATGCGCTGAAGGAAAAGTTTCCGCCTGAGGCCGTGGTGCTGCCCGGCTCGACGCGCGAGGTCGCGGAGGTGCTGCGGCTCGCTAATGAGCGGCGCTTCCCCGTCACGGCGCGCGGCGGCGGCGTCGGCTACACGGGCGGGGCCGTGCCCGTCGAGGGCGGCATCGTGTTGGGCACGGAGCGCATGAACCGTGTCCGCGAGATTTCGGCGGACGACCTCTACGTCGTGACCGAGCCGGGCGTGACGACCTACGCGCTGCAACAGGCGGTCGAGTCGCACGGCCTCTTCTACCCGCCCGACCCGGCCTCCTACAAGGACTCCTACGTCGGCGGCAACATCGCCGAGAAC
>DASVES010000514.1:0-4426 GCA_036380435.1 Pyrinomonadaceae bacterium | reverse complement strand
CAGGTTGTAGCGGCTCGCGGTCTCGCCGCCGCCGCCGTCGCCGCCTAACGTCCCGCCCCCGCCGCCGCCGCCACGGCCACCGCCGCCACGGCCTCCTCCGCCACCTCCGCCGCGACGACCACCGCCGCCGCCGCCGCGTCGGCCGCCTTGCCCGGCCGCGTCGCCGCCGCCGGCCGCCGCCGGCGCGCCGCCGAAGCCGATGGTCTTACTCGCGCGCAAGTTGACGCTGAAGAAGCCCGGCCCCTCGGCGAAGTTGCGCGCAATCGTCGGCTCGCCCGCCGACGGTCTCAGGTTGAAAGTGCCGTAGGGCGTGCAGACGACGCTCGTCGAGACGACGGTGCGTGCGGCGCAGGTGTCGCCGGAGACGAGCGAGGGGCGGTCGTTGAAGAGCGTGTCGCCGTTCAAGTCCTGGCCCGTGGTGATGTTGAAGGGGCGGCCCGAGTTGATGGTGATGAAGGGGTTGAGGCGGATGCCCCACGGCAGGGCGTTGATCGCGCCGCCGAGGAAGAGGCGGTGGCGGATGTCCTGCGCGGAGCGGCCGTACTCGCCCGTGAGGTCGTACTGGTTGGCGGGGAAGCTGCCCGCCCCGTCCGTGTCGCTCTGCGCGCGGTTCCAGACGTAGTTGGCGAAGAGCGTGAACTTGCGGCTGTAGCGGTTGTTGACGTTGACGATCAACTGCCGCTGCGTGAAGCGCCCGCTCGACTCGTAGAGGAAGAGGTTGCCCTGTCCGGGCGTTGGGCGCACACGCTCGCCCGACGGGAGCAGGAAGGGCGCGTTCGTGTTGCGCGAGCGCAGGACGTGGAGCGTGCGCGCCGCGATGAAGTTGACCGAGACGGTGAAGCGATAGGGCAACTGCCGCTCGACGCTCAGCGCCGCCTGCATCGTGTAAGGCGTTTGAAGGTCGTCGGCGACGCGGCGCACCGACTGCGCGACGGCGAAGCCGCCCAGCGCGTCGAACGCGGGCACCGTGGGGAAGAGGTCGAGCACGCCTGTGCCGCCGGGCGTGTTCGCCGTGACGAGGAACTGCTGGCGGCTGACGCCGTCCTGCCGCACGGCCTGAAGCGTCAGGTTCTCCCCGAAGCGTTCGTAGAAGACGCCGAGGCCGCCGCGGATAACTGTGGTCTGCCGGCGCGCGTCGGCGCCCGCGCCGGGCGACCACGCAAACGCCACGCGCGGCGCGAAGTTCAGATGGCTGTCGATGTTCGTCTGGTTCTCGTAGCGCAGTCCGAGGCTCACGGTGAGGTTGGGACGCACGCGCCAGTCGTCCTGTATGAACGGGCTGAAGTCGGTGCGCGAGACTGTGGCCTCGGGGTCGCCGCCGCTGATCGAGAACTGCGTCGCGCCGCCGCCGCGCGCGCGTATCTCGGCGGGCGTGAGTCCGTCGCGAAGAAAAACCTGTGTGCGGCGGAAGCGTTCGATGCTGGAGATGTTGACGAGGACGGGCTGGCCCGCCGCGTCGCGGACGATTTCGCCGCCTGCGTCGAGTTGCGGGGCGAGGCCGCCGCCGAAGGTGTATGTGCCGGCGAAGTTCTGTGGCGACACGTCCCTGATGCTCACGTGGCGCAGGCGCGCGCCGGCCTTGAGCGAGTGATTGCCCAAAGTCCACGAGCTGTAGTTCTGAAGCTCGTAGCGGTCGGTGTCATTGGTGGAGAGGCCGACCTGCGCGCCGCCGCCGGTGAAGGCGTCGAGCACGCGAAGGGTGGGACGGGCGGCGTCGCCCTCCTGACGGCGGCGGCTGCCGCGATACTGGAAGCGCGTCTCGTTGATGAGCTTCTGCGAGATGATGGCCGTCTCGGTAAGTTGTAAGGTGTGCTCGGTGTTCTCCACGTCGTAGGCGCGCTCGGGCAGGTTGAAGTCGCCGACGCCTTCGTCTTCGCGCCGGCTGCGCTCGAAGCTGTAGCGGGCGACGAGCGTGTTGGTCTGGTTGATCTGGTAGTCGAAGCGCGGGCCGAACTCCGTGCGCCGGTCGGGCGTGACGATGGTCTGGCGGAAAGCGACGGGCGCGAACTGCGGGTCGAGGACGACGGCGTTGACGATCTCGTTGTCGTCCGTCTCGCGCCGCTCAAAGTCGATGAAGAAGGAGGCGCGCTTGGGGGAAAGCGGGCCGGAGAAGTTGCCGCCGTAGCGACGCGACTGGTAGGCGGCGCGCGTCGGGGCGAAGGGGCTGCGCGAGTTTAAGCTCTCGTCGTTGAAGTTGAAGTGGGCTTCGCCGCGGAAGCGGTCGGTGCCCGGCTTGGTGAAGATTTCGGTGCGGCCGTAGCCGAGGCGGTCGTACTCGGCCGAGAACGGGTTGCGGTTGATGCGTATCTCGCGAATCGACTCCTTCGGCGGCAGGCGTCCGCCCGAGAATCCGTCGATGAAGAACTCGCCCTCGCCGCTCGCGCCGACCGACGGCCCGGCCAGTGCCTGAAGCGCCTCGGCCAAATCGTCCGGGTCGTCGGGCAAGGCGTCCAAATCCGTGCCGCGCAGGACGACGGCGCCCGCGTTGTTCTCGGCGTCGGTGCTCACGTCTGCTTCGGCCGTCACGGTCACTTCTTCAACCTCGATGGCGACGGCGAGTGTGATGTCTAACGGGTCGGCGCGTCCGGCCGCGACCTCCACGCCCACGTTCTCGTAGGCGGCGAAACCCGGCGCCGCGACGCGCACGGTGTAGCTGCCCGGCGGGAGCGCGGCGAAACTGTAGCGCCCCTCCTCGTCGGTCGTCGCCGTCTTCTCGACGCCCGCGGCGTCGGCCGCCGTCAACGTCGCGCCGACGATCACGCCGCCGAACTCGTCTTTGACCTGCCCGCGCAGCGTGCCCGACGACGGCTGCGCGCCGGCGGCCGCGGCGAACAGCATGACGCAGACGGCGGCGAGCGGAAGACGGGCGAGTGCCCGCGAGAAAATTTTTCCAGAAGTCAGCATCTTCCTCATCCCTGTGAACGCACTCCACGAATAGCCGGCGAATTATTAACATGGATGGGTAGGATGAACAGGAGAAGAAGATTTGAAATCTGAAATCTCTAAATCTGAAATCATCTTTTCTTCATCCTGACAATCCTGACCATCCATGTTGATTCCTCCGTAGCATGGGCCGCGGACTTGCCCTGCCCTTACAAAAACGGCCGAGCGTCAGCGCGGCGGCGGCGGCGAATTAGTTGTCGGCTCGCGGTTGACGTTGCCGCCGCCGAGCACGTCGCCGGGCAGGCCCGTGTTCACGTCGCCGCGCCGCTCCTGAATGCGGTTGAGGCGACGGAGGAATTCGGCCTCGCCCGTGTAGGCGGCGACGGCCGTGACGCGTGTGCCCGCCGCGTCGGGCGTGCCGGTGACGAGGAGCGCGTCGCCCTTCTTCAAATCTGTGGGCGCGATTGCCGGCAGCCCTTCGAGCATCTGCTGGATGTTGCCGCCGGGGCCGCCCTCGCGCCGCCGGCCGCCTTCGCCACCCGGCCGCCGGCCGCCCTCACCATCGGGACGCCTCCCTTCGCCCTCGCCGCGCGCCGCGCGCTCCGCCCGACGCGCCTCGCGCCGCGCGTCGCGGTCAGCCGGCTCGCCCGAAGCGCGGCGCTCGCCCATCCTCTCGCGCTGCTCCTCGCGCCGTCGTGCGAACTCTTCGGCCACCTCGCGCGGCACGCGCCGCAGCGTTGACTTCGCCGAGAAGACGACCGTGTAGAGCTTGCCCGTCAGCTCGTCCTTGACGGTGTACTCTCCCGCCTTCACCTCCGTGATCTCGCCCGCCGCGCGCACGAACGAGCCGGCGAGGATTTCCTCGGGCGTGAAGCGCGCGCCGTCTGCGCTGCGCTCGCCGCGCGCGCGCACCTGATCGCCCACGCGCAGATCGGCGAGGGTGGCGGGGCGCGCGTCTTCCGGCCGCAGAGAGTCGGGCGCGAAGCGCAGGACGCGCACGCCCTCGCCGGCCGCGACCGTGACGGTGTCCACGCCTGCGTCCGGCCCGCCGCGCCCGCGGGTCGTCAACGTGAACTCACGCCGCGTCGCGTCAATCGACGCGATGCGGCCCATGAGCATGCGCCGGCGCGCGGCCTCGCGCTGACTCTCGCGGCTCGCGGCCAGCTCCGCGCGGCTCGTCACGATCACCTGCCGGGCGAGTCCCAACGTCGGCCACGCCGTCCCCTGCGTGCCCGCGCGCAGGAGGACGAGCACGCGGTCGCCCACGCCCACGTCGGCGCGCGTGATCTTCGCCGCGCCTTCGAGCGACGTGGAGCCGGGCGCGACGCGCACGTAGGTCGTCCTCTCGTCGGAGGTGACCGGGAGCGTGCGGCCGTCGTCCGTCTTCACGGTCAGCGTGAGCGCGGCCGCGTCCGTCGCCGTCACCTCGCCGACGATTCTCTCGGGCCGCGCGGCCTGCCCCGTGGCGGGGGCCGCGGGCGTCGCCGGCGTCTGCCCCGCGACGGGGGAGGGCGCCGACAGGCCGAGGAGCAGCAGTAAGACA
>DASVES010000513.1:0-11707 GCA_036380435.1 Pyrinomonadaceae bacterium | reverse complement strand
AACGCCGCGCGCGGCGGCGCGAAGGCCGCGCAGGAGACGGCCGACGCTGCCGTCTCAGGCGTGCGCGCCACCAACGAGCGCATCTCGGCCCTTGACGACTACGAGGCCCAGCAGGGCGTGACCCTGAACTTCCGCGTCAACAGCGCCGTGCTCTCGCCCGACGCCAAGACGCAGCTCGACCAGATCGCGCAGCAGGCCCTCAACGCCAAGGGCTACGTCATCGAGGTCTCGGGCCACGCCAGCGCCGACGGCGCGACCGACCACAACCGCCGGCTGAGCCAGAAGCGCGCCGACACGGTCGTGCGCTATCTGGCCGAGAACCACCGCATCCCGCTGCGACGCATCATCACGCCGTTCGGCTACGGTGAGTCGCAGCAGGTGGCGGAGAACACGTCGCGCACGGGGCGCGAGCAGAACCGGCGCGTCGAGGTGAAGGTGCTCGTCAACCGCGGGCTGCTTCAGGGCGCTCCGCAGATGAACACGCCGTCCACGCAGAACCCCGACTAGGGACTGCCGATTCCGCTGTTGACCGAACAGGTGACGACCGCCGCGCCCCCCTCGCGGTTGCGCGGCGGTCGTCACCTGTCGTTTTCTTTGAGGCGAACCGGAGGGGCCTGTCGTGAAGCTGTCGCAAGCGCGCCGGGGCGCGAAGAATCTGTCGGTCTTGACGCTCGTTGCAGTCGTCTGCGTGGCGCTCGCGTCGGTCTTACACACGCCGGCGTCGGCGGCGCGGAGTCAGACGCGCCGGAGTGACGTGGCAGGGGCGACGCAGCAGCCCACGCCCATCGTCGTGCCGCGTCTGCCGCCGGCGGCGGCGCCCAGTCCGACGCCTGATTGGGACAACCCGCCCCCGCCGCGTCGCGCGCCCACTCCGCAGCCGACCCCGCGCGAGTCGAAGCCGGCGGACGCGATTGAAGACGACGAAGTCATTAAGGTCAGCTCCAACCTCGTCGTCGTGCCCACCTCGGTCGTGGACGCGGCGGGGAACCCCGTGCAGGGTCTCCAGCCGGCGGACTTCCGGCTCGAAGAGGAGGGCCGCCGGCAGGAGGTCGCCGAGGTCGGCGCCGCCGAAGCCGTGCCGCTCGACATCGCTCTCGTCTTCGACGTGTCGAGCAGCACCATCAAAAACTTCGACTTCATGAAGCAGGCCGCGGCCGGCTTCCTCAAGGAAGTGATGAAGCCGTCGGATCGCGCCGCCGTCTTCACCATCGGCGAACGCTCCAACCTCATACAGCCGCTCGCCGGCGCCGACGACGCGGCGCGGAAGCTGACGACCATCCCCGCCGCTGACAAGGCGACGGGCACGGCCTTCTACGACACGGTGACGGCCGCCGCCAAATATCTCGCGCAGAACGCCTCGGGCAAGAATCGCCGCGTCGTCCTCGTCATCTCCGACGGCGAGGACAACTTCAGCATCGACGTGCGCGACGCCACCATCAAGGCGCTCGACCGCGCGAACAAAGCCGGAGACGAGAAGACGGCAGGCGAGAAGTTGGAGACGGTGGGCGAGGGGACGGCCGGTGTTCACCGGCGCGCCTTGCAACGCGTGATGCGTGAGGTGCAGCAGGCCGACACGGTCTTCTATTCGATCAACCCGAGCGGGCCGGGCGTGCGTCTGAACGTCATCAGCCAGCGCGCGGAGTACGGCATGCAGCAGTTGTCAGAGGCCACCGGCGGCTCCTCGTTCCTTCCCGCGCAAGTCACCGAACTCGACGCCATCTTCCGCCGCATCGCCGCCGAGCTGCGCGCGCAATACCTGCTCCAGTACTATTCTTCGAGCGACGCGGCGCCCGGCAAGTTCCTCAAGATTCGCGTCACGACGCCCGCGCGCGCCGACCTCCGCGTCCGCGCCCGGCAGGGCTACTACGTCCAGCGACAAAAATAAAGAGGTCAGAGGTTAGAGGTCAGAGGTCAGTGAAAACAATGCTGTCTTTCACTGACCTCTGACCTCTAACCTCTGACCTCTTTTTCTTCTTAGTTCATCGCCGCCAAAGCGTCGGCGAGCTGGCTGACCACCTGCACGAGCTTGCGGCCGGCGGGTTTCAACTGGTTCGACGCGGCCAGCTCCTCGGCGTCGGCCGCGCCGGCGGCGACGCCCGCGAGCCGGTTGTAATAGCGTTGCAGGTCGGGCGAGGTGCGGAACTCCGCTTCGAGCTGGTCGAGTCCGTCGCGCACGGCCAGAAGGCTCTTACGCAGAGACGCCCGGCTGCGGTCGGCCACGCTCGCATACTCGGCCGTCGCGCCGCTCTGGCGCGCCTGCGCCTCGTCCGCCGCCACCTGATTAGCGACGCCCCCGTAGACGTACAGGAACTCGGAAATGATCTTGATCTTCTCGGCCACCTTCAGGCGACCGAGGACGACGGCGTCATTGCTCCCGCGCGCCGGCGTGGAGGCGGGCGCGCGGCGTCTCTGCGGCGTTGACGAGCGGCGGGTTCTCGACTGCGCTCCGGCAATGACCGGCGTGAGCAGCAACAGGGAAATGGCGAGCAGTAGCGGATAAAGGCGCTTCAAAATTCTTTCCTCCTTCGGACGGCGGGGACGGCCGCCCGCGTGCGCCATTCGCGCGTCGGGCAAACTCGTCCGGCCTCGTCTTAAAAGTGATGCTCTGGTTGACGAAATCGGCTGCCAACAAACTACGGCCGGCGCGCGCCGAGCGTCAAGTGTCGGCGCGGCGCGACGGGGGCGGCCGTTCGCAGTAGAAGCGCGCGCGCTGCTAGAATGAGACGAGAGCTTTCAACGACGGTCTGACGGGGCAGAGTGAGGGCCAGTGGCACAGAGGACGCTCAAAGTCCGCCGCCTCGGGCGGCTCGAATACGACGCGGCGTATCGGATTCAGAAGGAGACCGAAGCGGCGGTCAAGGCGAGGGCGCAAGCCGACACGCTGCTCCTCGTCGAGCACCCGCACGTCCTGACCGTCGGGCGGCGCGCGACCCGCGCGTCCATCTTCGCCTCCGAAGAAGAGCTTGAGGCGCGCGGCGTCGCCGTCCACGAGTCGAACCGCGGGGGGAAGCTGACCTACCACGGCCTCGGACAACTGGTCGGCTATCCCGTCATCAACCTCAGCCCCGAGCGCGAGGACGTACACCGCTACGTCCGCGACATCGAGGAGGTCTTGATGCGCGTCCTCTACGACTTCCGCATCTCCGGGTTTCGCATCGAGGGGCTGACTGGCGTCCACACCGCCGCCGGCAAGGTCGCCGCCATCGGCGTCCACATCTCCCGCTGGGTGACCACACACGGCTTCGCCTTAAACGTCAACACCGACCTCGACTATTTCAAACTCATCCTCGCCTGCGAGGGCGAGCCGGTCACCTCGATGCGGGACATACTCGGGCGCGACGTGACGCTGCGCGCGGTGGAAGACCGCGTCGTTGCGCGCTTCGCTGAGGTCTTCGGGGCGGAGCCGGAAGAAGTGCCGGGCGCAGACGGCGCGCCGCTATCAGGGGAGCTGATCACAACGCATGTTGACGTTTGAACTCATCCGCGAGGCGCAAGAGCGCATCCGTCCGCACGTCCACCGCACGCCCGTCTTCACCTCGCGCGCCTTCAACGAGGCCGCCGGTCGTCCGGTCTTCTTCAAGTGCGAGAACTTGCAGCGCGCCGGCGTCTTCAAGATGCGCGGCGCGACTAATAAGATTCGCGCACTGACGGACGACGAGCGGCGGCGCGGCGTCGTCGCCTTCTCCTCGGGCAACCACGCGCAGTCGGTCGCGCTCGCCGCGCACGAAGCGGGCGTGCGCGCCGTGATCGTCATGCCGACGGACGCCCCGCGCCCGAAACTCGCGGCCACCCGCGGCTACGGCGCGGAGGTCGTCACCTACGACCGCCAGCAGGACGACCGCGAGCGTCTGGCGCGCGACATCTCGGAGCGCGAAGGTCTGGTGCTCGTCCCGCCCTACGACGACTTCCTCATCATGGCGGGGCAGGGAACCTGCGCGCTCGAACTGCTCGAAGACGCGCCCGACATCGACGCGCTGCTCACCCCGTGCGGCGGCGGCGGCCTCTTCGCCGGCGCGAGCGTCGTGGTCAAGACGTTGAACTCGAAAATCCGCTGCTTCCCCGTCGAGTCGGAACTCTCCGACGACACGCGCCAATCGTTCCGCAAAGGCGAGCGCGTATGTATCCCGCCGCCGCCGACCATCGCCGACGGCATGCGGACACAGTCGCCCGGCGCGCTCACCTTTCCCGTCGTGCAGCGCAACGCCGAGGACGTGCTCACGGTGAGTGAGGACGAGATCGTCGAGACGATGCGCTTCCTGCTCTTCCGCATGAAGATTCTCGTCGAGCCGACGGGCGCCGTCGCCGCGGCGGCCGTCCTCTTCGGCAAGCTCCCCGCCGACGTGCTCCAGCCCGCCGTGGTGCTCTCGGGCGGCAACGTTGACCCCGAAGTGCTGGCGCGCGTCGTCGCCGGCTCGCTGTCATAAACTGTAGTGGCAGGGACAAGTCCGCTGCCCGCGCAACGATGGAAGCAATTAACATGGATGGACAGGATTAGCAGGATGAAGAAAGAGCTGATTGGAGATTTCAACGGGGGCGCGCTCATGGCAGTAGCCCGACCGTGAGGGAGGGCGCATGACGCGGGAGCCACACGCCCTCCCTCACGGTCGGGCTACTGCCCTGTCCTACTCGGAGAACTCATCCTGCTAATCCTGTCCATCCATGTTAATTCCCCTGTAAGCGTCGGGCCGCGGACTTGCCCTGCCCCTACAAAGACAAGCGCGTAGTGCGAGTGTTAAAATACGAGCACGTTTAAAATCAATGTGGAGTGATAAATTTTGAGCCGCGAGTTAAGAGTCATTAGTAACGCCCCGACGCCACAGCGTCCGCCGCGTGCTCCGAAGCCCGAATGGCTGAAGGTGCGGATCGGCGATCCGGCGAACCATAATTATCTGCTCGGCCTCGTCGAGAAGCTGAACCTGCACACGGTCTGCCAGGAGGCGCGCTGCCCGAACATCTTCGAGTGCTGGGCCGACCGCACCGCCACCTTTATGATCGGCGGCGACATCTGCACGCGCCACTGCGGCTTCTGCGCCGTCGGCAAGGGCGCCCCCGGCCGACTCGACCCGGCGGAGCCGCGCCACGTCGCCGAGGCCGTGCAGACTCTCGACCTCGCGCACGCCGTTATCACCTCCGTCAACCGCGACGACCTCGCGGACGGCGGCGCAGCCCACTGGGCCGAGACCATCACGCAGATTCGCGCGCTCAACCCAGAGTGCCGCGTCGAAGTCCTCATCCCCGATTTCAACGGCGACGAGGCGGCCCTCGACACCGTGCTCGACGCCGCGCCCGACGTGCTCAACCACAATACCGAGACCATCGCGCGGCTTTACAAGCGCGTCCGGCCCGACGCCCGTTACGAACAGTCGATGACGCTGTTGCGCCGCGCGGCCGAGCGCCGCGACCGCGAAGGCCGGGGGATGCTCACCAAGAGCGGCATCATGGCGGGACTGGGCGAGACCTTCGACGAGGTGGTCGAGCTGATGCGCGACCTGCGCGCCTCCTCCTGCGACATTATGACCATCGGGCAGTATCTCCAGCCGCACGCGCGCCGCCTCCCCGTCGAACGCTACGTCACGCCCGACGAGTTCGCCCGCTGGCGCGAGGTCGGCATGTCTCTGGGCTTCAAGCACGTCGAATCAAGCCCGCTCACGCGCTCCTCCTACCACGCGCGCCAGCAGACCGACCAGGGCATCGGGGCCGAAACTCAAGCCTGAAGCCACACGACCCGGATCACCTTTCACACCCCGCCGCCTTTTTTTGAAGACGGCGGGGTGATCTGTAACCAGCGCCCCTTAATCCCTTTCTCTCGGCGAGCGTCCGCCGTGAAACGTCTCGGCCCGCATCCGCATAACAAGTTGAGCGCGCCGGGCGGGCCGCTCTGAAAAATCGATGTCCGCGCGCGCGTCCGCATTGCCACCGAGGCCCGAATTTGATAAAAGCCGAAGCGTCCTCATCGCCGTCCGACGCGGCGCGAGCTAACCCAACTGCCTTCAGACACGAAGAAAGGCGCGCGACCTCATGGCAACAAAAAAAGCCTCAAGAGCAGCCAAAGGCGGAGCAGCAGCGACGGCCAAAGGCGGGGCCGCCGCGCGCAAAGGCGGGGCCGGTAAGAAGAGTGTGAGCGCACAGGCGCGCAGCAGCAGCAAGAAGCGGCCGGCTTCCAAAAAGTCGCCACCAGCGCGCGGCGGCTCCGGCGCGGTCGTCGCACCTGTGTCCCTCGCCGGCTTCGTCGAAGCGGGCGCGCCGCCGGAGACGGGCGGACGCGTCAGCATCACCGTGCGCACGCCGCAGGGGCTGAACCTTGAACTGCGCGCCGACCGCAAGCAATTCCAGCGCGCCGCCATGCAGTGGTCATACGCCGTGCGCAACCGCCGGCGCTGGGCGGAGCGGGAATCCTCGCGCAACGAACAGGCACAGCGGAGCCTGCAGCAACTCCAGGAGTGGGGTGTGAAGGAGACGCAACTGGCGTCGCTGGCCGAGGCCGAGATGGTCGAGGTCAGCGTCCCCTTCAAAAGCGAGGAGTCGAGCTGGGAGGCGCGCATCTTCCCCTGGGAGTACTTGCTGACGGCGGCGACGCGCGAGCTGCGTCAGGGTCGGCCGATGACCGTGCTGCGTCACCTCGACCGCCGTAGCGGCGCCGCCGCCCCCGCCGCCGCCTCCCCGCCGAAAAGCCTCCTCTTCGTTGAGAGCGCGCCCGAAAACTTGCGCGAGGCTTTCACCTTCGCGTCGGAGCGTGAGCTGGTGAAGGAGAACCTGGGGCTTACCGCGCACGAGTTGATCGACCCGACCGCCGAGACCCTGCGCGCCGAGGTCGGCAGGCAAAAGCCCCACGTGGTGCATCTGGCCGGGGTGGACAACCATCAGGCGACGCAGCTCATCACCAGCCTCAAGACCGTCGAAGCGCCGCCCGACGGTTACGTGATGGCGGGCAGCGTGGACATGGTGGACGCCGAGCGCCTTGCCGGTATCGTCAACGCCGCGTCGCGCAAGCCGGCGCTCGTCTCCTGCAACTTCTACAACTCGGCCACGCGCGTCGGCTCGCTCATCGTGGCCGGCGGCGCGGACGCCGCCATCGGCTTCCAGGACGAGTTCAACGACGCGCTGACCGAGTTCTTCTTCACGAACTTCTACCACCTGTGGCGGCTCTCGAACTGGAACACGGCGGAGGCTTTCCGGCTGACCTGCCAGATGCTGCGGAAGCAAGGGGGCTTGCACGGGGCGGGCGTCGTCCTCTGGAGCGCGCGTTCGCTCGTCGCCCCGCAGCAGCCGGGCGCCACTCTCCGGCGCGGCGCACGGCGCGTGCCCGCGCCGACGGCGGCCGGCGACCGTGAGATGGTCAAGCAGGTCGAGGAGGCGAAGGAGGTTGAGATCACCCTGAAGAGCGTCGGCGGCAGTGCCGCCCGCCTCTTCAAGGAGATCAAGGTGGTGCCTTTCAAAAGCCTCAACTACTCGATGCTGCACAACGACCGCGACCTGTTCGAGACCTTCCTCATCAAGAAGAGAAAGACCGGCACCGTGCGGATTAAAGTCGAAGTCATTCTCTACGCCGGCCCGATGACTTTCCCCTACACCACCACGGTGCCGATGAAGGAGTGGGTGCTCGACCTGCGCAAGCACATCCGCGTGCCGCTCATCTACTCGACGGGGCCGGCCATCAGCGAGAGCGTCCACACGAGCCTCTACGTCAAAGTCTCCTGGGAGGGGCAGGAGCTTTACAACGACACGCACCGCGTGACCCTGCTCCCGCTCGACGAGTGGCGCGACGACGACACCGACCGCGTCTGGCTCCCCTCGTTCGTGCTCCCGCGCGACCGCGCCGTCAACCGCGTCGTCGATGCCGGCCAGCGTTACCTGTGGGCCTTGGCCGACGACAGCGGCGCCGGCTTCGACGGCTACCAGAGCGTCGTCGAGGAGCGCGACCGGGTCACGAAGGAGGTCACGTTCGACACGGACGGCGTCGATCTTCAGGTGCAGGCGCTCTGGGCGGCGCTCGCCTTCGAGATGAACCTCGGCTACATCAACCCGCCGCCGAGCTACAACCTCTCCGCCCAGCGCGTCCGCACCCCCTCCGAGATCATCGACGGACATCGGGGCACCTGCATCGACCTGGCGCTGCTGATGGCGACCTGCTGCGAGTACATCGAGGTCTACCCGGTCATCTTCCTCCTTCAGGGGCACGCCTTCCCCGGCTACTGGCGCAGCGACGTTTATCACCAGAGCTTCATCACCGAGATGGCCAACGCGCCCGTCATCGGGGACGACATGGCGTCGCCACAGCCGCAAGGCCCTAACGCCCCTGTGCAGCGTGAGGCGTGGTATCTCGATAAGGACTTCTACGAGGAGGTGGTGCAACTCGTGCACGACCGCAAGCTCGTGCCCATCGAGAGCACGATGATCGCGCGCCGCGGCAGCTTCGGGGACGCCGTTGACGCAGGAATCAAGAACCTGCGCAGCAAGCGGCAGTTCCACTCGCTGCTCGACGTGCGCCTCGCGCGCGATAACCGCGTGACTCCGATTCCTCTGAAGGGAGGGAGGCCGGAATGAACATCGCCACCCCCGCCGCCACCGCCGCCGCCACCGTCGCCACCGCCGCCGCGGTGCGACGCGAGCAGCTCAGGCCGCTACTCGAAAACCTCGACCTCGCCGCCAAAGACCTCGACATCCGCCGGCCCGACGAAGACCTGCCGAACGAGCTGCCCATCAGCAAGCTGCGGCGCGGCGGCCGGCGGCGGCCGCCCGACGACAGCACGGAAATGATCACGCTCACCGAGGAGGACGGCTTCCTCCAGTGGGAGGAGGGCGCGGGCGTCGTGATGACGGGGGGGCGGCGCGGCCTCCGCCGCGGCCTCGCGCCGGCGGCCCCCTCGGGCGAGATCGTCGCGCAGTACAAGTTCGAGAAGCTCGCGCCCTCGGACGTGGGCACGTTCCTCGAAGGTCTCGACAAGAAGTGGACTCCCACGCCGGGCCTGCGCCGCCTCCCGAGCGCGAAGGGCGCGCCCCAGACGGTCGCCGCGCCGACCCCGAACGCGGCGAAGAAGACGCTCCTCTTCATCCACGGCACCTTCAGCAACAACGACCACCTGCTCGCCGAACTGCGGAGCACGCCGGCGGGGCGCGATCTTATCGGGCGCAGCCTCAAGCATTACGGCGAGGTGCTTTTCTTCGACCACCCTACTCTGTCGGTGAGTCCCGTCCTCAACGCGCTCGATCTCGCGCGGCTCTTCGCCGGCTTCAAGCGCCCCGTCGATATCGTCTGCCACAGCCGCGGGGGTCTGGTCGCCCGGTGGTGGCTCGAAGGGTTCAGCGGGGCGGCGGTGGCCCCGCGCCGGGTCGTGATGGTCGGCGCGCCGCTGGCCGGCTCAAGCCTCGCGGCGCCGCCGCGTCTGCGCGCCGCGCTCGGTCTGATTACCAACGTCGGCCGCGCGCTCTCGCTCGCCGGCAGCGCGTCCTCGCTCGCCGTCCCGATGCTCAGCGTCGCCGTCGGCCTCGTCAAGGTCATCACTTCCATCGCCAGCCTCGGCGAGAAGGCCCCGCTCATCGACGCCGCCGTGGCCATGATCCCCGGCATCGCCGGGCAGTCGCGCGTCGGCAACAGCGCCGAGCTGCGCCGCCTGCGCGAGAAGACGGGCGGCCCCCTGCCCGATTACTTCGCCGTGCGCTGTAACTTCGAGACCGATGAGAATCACGGCTGGGCCTTCTGGCGACACTTCCGCAAGGAGAACCTCGCCGACCTCGGCGCCAACAAAGTCTTCGACGGCGCCAACGACCTCGTCGTGGACACCGACTCGATGACCGACCTCTTCGACCAGATACACATCCCCGCCGCCAACGTCTTCGACTTCGGCACCACCGACCGCGTCCACCACACGAACTACTTCCAACAGCCCGAGACCATCGACTTCATCAGCAAGAGCCTCGGCATCCCTTAGAAGTCAAAAGTAAAAAGGCAAAAGGCAAAAGTGAGGAAGCAGGTTGCCTCTTCACTTTTGCCTTTTGCCTTTTTACTTTTGACTTACGAGAGGTGTTCTTCGGGGATGGGGTTGCCGGGGCGCTCGAAGTCCCAGAAGATGTTGACGAACCAGTAGCGCGCGCCGTCGTGGAAGAGTTGGATGCTGTTGACGCCGCGGGCGAACGGCTCGGGGTCGTCGGCGAAGTGGCGCGACTCATAGGTGCTGAAGACATGCGTGACGTGGCCGAAGCCGTCCACGCGGCGGCTGGCCTCGCGGTCGAAGAAGCCCGACTGCTTGAAATACTCGCAAGCGGCCTTGAAGTATTCGTCGGGGTCGAAGACGGTCACTCGCGCGAGGCCGCCGGCGTCGGCGGGGACGACGCGGACAAGGCGCGCGTCCTCGGCAAAGAGCGAGCGGAAGCGGCGCAGGTCGCGCTTCTGCTCGGCGGGGCCGGAGATCGAGTCGTAGAGGGCGTGGAGGATGCCGTCGAGCGTCGAGAAGTCGTCGGGGAGATTCTGGTTCATGTTGTTTGCCTCGCGCTCGCTCGCGCGCGCCCGTCGGGCCTGTCGATACGGGCGTGGATGAATAGTTCAAGGACTGTGATTCGAGTTTCGCGCCCCGCGTTTCCAAATCCCGCGACAAAAAACTAAAATCTCCAACCATGAAAGCAATCATCTTTTACGAGCACGGAGGCCCGGAGGTTCTGCGCCCGGAGGAGCGGCCCGAGCCGCGCGTGCGCGCCGACGAAGTTCTGGTCGAGGTGCGCGCCTGCGCGCTGAACCATTTAGACGTGTGGGCGCGCGGCGGGCTTCCCGGCGTCAAAATTCCGCTGCCGCATATTCTGGGCAACGACATCGCGGGCGTGGTGCGCGAGGCCGGCGAACTGGTTGACTGGGTTGCGCCGGGCGACGAGGTGATGTTGCAGCCCGGCGTCAGTTGCGGTCATTGCCATGAATGTCTGCGCGGGGCCGACAATTTGTGCCCCGACTACCAAATCCTCGGCTACCAGCGCGACGGCGGCTACGCCGAACTCGTCGCCGCCCCGGCCGTCAACTGTATCCCGAAGCCGAAACACTTGAGCTGGGAGGAGGCGGCCGCGCTCCCGCTCGTCACCGTGACGGCGTGGCACATGCTCGTCGCGCGCGCGCAGTTGAAGCCGGGCGAGGATGTTTTGATTCACGCGGCGGGGAGCGGCGTCGGCTCCATAGGGATTCAGGTGGCGAAGCTTCTGGGCGCGCGCGTGATCGCGACCGCCTCCACCGAGGAGAAACTGGAGAAAGCCCGCGCGCTCGGCGCGGACGAGTTGGTCAACTACACACGCGAGGACTGGCCGAAGGAGGTCAGGCGGTTGACCGGGAAGAAGGGCGTCGAGGTGGTCTTCGAGCACACGGGCGCCGACACGTGGCCCGGCTCGATTCAGGCTCTGGCGCGCGACGGCCGCCTCGTCACCTGCGGCGCCACCTCCGGCTACGACGCGCGCACGGACATCCGGCAGGTCTTCTACCGGCACCTCTCCGTGCTCGGTTCGTTCATGGGGTCGAAGTCGGAGCTGTTAGACGCGATGCGGTTCGTCGAGCGCGGGGCGATTCGCGCCGTCGTTGACCGCACACTGCCGCTCGCCGAGGCGCGGCGCGCGCACGAGCTGATGGAGGATCGCGCGCAGTTCGGCAAGCTCGTCCTCGTGCCGTGACGCGCGGGCATGAGGTTTGGGGCGGAAGCCCGACCGTCAGGGAGGGCGTCTGTGTCACAAGATACAG
>DASVES010000512.1:0-6270 GCA_036380435.1 Pyrinomonadaceae bacterium | reverse complement strand
GGCGAGGATGAGCGCCGCGCCGAGGTTGGCCCGCCCGCCCGTCCACTCGCCCGCGCCGCGCATCCAGACGGCGAAGATGGTGGCGAAGACCGGCTCCAGACTGAAGATGATGGCCGCGTGCGTGGCCGACATCCGCCCCTGTGCCCACGTCCACATCAGGAAGTTCAGCACCGTCGCCACCAAGACCATGTAAGCGAACCGCCACAGCACGTCGGCCTCCCACGACATCGGCTGAAACTCGCGCGCGACGGCCAGCGGCAGCCCTTCCGTACCGTAGAGCGCGCCGGCCGCGCGCAGCGCGAGCCAGTAAGCGGTGAGCACGGCCGAGACGGTCGCAATCTGGATGACGGTCAGGGCGCGCACATCGTAACGACGCGCGTAGACGCTCATCAGCGTGAGGTGCGCGGCGAAGAAGACTGTGCAGCCAAGCGTCAGGAGGTCGCCCGTGTTGGCGGCGCCGGCCTCACCCTGCGGCGCGAGGATGAGCAGGCCGCCCGCGGAGGCGAGGACAATGCCCAGAAGGTTTTCGACACCGGGCCGCGCGCGCGTTAACAAATAGGCGACGAAGGGGACGAGCGGTGTGGTAAGGCCCGCGATGAAGGCCGAACGGGCCGCCGTCGTGTAGACCTGTCCGACGACCAGCCCCGTCATCCCGACGGCCAAAAGCAGCCCCAGCGTCGCGCCCGCGCGCCACTCCGCCCGACCGGCGCGCGCAAGCTGGCGTCGGAACAGTAACGCCATCAGCGCCGCCGAGACGCCCATCCGCATCACGAGGTAGGCGACGGGCGGCCAGTGGTCGAGGATGTCTTTGGAGAGGGGAAACGTCGAGCCCCAGATGATCGTCGTCAGGACGAGGACGGCGTCCGCCTTGAGGTCGGCCTTGATCTTCATAGCAGGAAGTGAGCAGTAAGCAGTGAGCAGTGAGCAGTAGGTTGAGCCTTTTCGCACGCCGCGCGATTTTTTTACTGCTCACTGCTCACTGCTCACTGCTTACATTCTTAAAAGTACTTTCAGCACGCCGGGGGCGGCGGCGCGCGCGAGGGCGCGGGGGCCGTCGGCGAGCGCGTGCTCCTCGGTGATGAGGCTTTCGACATCGACGCTCCGGCGGCGGAGCAGTTCGAGCGCCGGGGCGAAGCGTCCGCAACGCGAGCCGACGATGGAGATTTCATCGACCACGATGGGCGCGGCGTTAAATTCGGTCGTGCCGTGGAAGGTCGATTTGAGGACGAGCGTGCCGCGTGGGCGGATGAGCGTGAGCGCCGTCGCGAAGCCCGAGGCCGACCCCGATGCCTCCACCACCACGTCGAAGGCGCGCCGCGCCGACGGCTTCAGGTCTTCGGCCTTCGTCGTCTCCACGCCGCGCCGCGCCGCGATGCGTAGCTTCTCGTCGTGCCGGCCGACGAGCGTGACCTCCGCGCCCGTCAAAACTTTCAGCGCCTGCGCGCACAAAAGACCCAGCTTCCCATCGCCGACGACGGCCGCGCGTGCGCTCGCCTCGACCAGGACTCGCTCGGTGACGCCGCACGCGGCCGCCAGTGGCTCGGTGAAGACGGCGCACTCATCCGAGACCTCTTCGGGGACGCTCAGCAGGTTGACGGCCGGAAGGGAAAGGTATTCGGCGAACGCGCCGTCGCGCCCGTGGATGCCGAGCACGGTGCGCCCCGCGCAGTGTCGCGCGTCGCCCGCGCGGCACAACTCGCAGCGCCCGCACCCCGCGTTGATCTCGCCGACCACGCGCCGCCCCACAAGCCCCTCGTGCCCCGCCGGAGCCTCCTCGACCGTCCCGACGAACTCGTGCCCCAGCGTTCCCTCGAACCCCGCGTACCCGCGCACGATCTCCAAATCGGTATTACACACCCCCGCCAGCCGGACGCGCACCAGCGCCTCCCCCTCGCGCCGCGGCGCCGGCGTCTCCCTCAAGTTCACCGCGCCGTTCTCATAACGCAGAGCCAACATAAGTGGATGAGTGATAAGTGATAAGTGATAAGAGTAAGAAAGCCGTCTTTCTCATCACTCATCACTCATCACTTATCACTGCCTTTAAAAACTCTTCGCCCGCGTGTAGGCGTTGTCGATGCCGAGTTCGATTGTCTTTTCGCGGCCGGAGACGTTGACGGGCAGACGCCAGGTGAGTTCTTCGGGGCCGTCGAGCGTGGCGTGAATCCACCAGCGGCCCTGCGGGACGACGACGACGGCCTCGCCGCGCTCGTCGAACTCGGCCGCCACCGGCTCCCGGCCCGCCATGCGTCGCGTGACGAACTCCTCGAAGCGGACGCCGGGCCGGCGCTCCGAGATGTACTCGCTCCGCGCGGCCTCGACGTTGATCGAGTAGAGCTGGACGGAGACTTTCTGTTGGTCGTCCGTGGGGTAGTCGGGTGGGCGTCGCAGCACGAGCCGAAGCGTGGTCGTCTCGCCGCGCCCGCGTCTTCCTAAACCCACGGGGCCGTCGTCGGGCAAGTGGCGATAGACGCCCCAGCCCGCGGCGGCGAGCGCGAGCAGGAGCGCCGCGCGCGCGAGCGGCGCGAGAATTTGTTGCAGGGGAGAGGGCGACTCACTCACGTTGGGCCGCCCTCGTCAGGCCATCAGCCCGCGCTCGCGCAGCGCGCCGACCAGATCGTGCTCGGAGGGCACGGAGAGTATCTGCCCGCCCACGTCAATCGTCGGCTTGCGCTCCTTGCCCCCGTTCTGCTCGCGCACCCACTCGGCCGCCGCCTCGTCACGCTCGACATCGACGTACTCGTAGGCCACGCCGAGCCGGTCGAGATATTCGCGCGCGCGCGTCGTGTCTCCGCACCAGTCCGCGCCGTAAACTTTCACCGCGACAGCCATCGCCACACTTCCTTTTTCCGAGCCGGATTTTAGGCCGACATCATAGCACGCCATGCCCCTACGGATTAACGATGCCCGAATGCTACAATGTGCCTTCCGTGTTCTAAACCGACCGAAGGCCGAACGCCTTTCAACACACCGACCGGGACGTAAAGCAAGGGAAGCGTGGACGACCAACAGAGAGACGGCTTTCGCGACGAGTGCGGCGTGTTCGGCATCTTCGGCCACCCCGAGGCGGCGCGGCTCACCTACCTCGGCCTCTACCAGCTCCAGCACCGCGGTCAGGAGTCGTGCGGCATCGTCGCCTCCGACGGCGAGCAACTGCGTTCCGAGCGCGCGATGGGACTCGTCTCCGAGGTCTTCACCGAGAAGCGACTCAACCGCCTGCCCGGCTCGGCAGCAATCGGCCACACGCGCTACTCCACGGCCGGCGAGGTCTCCATCCGCGAGGCCCAGCCCTTCCTCGTCGCCTGCCAGCACGGACAGGTCGCCGTCTGCCACAACGGCAACCTCCCCTTCGCCACCGACGAGCGCAAGGAACTCGAACGCGCCGGCGCCATCTTCTCTTCAACCTCCGACACCGAAGTCATCCTCCACCGCATCGCCCGCTCACACGCCGCGTCGGTGGCCGAGGCCGTCCCCGAGGTCCTGCGCGAGACCGAGGGCGCTTTCTCGATGTTGTTTCTGACGCCCGACTCGCTCATCGCCGTCCGCGACCCGCGCGGTTTTCGCCCGCTCGCCCTCGGCCGGCTCGGCGACGCCTGGGTTGTCGCCTCCGAGACCTGCGCCTTCGACCTCATCGACGCTCGCTACGTCCGCGACGTGGAGCCGGGCGAGATGATCGAGGTCACGCGCGACGGGCGTTTGCGCTCCACGCACCCGCTCCCCGCGCGTCCGCACTCCTTCTGCATCTTCGAGCACGTCTACTTCTCGCGCCCCGACTCGATCATCTTCGGCCGCTCCGTCAACGAGTCGCGGCACAAGATGGGCAAGCGCCTCGCCGTCGAGTGCCCGGCGGAGGCAGACCTCGTCGTCCCCGTGCCCGACTCGGGCGTGGCCGCCGCCATCGGCTACGCTTATCAAAGCGGCATCCCCTTCCGGCAGGGTCTCGTTCGCAACCACTACGTCGGCCGCACCTTCATCGAGCCGAAGCAGTCGATCCGCAGTTTCGGCGTGCGCGTCAAGCTCAACCCCGTGCGCGACCTCATCGACGGCCGCCGCGTCGTCCTCATCGACGACTCGATTGTGCGCGGCACCACCTCGAAGAAGATCGTCGGGATGGTGCGCGACGCGGGCGCGCGCGAGGTGCACATGCGTGTGAGTTGCCCGCCGACCGTCAGCCCCTGCTACTACGGCGTGGACACGCCGACCAAGCGCGACCTCATCGCCGCGCAGATGTCCGTCGAAGAGATTCGTCGCTTTATCGGCGCCGATACGCTCGGCTACCTCTCCCTCGAAGGCATGCTCGAAGCCGCCGGCTTCCCCGCCTCCGACTCCTGCACCGCCTGCTGGACGGAGAACTACCCGACGCGCATCACCCGCGACGCCGAGACCCAGGTCGAGCGCGAGCGCGAGCCGGTGCCCTCGGGCGACGTGAAGTGATTTCGCAAACACACTTTCATTCCTCACCTTGAAAGGAGCGACGAAGAGATGGCACAGAGCGAATTCGATAGGAAGATAGAAGTGATCACCGGCATCCTGGCCGACCTGACGGTCAAACAACAACTGACCGGGGAATACATGAACGACTGGAAGGAGCGCATGGCGCGCGCCGACGAACGCATGGATCGCGCCGACCGGCGGATGACGCGCGTCGAGAACATCCTGAAGCTGGCAATCCGCGCGGGCCGGCGCGAGCGCCGCGAGTGGCGCGAGAAGTACGCGGCGCTCGTGGACGCGCAGAAGCGCACCGAGGAGTCGTTAAAACATCTGGCAGACTCGCAGGCGCACACGGATAGCAGGCTCGACGCCCTGATTGATATTGTCCGCGAAGGAAGGAACGGGAAGACCGAGTAGCTTCCCCGGCGGGGCGGTGTGATGGGTTAAGGAGTCAACCGCCAAACGAATACTATGTACCAGCAGCAGCCGGCGCCACGCAGTTCGTCGAAAGCCCTGAAGGGGTGCGGGTGCGCGCTCGCCGTCGCGGCGCTCGCGGCGCTCGCAATCCTCGCCCTCTGGTGGTTCGTCTTTCGCGACCGCGGCCCGCAGCCCCCGCCGGCCTCGGGCGGCGACCTGAGAGTCGTCGTCCTCGATGTGGAGCAGGGTGATTCGATTCTGATTATCTCGCCCTCGGGCAAGGCGGCGCTTGTGGACGCCGGCAACCCCGGCTACGGCGCGCGCGTCCTCGACGCCCTGCGTCGTCACAACGTCTCTCAGATCGACCTCTTCATCACGACGCACGCGCACGCCGACCACATCGGCGCGGCCGACGAGGTGATCCGCGGCGCTACCGTCCGCCGGGTGCTCGACAGCAAGGTGCCCAACGCGACGCGCAACTACGAGGACTTCCTGCGCGCCATCGAGGAGAAAGGCGTCGAATACGTCGGCGCGGAGCCGGGACAGAAGTACGAAGACCTGGGCGACGGCGTCGTCTTCACCGTGCTCTCGCCGATCCAGCCGCTGTTTACGAAGGAGCAGGTGCGCTCGGGCGGCAACGAGCCGAACGCCAACTCGGTCGTCGTCCGTCTCGACTACGGCGAGTTCTCGATGCTCCTGACGGGCGACGCCGAGGCGCAGACCGAGGAGCGGATGATCCGGCAGGGCGCCAACGTCAAAGCCAAAGTCCTCAAGGTCGGCCACCACGGCTCGCCCCACGCCACCTCCGACTCGTTCCTCAAGGAGGGCGCTTTTGCGGCCGCCGTCATCTCCTGCGGCGCCAAAAATCTCTACGGCCACCCCGACCAGCGCGTGCTCGACCGCCTGCGCGCCGCCAACGTCAAGGTCTTCCGCACAGACCTCCACGGCGAAGTGACCATCACCACGCGCGGCGAGGGCTACGAGATCAAGCCGGAGCGCGAAGCCAAGGGCGACGTGTGGGCCGGCCGCGAGGCCAAGAAGCGCGACACCGCCTCCTCCGGCTTTATCGACTACGGCGACTTCGGCCCGCCGCCCAAACCTAAACCGACGCCCCGCGCGAAGGGCGCGGCCGGTGGGAGATGACTGCCGACCACGTGAATCCCCATGAGCGACGACTCCGAGAAAAGCGGCAAGTCTAAGCGCACGCGCGCCGTCATCGACCGCGTGGAGGACGGCGGCAGGGCCGTCGTGCAACTCGGCGACGGCGAGGGCGACCCCTTCGATCTGCCGGCGGAGCTGCTCCCCGACGGCGCTTCGGACGGCGACCACCTCGTCATCACCGTCCGCGTTGAGGGCGAGTCGCGCGCCGCGGCCGAAGACCGCATCCGCGCCCTACAGGAGCGGCTGGAGAAGCGCGGCAAGCAA
>DASVES010000511.1:0-18022 GCA_036380435.1 Pyrinomonadaceae bacterium | reverse complement strand
TGCTGGTGTACGCACGTCTGCTTTATCCACGACTCGATGCGCCATTCGCGACGAGGACTGCTGTGGGAGGTGCCGAAAAATTTCGCGGGGCGTGCTAAGTGGTGACGAACGCCGGAAGGCGCGGGGGCGTATAAGACTGTGAGCACGTCGCCGTTGGGGCGCGCTCTACTAGTCGGCTCTGGGGAGGTCTCAAATATGGATAAGTTCAAGATAGTTCTCGCGCTGCTCGTTCTGCTGCTCGCCGGCATCGGGGCGTTCTTCGTCTTCGGCCTCATCGCGTGGGCCTTCCAGTATCTGCTCTGGATCGGCGTGCTCGCGGTCATCGTCGGCGTCGCCTACAAGGTTCTGAAGCGGCCCGCGCGTCCGCAACTGAACGCCTGGGACGCGCCCGACTGGGAGTTGGACAGGGCCGACCGCGTGCTCGAAGACATGAAGAACAAGCAGTTGTTGAAGTAAAAACCGGACGCGCGCCGGAGGGCAAAAGCCGTAGTGGCCGACGACTCGCAAAACGAAGAGAGCCGGGACGAGGCAGCCGTCACGCGCCGAAGCAGCACGGCCTATGCCGCCGGGTTGGCCATCTTCTTCTCCGTGGCGAGCTTCCTCGGCTTGGGATGGCTGCTCGACAGTTACTTCGGCACCGGCCCCTGGTTAATCATCACGGGCATCCTGCTCGGCTCGGTCGCCGGCTTCTACCAATTCATCAGGATCATGTCGAGGAACAACAATTAGGCGGGTGCGCTCGACAGCGCGCGCCGGTCGCGTGTAAAATCTTCCGTTCTAAAGGCTATGTCTGTAATCGCAGGGGACGCGCACTCGAACTCGCCGGCCGCGGGGGGCGGGGAAGAGCCGGCGGCGGTCGAGCGCCGCATCTTCCGGGGGATGTGCGCGGCCGTGGCCGTCGCGGTGCTGTTGAGCGCGGCGCTCCTCCCGTGGCGCACGACGACGGGGCTGCTCACGGGCGGTCTCCTCTCGCTCCTGAATTTCCACTGGCTACGCACGTCGGTCGCGGCGATGTTCGGCTCAACCGCGCCGGGCGTGAGGGCGACATGGAGACTCTCGCGCTACGTGCTCCGCTACGTCGTCGTCGCCGGTGTGGCGACGGCCGCTTACGCGCTCGACCTCGTGTCGCTCGTGGCCGTGCTCGCCGGCCTCTGCTCCTCGGCAGCGGCCGTGCTGATTGAAGGTTTCATGCAGTTATACTTCGCCGTCATCCGTCGAGAGGAAACGTAAACGATGTTCTTCCTGTTCAGCGACCCGGCCCCGGCCGCGCAAGGCGCCGCCGCCGACCACGCCGCGCCGGCAGCGGCCGCGCACCACACGCCGGCCATCGTCGAGTTCATCAACCACCAGATAGGCAAGCCCGTCCACGAGTTCCAGCTTCACTACACGAAGCCTCTGTGGGACAGGTTCTTCTCGAACTTCGGGACGACGGCCGAGAACGTGTTCGGCAAGTACACAGAGGAGAACGCCGTGCCGTGGTACACGGTGATGTTCATTCTGGCGTGCCTCATCAGTCTGGCGCTCGTGTGGCTGTTGCGGGGCCGGATGTCGCAGGACGAGCCGGGCAACGGCCAGCAGATGCTGGAGACGGGCGTGCAGTCGATTCGCGGTCTGCTGCTCGACAACGTGGGCCCGAGCGGGATGGCTTACCTGCCCGTCGTCGCCACCTTCGCCGTGCTCATCCTCGTCTCGAATTTGATGGGACTCTTTCCGGGCCTGATGTCGCCGACGGCCTCGACCTCCGTCACCTTCGCGCTCGGCATCTCGTCCTTCGTCTACTACAACTACGTCGGCATCAAAGAGAACGGCGTGGGCGGGCACCTCAAGCACTTCGCGGGGCCGATACCGTGGCTCGCCATTTTGATGTTCCCGATTGAGCTGATCAGCAACCTCGTGCGCCCGATGTCTCTGGGCGTGCGCCTGTTCGGGAACCTCTTCGGCGACGAACAAATTCTGGGGACGATTGCCAGCCTCGTGCCGTGGTGGCTGCCAGTGCCGGTGCTCATCATGCCTTTGAGCGTCTTCGTCGCCTTCATGCAGACGTTCATCTTCACGCTGCTCTCGATCCTCTACATCGCCGAGGTCTCGCACCACGAGGGCGACGAGCACCACGGCGCGGACGACCAGCACGGGCACACTGTTGACGAGGGCGGTTACGCGACGGCGCACCCTTGAGTTTTCAGCAATGAGATTCTTAGACGTTCGGCTTTATTGACATGCAGTAGTCGCTCGGCGGGCGGCGCGGGCCAGACGGGCCGGCGCGCGTCGGGGCGAGAGGGGAAGCGAACCGGGGGCGAAGTGAAAGGGAAAATTCGACGAGGCCGGGGTGAGTGTTCGGACGCGGGAGTCATGGCTTTCGCAATTTGAAAGCGGGCTGAGGGCCGTCATCGCTGGAGCGCCGTTGTAAGAGGGGCGGTGGATACCGGGTGAGGGCGAAATCATAAGTAAGAAGCATCCGACCGAGAACACCGAAGGCGCCGGAGGATTGGACAGGGAACTTCGACCGCTGATTCGCACTGGCAGACGTAAACACTTCGGGAGAATGAACATGAACAAACTCCGTATGGCTTTCTTCGCGGCACTCGGCGTCCTGGCTTCGGCCGCTCCGGCGCTCGCGCAGGCGGGCGCGGCGGACAACGACGCGTCGATCAACAAGTACAAGGCGCTGGCGGCCGGCTTCGGCTTCGCGCTGGCGGCGGCGCTGGCGGCCATCGGCCCGTCGCGCGTCGCCGCGGCGGCGGCCGAGGGCGTGGCGCGTAACCCCGGCGCCGGCGCGCGCATCCAGACGCTGATGATTCTCGGCCTCGTCTTCATCGAGACACTCGTGCTCTTCACGCTCGTCGTCGTCTTCGCGAAGCTCTAGGCTCGATCTCGTCCGTCTCGCTGACAACAAAACTCGGGCGCGCCCCGTTGCAACGGGGCGCGCCCGAGTTTTTTGGACGAAGACGGTCTTTGAGCTTTTGTAAAGTGAGAGCATTGTGAGTGGTGGTCGGGAGGGAGCAGGGATTGAACGGATAAGGACGGATTCAATCAGTGCTTATCCGTTTTGATCCGTCTCATCCGTGTTCCCGGCCGCGCGCCGAAAAGTCGCCGTTGCGCGCGGCGGAAGCGGTGTGATACGCTCAAGCCAACCCGAACAGTCGAAGGCGAGAGGGAACAGGGCGGTGTCCCGCAGATGAAGAAATGTCCGAAATGCGACAAGGAGTTTGAGGACGCGAACACCTTGTGCCCGTCCGACGGCTCCGTCCTCAAGCGGCAGGACGAGCTTGTCGGCCAAACGCTCGCCGGCAAGTATCGCATCGAGGAGAAGCTCAGCGAGGGCGGCATGGGCTGCGTCTACCGCGCGACGCACGTGCTGATGGAGAAGACCCTCGCCGTCAAGGTGCTCCACCCGGCGCTCGCCGCCGACGACAACATCGTCGCCCGCTTCACCCGCGAGGCCCGCGCCGCCTCCCGCATCTCGCACCCGCACGCCATCACCGTCACCGATTTCGGCGAGGCCGAAAACGGCGTCGTCTTCCTCGTCATGGAGTACCTGCGCGGCCGCACCCTCAAGGAGGTGATTCGCTCCGAGGGGCCGATGCCCTTAAAGCGTGCGGCCGAGATCGTCCGTCAGATGGCCGGCGCACTCGAAGCCGCGCACAACGAAGGCGTCGTGCATCGCGATCTCAAGAGCGATAACATCATGCTCGACGAGACGCCGGGCGGCGACTGGGCGAAGGTGCTCGACTTCGGCATCGCCAAGATTAAGGAGACGGCCGAGAACCAGGACCCGGAACTCACCGCGCCGAACCTGATCATCGGCACGCCGCAGTACATGTCGCCGGAGCAGTGCTCGGGGGCGTCGAAGATCGACGCCCGCTCCGACATTTACAGCTTCGGGATCATCGTCTACGAAATGCTCGCCGGCCACGTGCCCTTCACGGGCGACTCGCCGACCGAGGTGATGATGATGCAGATGCAGGAGGCTGCGCCGTCGCTCCACACGGAGCGCGACGACCTGCCCGCGTCCGTCGATGCGGTCGTCCAACGCGCGCTGGCCAAGAATCCCGACCATCGCTTCCAGAACGCGGGCGAACTCTCCGGGGCGTTCGCGAGCGCAGCCTCCGCAGACGCACCGACGGAAGCCGCCGCTGCCGCGAACGCCGCCGCGCGGGCCTCGGCGACCGACGGGCGCGGCGTGCCGGAGACGAGCCGCATCGTCGTGCCGACCGGCGAGAACGAGGCCCCGCGCACCACCGGCGCCGTGGCGTCGGACGAGGAAGAGGCGACGGTCGTGAGTGCCCGCACGACGCGGACGCGTGAGGAAACGCGTGAGGAGTACGCCCCGCTTCCGCCGCCGCCGGCCGCCAGCTTCAACCCGTGGCGCATCGCGATCCCGGCCCTCATCGTACTCGCGGCCGTCTTCGGTTTGTTCTACCTGTTCCAGGGGAATGACACGGCGGGCGAAACGCAGCCGCCGCTCGCGAGCGACCCGAACAGCCAGCCCGTCGTCTCCGTCACGCCGCCGACTGGCGCGGGCGAAAGCAACATCACGCCTTCGACCGGACTCACCACCCCGACGCCGGGCGAGGTTATCGCCGGTGAAACCATTCCGGCCAGCGGCAACGCGAACGCCAACCTCGGCGTGGCGCCCACGCCCGCCGGAGGCGACGCCGGGCGGAACGAGAACGCGAACACAGAGGGCGAGGAGGAAGAGGCCGAGCCGACCCCCGAACCCACCCCGCCTGAGAGAAACACGAACCGGCGCGCCCCGACCCCGCCGCCGCCAGTAAACGCGAACCCTGACCCTGACGAGGCTCCGCCGCCGAGAAAGCCCGCGCCCACACCACCGCCACCAGTCTCCGGCGACGTGCCCGCGCCCGCGGGAACGAGCGGCGTCCCCCCCGGCCGACTCTGATTAACGACGCGAGGACGCGCCATCTCGCGCCTGCGGCCCGCCAGCTCAACTCTTCGCGAGCGCCCCGCGCACGAGTTCGAGCAGCTTCTCTTCCTCATCAATTTCCAACGCAATTTCCACGACGTAGATCGGGAGCTTCGTGCTCAAACGGCGAAGCTTGACGGCGTCTTTGGCCGTCGTCAGGAGTGAGTGCGCCCCGGCCTCTGTGGCGGCGCGCGTGAGCGAGTCGAGGTCGGACTGCGTGTAGGCGTGGTGGTCTGTGAAGGCGCGCGCGAGAACCGGTTCGTGGCCGTCGCGCCGCAGGTGCTCAAAGAACGATTGCGGGTTGCCGACGGCGCAGAAGGCGCCGACGCTTCGCACGTCGGCCGCACTGACAAACTCGTCCCCGGCCGTGTCGTCAGCGAGACGGCGCAAGCCCGTCGTGCGCGCGCGCGCTTCGACGACGAGCGCCGCGCCGCCGCACAGGCCCGAGACTTCTTCGCGCAGGGCGCGCGCGGCGGCGTCGCCGGCGAGGTCGGCGCGCGTGATGACGACGCAGTCGGCGCGGCCGATGCCCCGGCGCGGCTCGCGCAGGCGACCGCGTGGCAATAGATGCCCGCCGCCCCACGGCGCGGTGGCGTCGAGCGCCACCACGTCGAGGTCGCGAGCGAGTCGCAGGTGTTGGAAGCCATCGTCCATGACGAAGGCTTGCGCGCGGAGATTTTCGAGCGCCCATCTGGCGGCCGCCGCGCGGTCGGCGTCGCTGACAACCGACGCCACACCCAACAGTTGTTCGGCCAGCATGCGCGGCTCGTCGCCGGCCTCGGGCGCGTCGGCGAGCAATCGTTCGCCGTCCGAGACGACGACGCGGAGGCGCTCGTCGCGCCTGCCATAGCCGCGCGTCAGCACGCACGCTCGGCGGCCCTCGCGCGCGACGGCGCGGGCGACCCACTCGACAAGCGGGGTCTTGCCCGTCCCGCCCGCGGTGATGTTGCCGACGCTGATGACGGGCGCGCCCGCGCGCTCCTGCCTGAGCGCGCCGCCGCGATAGAGCGCGAGCCGCGCGCGGACGGCCGCGCCATAGAGCGCGCTGAGCGGCGCGAGGGCGAATGACGTGTTCATGGGAGGGGCGGGCGGAGATCAGAGGCCAGCCCGCGCCCCCGTGCGGAGCGCAGGCCGGCGGACTCACGCCTCGCCTCGAAGATGGGCGCGAGCAGCGCGATTGTGCGCCCCGTCGCGCCGCGATTCTCGTCGAGCACGGCGCGGGCATTTTGGCCTACGCGGCGCCTGCGATCCGCGTCTTCGAGGAGGTTTCTAAAAGTCTCGGCCAGAACGTGGGCGGCCTCGCTCTCCGCGAGCGGCGGGAGCTGGAGGAGCGCGTCGCGTTCGAGGAAAGCGCCGACGACGGCCCGGAAGTTCGAGGTGTGCGCGCCGGTGACGACGCACCGGGCGGACGCCGCCGGCTCCATGACGTTGTGCCCGCCCACCTGCGCGATGCTGCCGCCGACGAAGACGAGTTCGGCGAGCGGGTACGCCGCGCGCAGCTCGCCGACGGTGTCGAGCAGCACCACGTCGGCCTGAGCGTCGGTCGGAAGCGGCGTAGCTGAGCGCCGCGCCCACGCGAAGCCGGAGGCATCGAGGAGTGCGGCGACCTCCGCGAACCTCTCGGGGTGACGCGGGGCGACGAGAAGACGCGGCCCACGCCCGGCGCCCGCGCCGCGAAGCTCCCTGAAGGCGTCAAGCACGATGCGCTCCTCGGGCGCGTGTGTGCTCGCGGCCACGATCAGCGGGCGGCCCTCATCATCGAAGCCGAACCGGCGGCGCAGGTCAGCGGTCAGCGTCTGCTCCGCCGCGTCGATTTCAAAATCGAACTTGATGTTGCCCGAAACCCTGACCTTGTCGGGAACAAGGCCAAGTAAACGGGCGCGCTCGGCGTCGGATTCGGACTGCATGACGGCCAGGTCGAGGTCGTTGAGGACGCGGCTGATGAACGGTCGGACGAGCCGGTAGCGGCGGAAAGAGTTCTCGGAGATGCGGCCATTGACGACGGCGAGGCGCACGTCCGCCTTCCGGCACTCGCGGAAGAAGCGCGGCCATAGCTCCGTCTCCATCACGAGCACCGCCGAAGGCCGCACCCGCCGGAGCGCGCGCCGCACGCTCCACGCCCAGTCGAAGGGGAAGTAGAAGACCTCGGCCGCCATGCCGGCGAACGCCTCGCGCGCGACGCGTTGCCCCGTGAGCGTCGTCGTCGAGACGACCAGCGCGTGCGCGGGGAAGTGTTCGAGGACGGCGCGGGCGAGCGGGCGCGCCGCCTGTGTCTCGCCCACCGAGACGCAGTGCAGCCAGACGACCGGCTTCTGGGCGCCGCCCGCCGACAGGCTTGGCAGACTGCCCATGCGCTGGCGAAAGCCGGCCGCGTATTTTCCGTGGCGGAGGGCGTCGAAAAGGAAGCGAGGGAGGAGGAGGGCGAAGCCGAAGGTCAGGAGGATGCTGTAGAAGAGATACATCAGTGATAAGTGATAAGTGATGAGTGATAAGTGATAAGAAAGAACAGACGGGGTTTCTTATCACTTATCACTCATCACTTATCACTTTTCATTTTGCCCGTTCCATGTAGCGGCCCTCGATGGGGTCAACGCGGATGCGGTCGCCCTCGTTGACGAAGGGGGGCACGAGGATGGTGACGCCGTTTTCAAGCTTGGCGGGCTTGTTGACGTTGGAGACGGTCGCGCCCTTCATCGTGGGTTCGGTCTCGACGACGGCGAGTTCGAGCGAGGGCGGGAGCGTGATGCCGATGGGCGCGCCGTCGTAGAACTCCACTTCGATGCGGAGGCCCGCCGTGAGCCACTGCGCCATGTCGCCGAGTTCTTCGCCGCTCAGGGCCGTCTGCTCATAGTTTTCGGTGTTCATGAAGTGATGGTGCGCGCCGTCGGAGTACATGTACTCCATCTCGTGCTGTTCGAGGTGGGCGCGCTCAACCGTGTCGGCCGAGCGGAAGCGGTGCTCGAAGCTGCTGCCGGTGCGCAGGTTACGCAGTTTCGTCTGCATCATCGCGCGGAGGTTGCCGGGCGTGTGGTGGCGCGCATCGAGAACCTTGCAGGGCGCGCCCTCGAAGAGGATAACCATGCCGCGCCTGATCTGTGTTGCCGGAAAAGCCATGTCGGATATGTGCTCCGTGTCGAGATGTTTACCTTCTGTTGAAGCCCCAACGCGCGAGGATTGCTCCGAAGCCCCTGTCACAAACCGCGTAGTCTAGCGAGCGGCGCGCAGCTTTGTCCAGCGGCAGCGTAGCGCCGGACGGCTCACGCGAGGTCGCCGTCCGGCCCCTGCCCCCCGGCGGCGTCGAGCTTGAAGAAGACGCGCAGCGTCACCTGATATTCGAGGCGGCCCTGCTGCAAACCGCCGCGCATCTCCCCGACGACGAACCAGGAAAGCTCGCGCAGGGTTTGTCGCGCGCGCTCGACCGCGACCTCGATGGCGTGGCTAAAACTCTGTTCGGATGTGCCGACGATCTCGACGGACTTGAAGACTTTGTCGCTCACGTAAACGTCTCCTGACAGGACTCGGGATTAAAATCCACGGTCTGGAATGAATCGGTTGATGGCCTGTGTTCGTGGAACAGTGCGGACGCTAACACGCTGGATTTGAGAGTGTCAAGAAAGCGAAACTCAGTGCGTCGCCTGCGGAGTGAAAGTGTGAGGCGCGGGTGCGTTTGAAAATAAACGTGGGCATAACCTGAAGGGCGGGTCGGGCGACTCAGACAGCACGGAGGGAAATCGTATGCCGTCTGAATCGCTCGACCCGCCCTTTCGGAGGAGCCCACCTTCCTGAGCGTTTAAACGCAACGCGGGTGCGAAAGTTTCCTAAAATTTTCGGCCAAAATGTTAGACGGAAATTCAATTTCACGCGGCGCGCGCACGCAACGAACGGCGCTGTCGCGCGATGCGGTCGAGCCATTCCTGCGCCTCGCTGTAGAAGGGGAATCGCTGCTCCTCGGAGCGGAAGGCCTTGGTGTGGTAGAAGCGCCGGCCGTTGATGAGGCGCGCCGGGTGCTTGATGTGAAGCATCTCGTGATAGAGGATGAACTCGACGAACCACTCGGGCACGTCCGCCGAGTCGAGGGTCTTGCTGATGACGATGGTCTCGTGGACGCCGTCGTGGTGGCCGAGGATGGTGCGCGTGCGTCGGCGCGACCAGGTGAGGACGGGCGGCGGCAACTCGCCGTCGAAGTAGCGTCGGTTCAGACGCGCGAACATCTTTTCGAGATCGTAGCGGCTCCCTCGCGCGGAGGAGATTTGCTTGCGTCCGCGCTCGCGCCGCGCGAGGTCGGAGGCGCGCAGCACTTCGGGCTGGCAGGCGTAGTTGCGATAAGTCCGCTCGTGCAGTTGCGGCGTGCGCCGGCGCAGGAGCTTGGCGACGAGGATGAAGGCCAGCGCGCGGTGCACGTTGTCGGGCGCGCCGCGGAAGATGTCGGAGACGCGCACGTAGACGCGGCCCGTGCGGAGGCGGATCGTGTGGTTGAGGCCGGCGTAAGGGTAGTAGCGAACGTCCACGTCGGGCGCGGGGCGGCTGGGCGCGAGCTGCCGAAACGCGTCGAGAAAGAGCGTGTGCAGAAGGGGCTGTGAGTCTTGCATAAGAGTCAAAGCTGCGAGGGAGCGCGCCGTGCGCCGGCAGTTAGTAATAAGCTTGCCAGGTCAATTTCATCCCCGAAGAGCAGGCTGGACAACGACGGTTCAGTGGCACTGATATTACGTGGAGGTTTGTGAGGGCGTCAATCGACTCTTTGGAGAGACGGCTAAGCCCTTGCGTCTCTATACAATGTCAGCATGGGAAAACCAGTCGCCGCCGAAGGGTCGTCGAGCGCGGCCTGTAAGTCGTATAAGGTGAGCAGCTTAGATGCCGGGGTGACGGACGAGCCGCGACGAGATTATAACTGTAGCGCTGGCAGTAAATTAACCGTCGAATGGGGGCGGAAGTGGGCGGGCTGTTCCGTTTGCGAACAGGCCGGTTTGCTCCTCATTTGCTCAATCCGTTATACTGCCGTGGGACATAATTTAGAGTCTCCGGCGTGCGGCCCCTTGGCTTGAAATTATATCTTGACAGTGGGTTTGCGGGACTGTAAACAATTAAACAACCGGGCGTCTGTCCCTGTCCGGCCATGGCAGTTTACCCGCATCATTCAATCCCCCACGCCCTTTATTTCTGATGGCAATTCGAGGTTCGACGAAGCAGGCGGAATGGAGGCCCGGCGCGCGCGGGCAGGCCGTGCTGTCGGCCATCATCAGGGAGCATCTGCGGACGGGCGAACCCGTCGGGTCGAAGACGATTGCGGACGGCTTCGCCGGCGGCGCCGGGTGGAGTTCGGCGACGATTCGCAACGTGATGGCGGAACTCGAAGAGGCGGGACTCGTCGAGCAGCCGCACACCTCGGCGGGGCGCGTGCCGACGGACACGGGTTATCGCTTCTACGTCGATCACCTCGCGTCGGGCACGCGTCTGTCGCGCGCCGACATGGCGGCCATCGACCGGACGCTCGGGCTGACAAATCTTGAGAACGGCGCTTCGCCGCAACGCCTGATGGAACGCGTCTCGCACCTGCTCTCGGAGCTTTCGGAGAACGTCGGGATCGTGGTCTCGCCGCCGCTCGCCGACAACCGGCTCCAGCACATCGAATTCCTCCGGCTCGCCGACGGCCGCGTTCTGGCCGTACTCGTCTTCGCCTCGGGCGTCGTGCAGGACAAGCTGATCCGCGTTGACGAGCCGCTCGGGCAGGACGAACTCGAACGCGCCGCGCGCTACCTGAACACGGAGTTCAGCGGCAAGAGCCTCCAGTCCATTCGCGCGGAGGTGCTCGCGCTGATGCGCGAGGAGAAGGCGCTCTACGACGAGCTGCTCCAAAACGTCGCGCTCCTGTGCGAGAAGAGTCTCGACGGCGGGGAGTCCGATGCGGGTGAGGTCTATCTCGACGGCGCCTCGAACATCCTCGCCAAGCCCGACTTCTCCGACATCGAGCGATTGCGCGAGCTGTTCCAGACTTTCGAGGCCAAGTCGCGTCTGGTCAAAATACTCAACGAGTGCATCGCGCGCGAGCCGGTCTTCGGCGACGTACACGTCGTCATCGGCCGCGAGCATAGCGCGCCGTCGCTGCGTGCGTGCGCGCTCATCAGCGCGCCTTATCGCGTTGGCGGCGGTGACGCGGCGGGCAGCGTCGGCGTTGTCGGCCCGATGCGGATGGAGTACGCGCGCACGATGGCCGTCGTCAGCTACGTGGCGCACATCTTCGAACGGACGCTGCGCGATGAGGCCGCGATCATCTGACACGCCGCGCGGCCCCGACGGGCCGCGCGTCCCCCGCCCCGCACCGGGGCAGTTCCGAAGGGCAATGTCGAGCATGATGAACAAGGACAGACAGAATCCGAGCCGCATCCCGGTTCGCTTCGTTGACGAAGAGGGCAAGGAAGGAGAGCCGCGCGACGAGTCGGGCGCGGACGACCTGACGCCCGAAGAGATCGGGCGTGAGTCTTCTTACGAGGGCGAGACGGAAGTCCAACAACGCATCGACCGCGGGGCGGAAGGCGGCGACGACGCCGACACGGCCGGAGGCCCCGACCCCGCCGACCTGCCCGAACGCCGTGAGGAGCAGGACACGAACCCCTCGCACCGCGAGGGCGACGCCGAGGCCCGCAACGCGGCGGCCGCCTCCGACGCCGCCGACACCACCGCGCGCCACGCCGGCGGCGAAGGCGGCCCCGTGCTGGCCGAACTCATCGCCACGCGGGCCGAGTTGAAGAGGGTCGAGTCGGAACTCGAAAAGATCAGGGCCGAGCACGCCGACTTGCTAGACCGTATCACGCGCCGTCAGGCGGATTTCGATAACTACCGCAAGCGGATTGAGCGCGAGCGCGCCGAGACCTACAACCGCGCGGCCGGCGACGTGGTCGGCCAACTGCTCCCCGTCATCGACAACCTGCGCCGCGCCCTCGACGCCGAGGCCACTGTCCAGGCGGGCGAGTCCGAAGAGTTTCGCCACTTCCTGCAAGGCGTCGAGCTGATCAACCGTCAGTTGGGCGGCGTGCTCGAAGCCCTCGGCGTCAAGCCGGTTCTGACCGTCGGGCAGCCCTTCGACCCGCACGTCCATGAGGCCGTGGCCGCCGAGTCGTCTGACCGACACGAGCCGGACACCGTCATCGAGGAGTTGACCCGTGGCTATCGTCTGGGCGATAAGCTGATCCGCCCGGCGATGGTCAAGGTCGCGAAGTAAAGCCGACTGCGGCCCCGCGCTTGCCCCCGACCGTCACGAACGTCTCACCTTCAGGGAAGGCCGCTATGGGAAAAGTTGTTGGAATCGATTTAGGGACCACGAACTGCTGCGTCGCCGTGCTCGAAGGCGGCGCCGTGCAGATCGTCCCGAACAAGGAAGGGGGGCGCACCACGCCGACCGTGGTTGGCTTCACCGACAAGGGCGAGCGCCTCGTCGGGCAGATCGCCAAGCGGCAGGCCGTCACCAACGCGGCCAACACGGTCTACGCCGTCAAGCGTCTGATCGGCCGCAAGCACGGCGACCCCGAGGTGGCGCGCGCCAAAGAGACCGTCCCCTTCGAGATCGTCGATTCCACCAACGGCGACGCGCGCATCCAGGTGCAGGGGCGCGTCTACAGTCCACAGGAGATTTCCGGCATCGTCTTGCAGCGTCTCAAGGCCGCGGCCGAAGACTTCTTAGGCGAAGCCGTCACCGAGGCCATCGTCACCGTCCCCGCCTACTTCGACGACACGCAGCGCCAGGCCACGAAGGACGCCGGCCGCATCGCCGGCCTCAAGATCGAGCGCATCATCAACGAGCCGACGGCCGCCGCCCTCGCTTACGGTATGGGCCGCACCGAGAACGAGCGCATCGCCGTCTACGACCTCGGCGGCGGCACCTTCGACATCTCCATCCTCGAAATCAACAACGGCGTCTTCGAGGTGCTCTCCACCTCGGGCAACACCTTCCTCGGCGGCGAAGACTTCGACGAGCGCATCATCGGCTGGATGACCAAACAGTTTCAGGAGGAGACCGGCATCGACCTGCGCAGCGACCGCCTCGCCCTCCAGCGACTCAAGGAGGCCGCCGAGCGCGCCAAGTGCGAGCTGTCTTCCCTGACCGAGACGAACATGAACCTGCCGTTCATCGCGGCCGACGCTTCGGGGCCGAAGCACTTCAGTAAGACGCTGACGCGCGAAGCGTTCGAGGGCCTCGTCGCCGACCTCGTCGAGCAGACCATCGAGCCGTGCCAGAAGGCGCTCTGGGACGCGAAGCTCCAGCCCGGCGACATCGAGAAGGTCTTGCTCGTCGGCGGGCAGACACGCTCCCCGATTATCGCCCGCACGGTGCGCGAGATTTTCGGCAAGGAGCCGTCGGCCGAGATCAACCCCGACGAGGTCGTGGCGATGGGCGCGGCCATTCAGGGCGGCGTGCTCGCCGGCGACGTTAAAGACATCGTCCTCCTCGACGTGCTCCCGCTCTCCCTGGGCGTCGAGACGCGCGGCGGCCTCTTCACCAAGATCATCGAACGCAACTCGACCATCCCTTTGCGCTCCAGCCAGATTTTCACCACCGTCGTTGACAACCAGCCGTCGGTCGAAATCCACGTCCTTCAGGGCGAGCGCGAGGTGGCGCTCGGCAACCGTAGCTTGGGCAAGTTCGAGCTGGTCGGCATCCCTCCGGGGCCGCGCGGGGGGCCGCAGATCGAGGTCACCTTCGAGGTCGATGCCAACGGCATCCTCAGCGTCTCGGCGCAGGACAAGACGAGCGGACGCAAGCAGCAGATGAAGGTCACGCCCACTTCGGGTCTCTCCACGGACGAGATCGACAGGCTGATCACCGAGGCGACGCGTTCTGTCGAGGCCGATCAGGAGATCAAGGAACTGATCAGCATGCGTAACCGGCTCGACAGTCTGGTGCGCAACACCCAGCGCACCTACCGCGAGTTCGGCAACTCGCTCACGCCCGAGGAGCGGCAGGCGGCCCAGACCCTCCTGATCGACGCCGAGCAGGCGTCAAAGACCGCAAGCCCCGACGAGCTTAAGCGCCTCCAGGAAGAGGTCGATCAACTCGCCAAGAAACTGACGCTGGCCATGTTCAACTCCGCCGGCAGCGATGGCTCGGCCGGGGAGCCGGACGACCACAACGCGAGACTGTGAAGAACCATAAAAACCGTCAATCGTGAATCGTCAATCGTGAATCGATGCTTGTATAATCTAGTTCACGATTTTCGATTTACGATTTTCAATTTACGGCCTTTCAATTTACGAGCTAATGAGTAAAAGAGATTACTACGAAGTCTTAGGCGTCGCCCGCACGGCGACCGAGCAGGAGATCAAGAGCGCGTACCGGCGTTTGGCGGTGAAGTTCCACCCGGACAAGAATCCGGGCAACGCCGGAGCGGAGGAGAAGTTCAAGGAGGGCGCCGAGGCTTACGCCGTGCTCTCCGACTCCGAGCAGCGCGCGCGCTACGACCGCTTCGGACACGCCGGCGTGTCGAGCAGCGCGGGCGTCAACTGGGGCGGCGCCGCCGGCTTCGGCGGCATTGAGGACATCCTCGGCGACCTGTTCGGCGACGTGTTCGGCGGAGGCCGCGCCGGCTCCTCCTCCCGACGCACGTCGGCGCAGAGGGGCGCCGACCTCCGCTACGACTTGCAGATGACGCTCGAAGACGCGGCGCAGGGGATGACGGCGCAACTCCGCATCCCGCGCCTCGAAGCCTGCGACGCGTGCGAAGGGACGGGCGCGGCCAAGGGCACACAGCCCGAGAATTGCGCGACGTGCGGCGGCGCGGGCCAGGTGCGTTTCCAGCAGGGCTTCTTCTCGGTGGCGCGCACGTGCGGCAACTGCCGCGGCGCGGGCCGGATCATCCGCAACCCCTGCGACGCCTGTCAGGGCGCGGGACGCGTCGAGCGCGAGAAGCAGCTCGAAGTAAAAATTCCGGCCGGCGTCGAAACGGGGTCGCGGCTGCGAATCACGGGCGAGGGCGAAGCGGGGACGCAGGGCGGGCCGTCGGGCGACCTCTACGTCGTCATCCGCGTCAAGGAGCACGACCTCTTCGAGCGGCAGGGCAACAATCTCTACTCGTCCGTCCCCATCTCGTTCGCGCAGGCCGCTCTCGGCTCCGAGACCACCGTGCAGACGCTCGACGCCCAGCAGCAATTGAAAATACCCGCCGGCACGCAGACCGGCACGGTCTTCCGCGTCAAGGGCGCGGGGATGCCGGTGCTCGGCGGCCGGGGCCGCGGCGACCTCTTCGTCGCCGTCACGGTCGTCACGCCCAAGACGCTCTCGCGGGATCAGCGCCGCCTGCTTGAACAGCTCGCCGAGGTCGAAGACCACGACCTTGAAGACAAGGGACTGATGGACAAAGTCCGCGACATCTTTGGCTGACACGAAACAGCCGACGCTCCCAAGCATAAGGGGCCGCCTTGAAGATTCGAGGCGGCCCCTTTCTCTTCCCATAACGCAGCGGGCGCGGCAGTTTTGTATCGATACAAGTCGTCCTCACATCATACGCGCGCGCCCGCGACGCTGACCGCGTCGCACGCGCTTCGGGTTAGTCTTAATCTTCACAACGCAGGCTTTAAGCACGAATTTCCGGGCGGGCCGCAGTTGCGGCATGACCATTGCCAAGAACTTGAGGCAGGGCGCAAAACTTTCGCGCCCCTCATAACACGGTAAGGGGATTGATAATGTTGATGAGACAAAAAAACCTCGCGGCGGTTGTGGCGGCCATGCTGATGATCTTCTCGACCACGGCGCTCGCCGCCGATACGAATGGCCAGGACACTAATTCGCGTCTCGTCAACGCAAAGGTCGTCGAAGTGACGGATGGCCACATCTCGGTCATCACGCCAAAGGGTATCGAGCACGTCATCGCCATCGACGACGACGGCACGAGGGTGATGATCGACGAAGAATTTGTTTCTCTAAAAGACCTGCGAGAGGGGGACGTGGTGACGGTCGAGCTGGACACTTTGAACCCGCTCAAGTTCGCCATGAGTATCGAGATTTCCAAGCAGGCGGCGAGTCAGGTGGCGCGAGCCAGACCCTGAGCCAGCCGCACCTCGCACATGTTCGCCGGTGCAAGACGTCTTCTTGAGCGTCGTACTCGCGCACCGGCAAAACGAAGCCGCTCCGCCTCCCTCGCTAGAAGGCGGGGCGGTTTCCGTTTCTAAAGGCAGGGAGTCAGGAGACAGAAGTCAGGAGTCAGAATAAAAGCAGGTTCTTTATCTTTATTCTGACTCCTGACTTCTGTCTCCTGACTCCCTTTATAGTCTGTACCTCACGCGGCCCCTCATCGCCGCGTCTTCCACGTCAACATTCTGAAGACGCATCGACACGTCGGCGTTGAGGTCGAGGCCGGCGCGTTCGCCCGCCCGGAGTTTGACGGCGCCGGCGGCGGCGATCATGGCGGCGTTGTCGGTCGAGAGGTGCCGGGAGGGGAAGTAGACGGGGAGACCGAGACGCGCGCCGGCCTCGCCCGCCGCCTCGCGCAACGCCATGTTGCAGGCGACGCCGCCCGCGACGATCAGCGTGCGCGGCCGGTGCTCACGGGCCAGCCGCTCGGTCGTGCCCACCAGCGAGCGGACAACGACGCTCTGGAAACTTGCCGCCAAATCTTTAACCGCCTGCGACGGCTCCGCGCCCGGCGCCACGCTTTGCAGCCCCGACTCGCGCACATGTTTTGACACGGCCGTCTTCAGTCCGCTGAAGCTGAAGTCGGGTCGGCCGTCGCCCATGCGCGGGATGCTGAAGCGCACGGCGCGCGGGTCGCCCTCACGTGCCAATTTCTCGATGATGGGGCCGCCCGGATAGCCCAGTCCGAGCATCTTCGCCACCTTGTCGAACGCCTCACCCGCCGCGTCGTCGCGCGTGCGCGCCAGAACCTTGTAGCGGCCCGGCTCCGGCACGAGGAAGAGGTTCGTGTGTCCGCCCGAGACGATGAGCGCGAAGGCGGGGTATTCGATGGGCGGGTTCTCGAAGACGACCGAATAGACGTGCCCCTCGATGTGGTTGACGCCGACGATGGGCTTCGAGAGCGCGTAGGCCATCGCCTTCGCGTAGGAGACGCCGACGAGCAGCGAGCCGACGAGACCGGGGCCGGCGGTGACGGCGATCCCATCAATCTCATCATTGCCAACACCGGCGCGCTCAAACGCCTCCTCAACGACGGGCACGATCTTGTCGAGATGCTCGCGCGAGGCGAGTTCGGGAACGACGCCGCCGTATTGCTTGTGAATGTCGATCTGCGAGGAGATGACGGAGGACAGTATTTCGCAACCGTCGCGCACGATGGCGGCGGCCGTTTCGTCGCAGGAGCTTTCGATGCCGAGTACGAGCATTGTTTGTGAGGTGATGATAGCAGGGCAGGCAGGACGGTCACAAAAGCGCGACATGAGGCTGGAACAGTACCGCGAGCGGTAGCGAGCGGGCGAGCCTACGATGAAGCCGACCTTGCCCGCACGCGCCCCGCTCGCTACCGCTCGCGGTACTGTGGTCTATTTCACCGCGAGCTTGAAGACCTGCGTGCGGGCGACGACGAAGATTTCGTTCTTGTCGTTGAAGACCATGCCGGAGGCGGGGCCTTCGACGGGGAAGAAGTCGAGGTAGCGTCCGTCGGGGGCGAACACCTGCACGCCCTTGATGTCGGCGACGTAGACGCGCCCCTGATTGTCGGCCGTGATGGCGTAGGGCGCGCGAAACTGCCCCGTCTGGTCGCCGGAGCTGCCGAACTGCGTCAGGAAACGACCCTCGGGCGAGAACTTGAAGACCGCGTTGTTGAAGCTGCCGAGCGCGAAGATGTTGCCGGCGCCATCGGCGGTGACTCTCGTGTTCAGCTCCGAGCGGTCGGTCTGTCCGCTGATGGCCGAGCGGATGACCCGCGTGACCTTGCCCGAGGAGTCGAGGCGCACGATGTCGTCGCGGTGACGGTGCCACGAGGTGACGAGGCCGCCGTCGGGCGTCGCCACCACGTCGTCGAAGCTGCTTCCCTCGGGGTAGCCGATGCGCCCGAGCGGCTTGCCCGTCGGCCCCTCGAACATCTGTATGTCGCCGCGCTGTACGACGTAGACGGTGCCCTTGCGGTCGGCCGCGAGTCCGCGCAGCGGCATCTGTCG
>DASVES010000510.1:0-12286 GCA_036380435.1 Pyrinomonadaceae bacterium | reverse complement strand
GCCACGCCGATATTTCGATGGCGATCTGGACGATCTCCTCGGTCGGCGCGAGGTTGGCCGCGAACAGCACCGCGCCGCACAGCGAGACGGCGACCTGCCCGCCGAAGTGGCGCACGGCTCCCACCTCGTCGCCGCCCTCAGTCCCGCCCGCAGATTCGTCGCCGCCGCCCGCGCCCTTGTCCTCGTCCTCGACCGCGCCGAACTGCGCCGTGCCGACCGAGACGCCGATGGCGACCGTCATCGCCTCGATGACGATCTTCCCCAAAGCCTCGGTCGCGGGCATCTCCGTCGTCAGGCGCCCCAGCAGCCACAGCATGACGGCCGCGATCAACAGACCGAGGCCCATCTCCTCGACCGAGTCAATGGCGACCTCCACGAAGCTGGTGTCGCGCCGCAGACCCGCGAACTCGTTGTAGCCCAGAAGAAGAACGAAGGTGGCGGCGACGTAGATGGCGAGACGCAAAGGGTGCGCGGTGAAGCCGGCCCACCACACCTCCATCGTGTAGAGCAGCGGCAGGCTGAACAGCAGCCCGCCCGCCACGCCGCGCGCGTACTCTTGCACTGAGCGTCTAAGCGTCCGCAATAGAGTCTCCCGACTGGCGCGAGAGCCGGCGCGCCGTCGGCCCCGCGATTTTACCCGTCCAAAATTCGCGCGGAGCAAGTATACTCGAAAGAGCACGCGAGCGAAGGAGGACGAACGACGAGTCGTGATTACGACCACTTGCCTGCACAGCGACACGAAGAAGTTCGACCACGACTTCCCGGCGGCCGAACTCAGCGACTTCTGCGAGAACGAGCGGAACATCGTCTGGGCCGACGTGTCCGACCCGACGAGCGAAGACTTCATGGAGCTGGCTCAGGAGTTCAACTTCCACCCGCTCTCCATCGAAGACTGTCGCAACGCGCATCAGCGCCCGAAGATCGAAGAGTTCCCCGGCTACTACTTCATCGTCCTCTACGAAGCGGAACTCACGGGCGAGCACGACGACCTCGAACTGCGCGAGCTGAACATCTTCCTCGGCAAAAATTTCCTCGTCACCGTCCACAGCCGGCCCATCCGCGCCGTCGAGACGGCCCGCCGCCTGTGGGGCGAGTGGACCGACCGCGCCGAGCACGGCTCGGGCCTTCTGGCCTACCTCACGATAGACGCCATCGTGGACGACTACCTGCCGCTCTTAGACATCATCAGCGAGCGCATGGACGACCTCGAAGACCGCATCTTCGCCGACTTCCAGCAGGAGTCGATTCAAGACATCTTCCGCTTCAAGAAGCAGCTCCTCTATCTGCGCCGCTCCATCACCCCCCTGCGCGACGTTTTCAACACCATGCTCCGGCGCGAGCAGCCCATCTTCGCGCGCGAGACACACGTCTACTTTCAGGACGTGTTCGACCACATCATCCGCGTCGCCGACACCATCGACAACCTGCGCGACATGCTCGGCTCGACGATGGACGCCTACCTGTCCGTCTCCGGCAACCGCATGAACGTGGTGATGAAGCGGCTGACCTCGATCTCGACCATCCTGATGTCGGCCACGCTCATCGCCGGCATCTACGGCATGAACTTCGACTTCATGCCGGAGCTGAAATGGCGCTTCGGCTACGTCTTCGCCCTGCTGTGGATGATGGCGACGGCGCTCGGGCTATACTTCTACCTGAGGAAGATTAAATGGCTGTGACGGAGAACACTCAGCACAAACGGCGCTATAAGTTTGGCAAGCGGCGCGGGAAGAAAGAGACGGCCGAGCTTTCAGCGCGTCTCGCCCCGCTCGAAGAGACGGCCGCGGCCGACAAGATGCATCAGGCCGTGCCCGAAGGGCTGCCCGTCAACGACGACACCATCCGCGTCAACACCGCCGCGCTCAACCTTCCGGAGCGACTCGTCGAGGAGGAACGCACCGGCGCGCGCATCTTCTATCTCGACCCCATCGTCGTCGCCATCCTCGTCTTCATGCTCGCCTTCATCGCCTTCATCGCCTGGCGCATCACGCTCATGCCGGCGAAATAAAAAGGGGGCAGGGGGTAAAGGGGAAGGGGTAAGGGAGAAGCATGTGTCTTCTCCCTTACCCCTTCCCCTTTACCCCCTGCCCGCTCCGCTAAGGTTTCTGCGTCGGGCGCCCGTTGGGCCGCTGTGTGGCGGGGGCGCCACCGCTGCTGCTGCCGCGCTGGGCGGTGTAGCCGGCGCGGGTGATGGCGATGCGCTTCTCGCCTCCCGGAGCGTTGGCCACCTGGACGCGCACGGGGCGGAACTCGCCGGGGGGCGCCGGGTTCGACGGGACGTAGCCGAGCACGAACTGCGTCCGCATGTCCTTCGTGATTTCGAGGGCGATGCCGGGTAAATCCGAGAGCGAGGTTGGATAGAAGGCGCGCCCGCCTGTCTCCTTGGCCATGCGGTCGAGCAGGCCGACGGCCTTCTCGCGCTTCGACTTCTTGATGATGCCGCCCTCGCGCTCCAGCTCGTTGACGAAGCCGATGACGAAAATCTGCACGTCCCGCTCCTTCATCGACTCGAAGAGGTCGCGCTCCTTATAGAAGCTGGCGCGGTCTTCGCCGTCGGTGACGAGGATGAGGGCGCGGCGGCGCTTGTCTTCGAGGTCGTTGCCCTTGCGGCGCTCGGAGGCGTGTTCGGTGGCGAGCATCACGGCGTCGATGACGGCCGTCTGCCCGCCCTCGACGAACATGTCATCGACGGCGTCGAACAAGTCCTGCTTGTTGGCCGTCCAGTCCTGCAAAATCTTGATCTCGTCGGAGGAGACGAAGCGGACGATGAACGTCTCGTCGCCCTCGCGGTTGCTCTCCAGAATGGTCTTGCTGGCGTCGATGACCTGATTGATCTGGCCGCGCAGGGAGCCGGAGTTGTCCACCACGACGCCGTAGCTGATGGGCACCTCGCGCGTCTCGAAGAACTCGACCGTCTGGGGCACGTTGTTGTCGAAGACTTTGAAGTCTTCCTTACGCACGTCCTTGATGGGGCGGTTGTCGCGGTCAACGACGCGGACGTTGAGGTTGACGAGACGCGTGTCGATGGTGATGGTCTCGTCGTCGCCGATCTCCTGACCGGCCGCGGCGTTGGGGTCGGGCGTCGGCGTGGCCGTGACGCCGGGCGAAGTCTGAAGTCTGGGGCGCGGCGGCGGCGGCTCGTCGTCGTCGTCGGGCGTCGGCGTCGGGCGGGGCGTGGAAGTCTTCGCGGGCTGCGGGGTGGGGGTGTTGGTGGGCCGCGTTTGCTGAGTCTGCGCGTTGGCGGTGGTGGAGGCGCGCCGGGGCCGTCCGTCGGCCGCGCCCTGCGGCGGACGCGCAGCGCCGGACGGCGCGGGGAGGAGTGCCGCGGCCAGCGCGAAGAGAATCAGGAGCGATGGCCGAAAACGTGCCGTCGCGTTCGTGCGAACCTCTCGTTGCTTCATGTCTGTGAACACCTCCGCTGGGGGCCGTTTCAGCAGTATAGCCCCGCCGCCGCCCCGGAAGCGAAGCCCCCATCGTTAGTAAGCGCCCGCCGGGCGACCCCGTCTCCCGCCGACCGGGAGCGAGCCTCTCGACGGGCGCTCGCCCGTATTGCCTGACCTTATCCGAAGGCTTCGGCGTTGCCGGGGCAAAGTACAAAAACTTCGGTCGGACGCGACCACCGCGCGTTCGGCTTGCGCGCACCTCAAAAGATGCCCTCGGGCCGCCCGCAGTTGCCAAAGATATAGAGGTCAGAGGTTGGAGGTTAGTAAAAACTCATCCGTCTTTCACTGACCTCCAACCTCTAATCTCTGACCTCTTATTTCGGATTCGTGACGGCGAAGTAGCCCTCTTTGGCGCGGACGAAGAGACGCGACATGCCGCGCGGGGGCTGAACCCTGACCTTGAGCTTGTGCCAGCGGCCGTCGTTGGCGAAGTTCGAGGGGCGGTAGCCGATGGAGTATTGCGTCCGCAGCTCCAGCGCGATGCGCTCGAAGGTGTCGTTCAGTTCGGCGGCGGACGATGGGAAGAACGCCTTGCCGCCGGAGACGCCGGACAGTTCTTCGAGGATGGCGCGGCCCCCTATGCCGAGCGTGCCGTCGTCGCCGTCGGTGACGATCCCGACGGAGTAGATGATGACATCAGTCTCCTTGAGCAGCCGCTTCAGCTCGGAGAAGGTGTAGCGGGAACTGTTGTCCTGACCGTCGCTGATGAGCAGCACCGCCTTCTTCTCGTGCGTGCCGCGCGTCACCTTCTCGACGCCGAGGTAGGCGGCGTCGTAGAGCGCCGTCATCCCCTTCGTCTCGACGAAGGTCAGCTTATCGAGCATGGCGTCGGAGTCGCGCGTCTTGTTCAGGAGGAGCTGGGCGCGGGAGTTGAAGCCGATGAGGAAATATTCGTCGCCCTGATGACTGGTGTCTACGAAGCGGGCGAGGGCCTCGCGCGCCTTCTTGATCTTCTCGCCGCTCATCGAGCCTGACACGTCGAAGATGACGCCCAGAGAGACGGGCGCGTCCTCGTCCGAGAAGTAGGCGATCTCCTGCTCGGTCTTGTCGTCGAGAATGGTAAAGGCCTTCTGGCCGAGGCCCGTGACGAAGCGGCCGTAGGTGTCCGTCACCGTCACGGTCAGCGTGATGAGGTCGGCGTTGACGATGTGGCGGTCGTCCTGATTGACGCCGACCATGGGGCCGGAGGCCGGGCGCGAGTCGGCCGCGGGGTTCGACGCGGGCGTGGCCGTCTTGTTCGTTGTCTTCGCGTTGGAGGTGTCGGGCGTCGGGGCGGCGGTGGTCTGTCCGGCTTTCTGTTCCTGCGTGGGGGCCGTCTGCGGGACGATGGGGGCGGCGGGCGCGTTTGAGGCGACGGCGGCGGCGATCAAGGAGACGAGCGCGATGCTAGTGAAGACTCTCCGGCGCCGATCTCTCATAGGTAAACCCTCCTGATATGGTCGCTCCGGGCCTGGCCGAAGTGGGGAATCGTGTAGAACCTTCGCGCCGGGGCGCGGCCCACAAGCGTTGGTCTGCGGTTGCCGCTAGGATGGCGGCCGAAGACCTTTCGGTTGTTTCACGAGGCTTTAAAAAAAGCGGGGCCGGGGAGACTCCTTAGCTGTCCGTTTCGAGGCGATTGTAGGACAGGCTGTGCTCCCTCGGCAAGACTTTGCCTGTTGAGTAAGTGTCAAGGTTCGGTGTCGTTCGGTGTCCTGAACTTCCGTCCACATTTGTGACCGCGCTCGGCGGAACTTCAAAGCGTGGCGAGCGTGTAGGTGCGGGAGGGAAGAGGACGCGCGGCCGGGCGGGGCGTGTGGGAGGCCCGGCGCGGCCGCGTGTTATACTTGCCGGCCTGTTCCGAAGCAGCCGGCCCCCCGTTCAGCCGGCGAAAGTAAATCCGCTTAATCGTTCTAACTCAGTAAGCATGGCCGAATTCATCTGTCGTTTGGGAACGCCCGCGGGCGAGGTGGTGACGCGCACAATCGAGGCCGTCGGCGTGGGCGAAGCGCGGACGCGGCTCGAATCCGAGGGCTTTCGGGTCTTCTCCGTAGTGCCGCCGAAGACCGGGGGTGTGGCGGCGCTCACGCGTGGGGGCAAAGGCGGCATCCACCCGCGCATCTCCGCCAACGACTTCCTGCTCTTCAACCAGCAACTCGCCTCCATCATCCGCGCCGGCATCCCCATCCTTCAGGCCATCATGATGCTCAGGAAGCGCTCGCCCGCGGCGCGCATGCGGATGGTGCTCACGGATGTGGAGGAGAAGATTCGCGGCGGCATGGCGCTCTCCTCGGCCTTCGCCGCGCAGGGGTCGATCTTCCCGCGCATCTACACGGCGTCGGTGCTGGCGGGCGAACGCTCCGGCGCGCTCGACGACGTGCTCTCGCGCTACGTCTCCTACCTGCGGCGCGGCGTCGAGGTGCGTCGCAAGATTCGCGGGGCGCTGGCCTATCCGCTTTTCCTGCTCGTCGCCTCGTTCGGCATGGTGGCATTCTTGACCGTCTACGTCGTGCCGCGCATGTCGGGCCTCTTCGAGGGCTTCGGCAAGCAACTGCCGGCCATCACGCAGTTCGTCATCAGCCTCTCGGATTTCGTCTCCGGCAACTTCTACTGGCTCGTGCCGGCAATCGTCGGCGGCGCCTTCGGCGCCTTCCTGTGGGCGCGCACGGCCTCGGGGCAACTAACCATCGACCGCTTCCTGCTCAAGCTGCCCATCGTCAGCCAACTCCTCAAGCAGCTCGCCATCGCGCAGGTGACGCGCTCGCTCTCGACCCTTCTGGCGGGCGGCATCACGCTCGTCGAGTCGTGGGAGATTGCCGCCGAGGCGATCACGAACAAGGAGCTGCGGGCGCGCTCGTCGGCCATCCTGCCGATGGTGCGCGAGGGGCGCTCGTTTACGGAGAGTCTGGAGTCGGCCGGGTGGATACCTCCGCTGGCGCTCGACATGGTCGGCGTGGGCGAGCGTTCGGGCAGTTTGCGCGAGATGCTCGAAGAGGTGGCGGTCTTCTACGACGCGGAGTCGGAGGTGCGGCTGGAGCAGTTGACGACCGTGCTCGAACCTGCGATTCTGCTGGTGATGGGCGGGGTCGTCATCACGATCCTGCTGGCGATCTACCTGCCGATCATCCAGTCCATTTCCAACGTCACGGGCCGCTGAAACCGGCGAGCCACCGCCACGCCCTCGGAAGCATCAGAACAACCTTAATGAGCCGAGTTACCGAAGACATCCACGCCGCCACGACGGCCGACGACGCGCCCCGGCAGCCGAGCGGCGGCGACACGGCGCGCCTGGACCGCATCGACGACTCCCAGCAGCCGCCCGAGGTGCGCGCCGCACTCAATCTGGCCCGCCGCTACCGCCTGCCTTACGTCGATCTACTGCCGCCCGACGGTCAGTCGCCCATCGACTACGGTCTGCTCGGCGAGGTGCCGGTCGAGCTGATGCTGCGGCACATGTTCGTGCCCTTGAGGCGCGAGGGCAAGCGCCTGCACATCGCGATGGCCGACCCGTCCGATTTGGAGCGCTTGGACGAGATCGCCAGCGCCCTGCGGGCGCGCGTCGTCCCATCGGTGGCGACGGCCGGGGCCATCGAGGTCGTCCTGCGAAAAGGTGACGCCACGCAGCGCGTCCTGCAAGAAGCCGCCTCCGGCTTTCGCATCTCGCTCGTCAAGGAGACCGAGCACGGCGAGGAGGTCTTAGACCTCGACCGGCTGGCGACCGACAGCGACATGTCGCCCATCATCAAGCTGGTCGATACGGTCGTCTACAACGCCATGGAGTCGCGCGCCTCCGACATCCACATCGAGACCCGCGACAACGCCGTCCACGTCAAGTACCGCATCGACGGCGCGCTCTACGAGAAGGTCGAGCCGATTGACCTCGCCTATCACCAGACTTTGATCTCGCGCATCAAGGTGATGTCGGAACTCGACATCGCCGAGCGCCGCACCCCGCAGGACGGCCGCTTCCGCGTCCGCTACAAGGGCCGCAACGTGGACTTCCGCGTCTCCATCATGCCGACCATCCACGGCGAGGACGCGGTGATTCGTATCCTCGACAAGGAGCAGATCAACGAGCAGTTCCGCGACCTCAAGCTCGACGTAGTGGGTTTCGACGCCGACGACCTCCGCAACTTCCGCCGCTACATCACCGAGCCTTACGGCATGGTGCTCGTCACGGGGCCGACGGGTTCGGGTAAGACGACTACTCTGTACGCGGCCCTCAACGAGATTCGCAACGAGGAAGACAAGATCGTCACCATCGAAGACCCCGTGGAGTATCAGCTCCACGGCATCACGCAGATTCCCGTCAATGAAAAGAAGGGGCTGACGTTTGCGCGCGGCCTGCGCTCCATCCTGCGCCACGACCCGGACAAGATCATGGTCGGCGAAATCCGCGACACCGAGACGGCCCAGATCGCCATCCAGTCGGCCTTGACCGGCCACCTCGTCTTTACGACCGTCCACGCCAACAACGTCATCGATGTCATCGGCCGCTTCCTCAACATGGGCGTCGAGCCGTACAACTTTGTCTCGTCTCTGAACTGCGTGCTCGCCCAGCGCCTGGTGCGTATACTCTGCTCGACCTGCCGGCGCAAGTACCACCCGACGGACGAGGAGTTGGTGGAGTCGGGTCTCAAGGCGGCGGATCACCGCGAGGGCGTGTTCTACATGAGCGTCGGCTGCGACGCCTGCAACCACACGGGCTACCGTGGCCGCACCGCCATCCACGAGCTTTTGAATCTGTCGGACAACATCCGCGAGATGATCATCGACCGCCGGCCCGGCTCGGAGGTGCGCCGCGCCGCCGACAAGGAGGGCCTGCGCTCCCTGCGCGAGTCGGCTCTCAAGAAGGTCTTCAGCGGCGTCTCGACGCTGCACGAGATCAACCGCGTGACCTTCGTCGAGGAACTCGGCTCGAACGGCAACCACCGCGACGCGCCGCGGAGTTAATGGGGCCGGCTTTTCGGTGTGAGGTGAGATGAACCTGACCGTAGAGATCGAACAGGAAGACGACGGGCGCTGGATTGCCGAGGTCGTCAACCTCTCGGGAGTGATGGTCTACGGGGGAACCCGCGATGAGGCCGTCGCGCGTGTTCAGGCGCTGGCTTTGCGCGTCCTCGCCGACAGGTTGGAGCACGGAGAGAGTGCGCCGGACTTGATGAGCGTCTCTTTCCTTGCCGCATGACGCAGTGGTAATCAGCGAAAGCCCGGCGCGTGTTGGCCGCACTTTTGCGCATCGGCTGGGGCGTCAAGCGACAAACTGCCAGCTCTCATCGTGTCCTCTCCCGCGTGGGTTGGGCAGACTTCGTCTTTTCTTTCCACGATAAAGAAGAGATTGGGCCTAAAATGCTTGTTCGTATAGCAAAGCAGACCGGACTGAAACCGGAAGATTTGTAGACGGTTGATGCTTTTTTCGCCTTGTGTCCGCCGCGTTTAAGGAACTATTATTAGCGCCCCGGCGTGTAAGTTGACCGCGAGGGGACGAACCGGCCGCGGACGCGCAGGGTCGCTCCCAGTTCTTCAGGCTTCGTCCTAATCCGTTAAGCCACCGAGAGTCATGAGGCGTCGCGCGCGGCGTCTCCCGCCCATCAAAAGCAGCCGAGGTTTTACGTTCTCCCCGCGAGGAGTTGAAGTGAGGTTTTTCGAGATGAACACACACGCACGCACGCGCACGCTCGTGGCGCTCTTTTTGTCCGCGCTCCTACTGGCCGCGCCGATGTCGGCGATGGCCAAGAAGGGCGAGAAGAACTACAAGCGCGGCATGACGCATGAGCGCGCTCAGCAGTGGGAGCAGGCCGCGCAGGAGTTCGCCCTCGCCGTGGCCGCCTCGCCGTCGGACGCCGAGTACCAGCTCCACTACCGCCGCGCCGTCTTCAACGCCTCGCAGGTCTACATGCAGAAGGGCCGCTCGCTCGCCGACAAGGGCGACTACGTCGGGGCCTACAACGCCTTCCGGCAGGCTTACGGCTACGACCCCGTCAACGAGCTGGCCGCCAACGAGATGCGCCGCGTGCTCCGCCTCCAGCGCGTGAAGGAGGGCCTCGACCCCGAGGAGCCGTCCGGCAACGGCACTAACAGCAGCGGCGGCATGCGCGTCCAGCCGTCTTCGCTTTCCACCGGCGGCGCGGCGGCGCGCGGCCAGTCGGTCTCCGCCGCGACGCCGCAGATCGAAGAGCGCGCGCAGCCGCTCCGGCAGATCAACTACAACGGCGACCTCGAAGACTTCATCCGCAAGATGGCCGAGGAGCTGAGCCTCAACGTCGTCTTCGACCAGCAGTTCGCCCAGACCAAGCGCAACATCAAAATCCAACTCCGCGACGTGACGGCCGCGCAGGCGCTCGACTACATCTTCCTCGCCTACGGCCTCTTCTTCCAGAAGCTCTCGCGGCGCACGATCATCGTCGCCGACCAGTCGAAGCGCCCGCAGTACCAGCAGTTGGTTTTGAAGACCTTCTACCTCTACAACATCAAGCCGACCGACGCGCGCACGCTCATCCAGACGGCGCTGCCGGCCAACGCCGGTCGCCAGCCGCAGGTCGTCACCAACGCCGAGACCAACTCGATCATCGTCCGCGACACGCCCGAGAACGTCCGCATCATCGGCGAGCTTTTGAAGAGCGTCGATAAGGAGCGCGCCGAGGTCGTCATGGAGGTGGCCATCTACGAGGTTTCGCGCACCGACCTGTTGCAGGTCGGCAACCAGCTCGGCACGGTGGATGGGCTCTCGAACCTCGGCGGCCTCCAGACCGGCTCCGTCCTCTTCGACGGCGCGCGCCGCATCGCCGGGGCCGCCGCCGGCGCGACGCTCCCGCTGGCGACCGGCGTCGGCCTCGTCATCCCGGCCTCTTCGCTCTCGCTCCTCCAGCGCAAGGACAACACGCGTCTGGTCTTCTCCACGGCGGTGCACGCCTTCGACGACGAGAAGTCGGAGGCCAGAGTCGGCGCGCGCGTCCCCGTGCAGACGGCCTCCGTCTACAACGGCCTGACGGCGCCCACGGGGACGGGCGGGACCCCCGGCGGCTCCGCCGCCAACGTCTTCGGCAACGGCTACCCCGTCATCCAGTATGAAGACACCGGCCTGGTGCTGGACTTCACCCCGAAGGTCTATCCGAATCAGGAAGTCCAGGTGAAGATGAACATCGAGACGAAGGACACCGACGGCAACAGCCTGACGCCGACCTTCACGCAGCGCAAGATCACGGGCACGGCGCGTATCCCGAACGGCCGCACGATGATGCTCGCCAGCATCGGTCAGGATCGCGAGACCAACGGCCGGCAGGGACTGCCGCTCCTCGGCTTAATCCCCATCCTCGGCCGTCTCTTCACCGCCCCGCGCAAGAACAACATCCAGTCCGACGTGGTCATCACGCTGACGCCGCGCATCCTGCGCGCCCCCGAGATCAATCCGAGCGACGAGGAATCGAAGCCCAGCGGCACCATGCAGACGCCGACCTCCGACACGCTCGAAGCGTTGGTGCGCGACGCCGACCGCGACGACGCGCTCGCCGCCGCGCGCCGGATGCCCAAGAACGTCACGGCGCAGGTCAACGTGCCCGTCGAGCAACCGGCGACGAGCGCGCCCGCACAGGCGGCTCCAGTCGTCCAGACAGCACCCACGCAGACGGCGCCCACGCAGACGGCCTCGGCCGCCGCCGCGCCCAACACCCCCAACACCACTGCCCCGCAGCTTCCGGCCGTGATCAGGGGCGACGACGTGAGCTTCGTACCCGCGCCGAAACTCCTCGCCGAAAGCGCCGCCTCGGCCCCCGGCAAGGGCGACGGCGCGACAGCCCTCGTCAAGGAGGCGTTCGCGAAAGAGGCTGAGCCGCCCGCGGCGAACATCTCGGTAGTGAACACGAGTGCGCCGGTGCAGACGCCGGCTCCGGCCGCGCCGGTGGCGGACGCGGAGTTAATCCTCGTGCCGGAGCAGCAGGAGTTGAAGGTGGGCGAGCGCCGCCGGCTGATGATGATGTTGAAGACGGACGCGCCGCTCGGCCTCGTCGCCGCCACGCTCCGGTTCGATCCACGCACCGTCGCCGTCCGCACGGTCTCCGGCGCCGTGCTCTCGGCCGACAAGACGGGAGCGCCGCTCGTCACCCACACCATCGACCCGAAGGGCGTGCTCGTCGTCTCGGTCGCGCCGGCCTCGGGCGCAACGCCCTTGGCGGGCGAGGGTCTGCTGCTCATCATCGAGGTCGAGGGCCTCGCGGCGGGCGAGGGAACCATCAGCATCGACGCCGACAAGGTACACTTCATCGCCACGGACGGCCGCAGCGTGCGCGCCAGGGCCGCCGTGCCGGCACGCCTGAAGGTGGTTCAGTAAAGTTGTTCGCTAAGGGTCGTAACATGAAGACGGGGGGACGGGGAGACGCGGAGGACACTGGCCTCACGGACACGTCTCCCCGTCTCCTTTTCGCCGCCTCCTTCGGCCGCCGCGAGGGCGGCTGGACGCTCATCGAACTCGTCATCGTCATCACCGTGCTGTCGATCCTGACGGTCGGCGTCATCCCGCTGGCGCGCACGGCCGTCCGCCGCCAGAAGGAGCAGCGGCTGCGCGAAGGCTTGCGCGAGATGCGCGAGGCCATCAAGGAGTTTCGCCGCGACACAATCGGCGCCCCCTGTTGCACGCAGCCCGGCGCGGCGGGGCAGCCCGGCGCTCCGCCCGTGCCCCCGCCGCCGCCGGTGCCCGGCCAGCCCGTCGTGCCCGGCCAGCAGCAGGGACAGCAGCTCTACCTTGACCCCCGCAGCAAGGTGGCCATCAGCGACCGCACGATCTTCGACACCAGCAACCTCGACCACTACCCGCCGACGCTCAAAATTCTGGTCGAGGGCGTCAACGTCGTCCCGCGCCTCAACCTTCAGGG
>DASVES010000509.1:0-4792 GCA_036380435.1 Pyrinomonadaceae bacterium | reverse complement strand
CGTCCTCTGCGCCTCTGCGGTGAACTGCCTCACACCACACTCAATCAACGAGCTTCCGCCACCTCACCTGTCATCCAAACACTCACACGAAAGCCAGTCGCGCGCCGAGCGCCACAAGGATGCCGCCCGTCAGCCAACGTTGCGCGCGTGCGAAGCGCGGGTGCGCGGCGAGGAAGTTGCCAAACGTGCCGGCGAGTAGCGCGACCGTCAGGCTCCACAGCGTCGCCGTCGTCGTGAACAGCACGCCGAGAAAAACCACCTGCGCCGCGACCGACCCGCGCTCAGGATTAACGAACTGCGGCAGGAACGAGATGAAGAACGCCGCCACCGCCGGGTTCAGGACGTTCGTCGCCAACCCCTGCGCGTAAATCCTCGCGAGGCTCTGCCCGCCGGCTTCCACGCGTTCTCTTTTTTCACCCCCGCCGAAGAGCATTCGCACGCCGAGGTAGACGAGATAGACGGCGCCGAGGAGCTTGACGACCGCGTAGGCTTTTGGTGAGGAGACGAGGAGCGCCGAGAGGCCGAGCGCCGTGGCGAAGGTGTGGATGAGCCGGCCCGTGCTCCCGCCGAGCACGGAGACGACGCCGGCACGCCGGCCCTGCCCGACGCTGCGCGCCAGCACGTAGAGCGTGTCCGGCCCCGGCGTCATGTTCAGAGAGATGGCGGCGACGAGGAAGACGCCCAGGTTTTCTATCTCAGGCATTCATCGTTGATGAGAGCGTGGGCGCCTTACAACCGCGCAAGCACGGCAAGCGCAGACAGTACCGCGAGCGGTAGCGAGCGGGTCGCCGCGCCCCAACACACCCGCTCGCTACCGCTCGCGGTACTGTTTTAGCTTTTCACCGTAGACGGTCACGCTCAAGATTACAGCATCCGAGTTGATAGCTTCGGCGCGCGCAGATGCCGCCCCGGCCGTCTCGCGTAAGACATCTTTGGGAATGTTGATGCGCCGCTCCTTCGCCACCGCCACGTTGACAAAGCCCGCGGCGCGCACCGTCGCCAGATAGTCATCTTTGTCAGACGCGCCGGCCACGCAGCCGACGTACTCTTCGGCGGCTCTCTTCCCCGCCTCCTCCCACTTCCCGGCCGTCACCACGTCCGAGATGCTGAAGCGCCCGCCCCATCTGAGGACGCGGAAGACTTCCGCGAACGCCCGCGCCTTGTCGGGCACGAGATTGAGCACGCAGTTGCTGATGACGATGTCGGCCGCGCCCGAGTCAACCGGCAAGTCTTCAATCTCCCCGACGATGAACTCCACATTCTCGAAGCCGAGCCGGCGCGCGTTCGCCTGCGCCTTCTCGACCATCGCCTCCGTCATGTCCACACCAATCACGCGGCCGCGCTCTCCGACGAGCGTGCGCGCGACGAAGGCGTCGTTGCCCGCGCCGGAGCCGAGATCGATCACCGTCTCGCCCTCGTTGATGCGCGCGAATTCGACGGGGATGCCGCAGCCCAGCCCGAGGTCGGCGGCGGGGAAGTAGCCGGGGAGCGCGGAGTAGTCTTCGCCAATGTTCGACACGCCGTCGCAGGGGCCGCAGCCGGCCGCGCCGTCGCCCACGGCCAGCGCGCCGTACTTCTCCCTGACGGCCCTCTTCAAGTCTTCCGGCGTTCTCATCGCTTCACCTCCACTGGGCGAACGCTTCGCACGGCGCGCGCCGCCGTCTGTCCGTCTTTGCCGCGTGCATCGTAGCGCGAATCCGCGCGTGGGCAAGCGCCATTTTCGTCACGGCGCGGAGGCCAATCCCGTGTCCTTCGTCCGCCGGCTGTTGAAATCCGCGCGGGAAGCCATTACGTTATCGTCCGCACCACAAAGGAGACCTGACCGATGGACGACAGACTTTGTTGGAACTGCGGCCACGCTTTCGAGCACCATCTCAAGATCGACGGCGGCTGCGCGAACGAGAGCGCCACGGGGCGCTGCGACTGCACGGGCTACGAAGACGCCGAGTACAGCGGGCACCAGAGGAAGCGAGACCTCTACACGGTCTCCGACCGCCGCCGCCTGTCAAAGAGAGACGCCGGCGCGAAATAGCTTGCGGCCCGCGCGCCCTTCCTGAGGGAACACGGATGACACGGATGCGGACGGATCAAATCCGTGTTCATCCGTGTCATCCGTGTTCCCTTTGCCTCACATAGGGCGATAAACATGAGCATTGTCGCCGCGGCGCGGCCTGTGGCAAGGGTATTGCCTCTAACCTAATGGCACCCGGTTTTTTGGTATGAAAATCATGCACTGATGTGTGTGACTTAGGGTGCAATGGCAAAAATTTACGAACAAACAATAGGCTAGGAGGCTCAAGAAATGGCGGAAACTACAGGTACATCAAAAGCGAGTTCGCGCATGGTTACGGGACTCTTCAAGGACAGGGAGAGCGCCGAGCGCGCCTACGGCTCACTGAACAGCCGCGGGTACAGCAACGACGACTTTAACATGGTGATGACGGACGAGACGCGCAAGAAGCACTTCTCCGACGATAACGACACCGAACTCGACACCAAGGCCTGGGAAGGCGCTGGCAAGGGCGCGGCCATCGGCGGCACCGTCGGCGGCACGCTCGCGGCGCTGGCGGCCATCGGCACGACCGTGGCGTTGCCCGGTCTCGGCCTCCTCGTCGCCGGCCCCATTGCGGCGGCACTGTTGGGCGCCGGCACCGGCGGCACGATTGGCGGTTTGATCGGCGGCCTCGTCGGCTCCGGCATCCCCGAGGATCGTGCGAAGGAATATGAGAGTGGCGTGAAGGATGGCGGCATCCTGATGGGCGTCAATGCGCGCTCGGACGAGGACGCCGAGTACTTCGAGACCGAGTTTCGGAACAGCCGCGGCGAGAAGGTCTACAGATAAGAGTCGTCGGCACGACGATCAGTGATACGGAGGAGAAACAGATGAAGCGACGAACAGCAGCCCTGTCGGCGGCGATTGCCCTCGGCGGCCTGCTCACGGCCTGCGGCGGCGACTCGAATACGAACTCGAACAACGCTAACGCGGCCCGCTCGAACGCCAATGCGACCGCGGGGAACGCCAACGGCGCGAGGCGTGATGGGGTGATCGACACGAACGCCAACATCTCGGCCAACGCCAACTCGAGTTCGGTGCCGTCGAACACCGCTGTGGTTGTCAACAACAACCGCAACGAGAACACCAGCGGCGTCTCGACCATGAACGGCAACAGGGCCGGCGCACGGAACGGTAACACCAACCGGCCCTAACGCCACCCTGACAGTAGACAATCCTGTGACGGTAGAAGCCCCCGCGAGTTTCCAAACTCGCGGGGGCTTCACTTTTCAATTCTCATTTGCCATAGGACAGGCATTCCTGCCTGTCTTGAGCGCGGAGCGCGAATAAACGTTCCGCGCCCACTCGACGTTGAGACCGGCGAATCTCCTGTTCGCGCTCCGCGCTCAAGACAGGCAGGAATGCCTGTCCTACATGACTGATGAATTACGGCTGCGCCGGCGGCTCGATGGGCTTGCCTGTCATCAGCGTCGGGGCATTGAAACGCCGGAGCAACTCGTTGACTTGCGGGACGGTGTCGGCGAGGAACTTGTTGACCTCGGCGATCTTCTGTGTGAACTCCGTCTGCACCTCGCCGAAGTGCTCGCGCTGGGCGTGCGTGGGCGCGGCGTTGACGCCGTCGATGGAGAAGAAGAGACTGCCGATGCGGTCGATGAGTTGCGCGCGGCCCGAAAAGCCGAGGCCGCCCTCGGGCTGCGCCAGCTTGTTCTGCAACTCCTCGACCTGCTTCTTGTGCGCCGTGAGCCGGTCGGAGAGTTCCTTCGGCACTTCCGTCAGACGGTCTTTGACCGTGCGCTCGACAAACTCGATCTGACTCTTGAGGCTATCGAGCGTGCGGAGCGCCGCGTTCGTCGCCGACTGCATGTCGCGCAGGCGCAGGGTCATGTCAGACTGCGTCTTGAGGTCGGCCGGCAGGACGGAGATCGTCGGGTCGAGCCGCACCTCGACGGGTTTCGTATAAGACTTGTCGCCGACGACGAGTTTGGCCGTGTACATGCCGGGCAGCACCTGCGGCCCGCGCGGGCCGCCCGTGAACTGCGTCTCCTCGTCCGTCGGAGGCCGCCGCACCTGCGGGCCGCCGTAGCGCAAATTCCACGAGACGCGGTTGAGGCCCTGCTCCTTCGGAATGTTCTCTAAATCCGCAATCACCTTCCCCGCGCCGTCGAGAATCTGAATCTTCGGCTTCACCTTGTCGTCGAGCTTCGTCTTGAAGTGGTAGCTGATGAGCGCGCCGTAGGGCGGGTTGGGGCCGGTGAAGACTTTGTCGCCGATGCCGTAGCGTGTGAAGCGCGTGGTGTAGCGCAGGGCCGGGCGCACGTCGAAGAGGTGCGCGTCGGCGCGGCGGATTTCGGGCGTGAGCTGCTGGACGGGCGTGGCGTCGTCGAGAATCCAGACGCTGCGGCCGTGCGTGGCGAGTATTAGATCGTTCTCGCGCGGGTGAATAAAGATGTCGTGAACGCTGACGTGCGGCAGGTTCTTGAGGCCGAGGAACGACCACGCGCCCCCGCCCGTGTAGGAGACGTAGAGGCCGAGTTCCGTGCCGGCGTAGAGCAAGCGTGGGTTCTTCGGGTCTTCGCGCACGACCCAGACGTAGGCGTTCTGGGGAAGGTTCCCCGTGATGTTCTGCCACGTGCGCCCGCCGTCGTCGGTCTTGTAGACGTAGGGGCGCAGGTCGTCGAGCATGTGGCGGTCGAAGGAGACGTAGGCCGTCTCCAGTGCGACACGCGAAGGCTCGACGTGCGAGACGGGCGAGTTGGCCGCAAGACCCGACACGTTCTT
>DASVES010000508.1:0-23685 GCA_036380435.1 Pyrinomonadaceae bacterium | reverse complement strand
TTCTTCGCAGATTTCTTTGCCGCCTTCTTTACCGACGGCGTTGCGGACTTCTTCGCAGACTTCTTCGCAACGGTCTTGCCGCGGGCCGCGCGCGCGGACTTTCTGGCCTTGGCAGCTTCCGCTTCCCGGCGCTGCTCGGCCTTCGCGTGTACCTCTTCGATGAGCCTCTGCTTGCGCTCGGCCGCATCCTGCGCCGGCTCGCCCGGAATGAAGTTCGTCTCCTCAGGGCCGCCGGTTAAAGGCGCCACGTCTTCCGTCATAACGCCGTCGTTCTTCGTCCTGTCGAGGTCGTCGAACTGCCCGCCTCGCACCTTGTAGCGGTCAACATTTCGTGTTGGGTCTTTCGGCATCTCGCTCCTCTTCCTCCTCGTCAGAGGCGCGCTTGACACCGCGCGCCGACGCTTCGTATATTCAATTTCACCCGCGAGCCACCTTAGCTCAGTTGGTAGAGCAGTCGATTCGTAATCGACAGGTCTGCGGTTCGAGTCCGCAAGGTGGCTCCAGAATTTAAATTGCCGTATAGCTGTCACGCAGTTATACGGCAATTTCCTTTACGCCTCAAACCTCAACCAGCCACTTCGTAAAGCCGTGAATCGTAAATCGTGAATCGTGAATCGTAGTTGAGACGGCGGCCGGCTTGAGCTATGTAACTCGAGCCGAAGGGGCGCCAACCTCATCGATTCACGATTTACGATTGACGATTCACGATTTCCGGCTTTTGCCCGTTCAGATGCTCCCTCTGCATCGGGCGCTGCCGCAGCGGCAGGGGAGGGCGCCGTCGTGGTGCGTCTCACCGTAGTTGCAGGTCAGCTCCTCGCCGGGGTTGATCTGACGCAGGGCGTAGAATTCGACGCGCCCGCGGATGCAGCGCATGAAGGTGTTGGGCGTGCAGGAGTGGTTGACGTAGCGGAAGTGTGTGCCGCCGCTGGAGGCGTCGAGGGCCGTGCCGTCCTCGAATTCGACGATGGTGATGCAGTCGGATTCACGCGCGCGCCGGCGGGCCTCGCGCCTCGTGATCCGCTCGCCGCCCAGCTCGCCCATCTTCCGCCGGGCCGGGACGAGTGCGCGCGCGTAGAGTCCTCGGCCGTGGATGCGGCTCGGCTTAACCTCGAAGGCTGTGTCGTCCATGTGGAGCAGTTTAGACGCGGGGGGCGGCGGCGGTAAAGAAGCGCGCCGTGCATGAAGCGTCTTCCCTGTTCCCGCGCCGGACGCTCCTTCGGGGCGGGCGCGCAGCACTCTACATGTCGCGGGTGACGATGACGGCGGGCCAGTCCAGCGCGGGCGCGGCGCGGCGGGAGGACTCATGCTCTTCGAGGAGCGACTCGGCGGCGCGCGCGTCGAGGGGACGAGAGAAGAGGAACCCTTGCGCGTACTCGCAGCCGAGCGCCTTGAGCTGTGTGAGCTGCCCCTCGGTCTCGACGCCTTCGGCCACCACGTCCATGTCGAGGTTGCGCGCCAGCATGATGATGGTGCGAACGATCTCGGCGTTATCGCCCGTGGCGTCCATGCGGCCGACGAAGGAGCGGTCGATCTTGAGCGTCGAGATGGGGAAGCGGTGGAGATAGCTCAGGCTTGAGTAGCCGGTGCCGAAGTCGTCGATGGAGAGCTGGAGGCCGAGGGCGCGCAGTTGGCCGAGGGTCTCGGCCGCCGTCTCGATATTCTCCATCATGATGCTCTCGGTAATTTCGAGTTTGAGAGTGCGGGGGTCGAGGCCCGTGGCGGCGAGTGCGGCGCGCACCTGTCCGATCAGGTCGGACTTCATAAACTGCTTGCCCGAGAGGTTGACGCTCATCTGAAGCGGCGGGTGGGCGGGAAACTTCTTCTGCCACGCGCGCGCCTGCCGGCACGCCTCCTCCAAAACCCACTTCCCGATCTGCGCGATGATCCCCGTCTCCTCGGCGATGGGGATGAAGTCCATCGGCGAGACGAAGCCGCGCTCGGGGTGCTGCCATCTGATGAGCGCCTCGAAGCCGCGCACCTCGCCCGTGCCGACCGAAACGATGGGCTGGTAGTGGAGTACGAACTCGTCGCGCTCGACGGCGCGGCGCAAGTCCGTCTCCACCTGAAGCAGGTTCAGCGCCCGCGTGTGCATGGCCTTGTCGAAGACCTCGTGGCGGGCCTTGCCCAAAGTCTTGGCGCGGTACATGGCCGTGTCGGCGTCGCGCAGAACCTCCTCGGCCCGCTCGTAGCCGGTAGTCGAGAGCGCGATGCCGATGCTGACGGTGGTGAAGACCTCGTTGCCGTTCAGGTTGAAGGGCAGGCACAGCTCCTTCTGGAGCCGCTCGGCCACCTCGATGGCCTCGCCCGGCCCCGTCAGGTCTTCGAGCAGCACGGTGAACTCGTCGCCGCCGAGGCGGGCGACCGTGTCGCCGGGGCGCAGGCAGGTCTCCAACCGGCGCGCGATGCCGATGAGGAGCTGGTCGCCGACCATGTGGCCCAGAGAGTCGTTGATGACCTTGAAGCGGTCGAGGTCGAGGAAGAGGACGGCGAAGAGGCGTTTGTCGCGGCGCTTGGCGCGCTCGACGGAGAGCTTGAGGTGGTCGATGAAGAGGGCGCGGTTCGGGAGGCCCGTGAGCACGTCGTGGAAGGCGTCGTGGATCAGTCGCTCCTCGGCGCGCTTGCGGTCGGTGATGTCCTGAATCTGGAAGATCAGCTCGTGCGTGGCGGCCTGCGCGTGATGCACGAGCGAGACGCTCAGGAGCGCCCACATCTCCTGCCCCCTGCGGTGGAGGAATCGCTGTTCAAACTGGAAGCGGTCGATGCGGCCTTCGAGCAGGCGGGCCACTTCGCCGAGCATCGGCCCGAGGTCGTCCGGGTGCGTGGTGGCTTGGAAGTCAGTAGCGAGCAACTCGTGCTCTTCGTAGCCGAGCATCTCGCACAGGGAGCGGTTGACCCTCACCCAGCGCCCCTCGGCCGAGACGAGCGCCATGCCGGCCGCCTGATCGAACACGCTGCGGAAACGTTCCTCGGATTCGCGCAGCGCGCCCATGTGCCGCTCGGCCTGCTCGGCCTGCGCTTGCGCGACTTCGACGTTTTTCAGGTAGGTGGTGTAGGTGATGTAAACGATGGCGACGATGGGCGCCGTGGCGAGCAGGGCGTAGAAGCCGGAGGCGTCGATGAGGCGCGTGATAAAGCCGGCGGCCGAGGCGCCCGCGAAGTAGGAGACGGAAGTCCAGAGGAAGTGTTTGTGCCAGGTCGTCCAGAGTGGCTGGTCGTTTTTGAGCGCGTAGCCGAGCGCGATCAGCCCCGAGTTGAGCACGTACTGCACGAACCCGACGAAGCAGATGCCGACGATGTAGACGGCCGAGTAGCCGCCGCGCAGGTCGGCGACCGACCCGAAACAAAGCTGGAGCAGATAGACGGTCAAAAACGTCGAGACGGCCATCACCGCCGCGTTGAAGAAGACCGTGACGCGATGCTTGCAGAAGCGGAGCGAAGAGCAGAACGACTCGGTCGCGGCGAGCAGCACGGCCGGCCCCGGCCCGAAGAGCAGGATGGCGAGAAAGATGAAGGTGTCAGAGACGGAAATCTGCCCCTTGTCGTGGGGGATTTTGATGGAGATGCGGGAGCCGATGCCGAGCGTGGCGGCGGCGAGGAGCAGGAAGCGGTAGTCGAGTTGGCCGGCCGCAATTTCGCGCGCCGCGTGCAGGCAGACGGCCGCGCCGGCGGCAATCGTCAGCCACATGAACGGTTTTGAAAGACGCGGTCTGTACAAGTTAGCAGGCCACCTTCCGCGAGGTCGGGAGCGATGAGCTAGAGTTCGACTGGGCGAGGGGCGCACGGCCCGCAATGCGAGCCGCGTCTAAAACTGTAGTGCAACGCCCGTGCCTCCGGCGTCGAATCTTTACAGGGTCGATTTCAGAATGTTTATGCGGGGCCGTGTCGGCCCTTGGAGTGGCGGGGCGGGTCGAGCGCGTCAGTTTGGCGCGTCAGTTTGATGGCCTGACCGGGCGGCGGTGAACGAGGGCGCCCCCGCCCGGTTCAACTTCTGAACGGGCGGGGGCCGAGAGATTCGGTTGGGCTGCGGTGGCCGGCGCGGCCGAGTGTTAACGACACCCGGCGGCGCCCCCGCGGCGCCCGGTCTACCTCGGGGTGGCCTTGCTGACGATGGCCGTGTAGGACGAGTAGCCGGCCCCGTTGTAGGCGCGGAGGCGATAACGGTAGGTCGTATTTTTGGTGAGGCCGCTATTCGAGTAGGTAATCGTGTTGGCGGCGACGGTCGCCACCTGCGCGAAGTTGGTGCAGTTCGAGCCGGCGCAACGCTCGAGCTGGAAGCCGTCCTCGTTGGCCGAGCCGTCCTTCCAGGTGAGCTTGAGCTGACTCGACGAGACGGCCGACACCGCGAGGCTGAGCGGTGCGCCGGGCAGCGTCTCTTTGACGACGCCCATCAACGGGCCGGGGTCGCCCGAGATGATGGCCGCCCCCGCCTGCGAGGCGATGTCACTCATCAGCACGTGGTCGCCCATCAGCACGCCGTCGCCCATCAGCACGCCATCGCCCATGAGAACACCGTCGCCCATCAACACGCCGTCCGAGAGTAGCACGCCGTCGCAGTAGAGCCGGTTCGTGGGGATGAAGATCGTGCCTTCGCTGAAAGTGATGCCGGCGCTCGTCAGGATGTTGTCGCTCATCATCACGCCGTCGCTCATCATCACGCCGTCGCCCATCAGCACCCCGCTCGAAAGCAGGGTCGCGTCGGAGAGCATCACGCCCGTGCCGTAGATGCCCTGATACTGCGTGATGAGATTCTGGCCCGTGACGAAGGTGTGATCGAGGATGAGGCCCTGCGCCCACAGGAAGGTGTAGCCGGCGATTGTGGTCTGCGCGGCGGGCGCGGCCCCCGTCAGCATGGGCGTGCCGACGGGCGTGGCCGAGGTCAGGTCGGTGCGGACGAGCCGGGCCAGACGCATCGCGCCCTCGATGTTGATCTGTCCGGCGCCCTGCTCGAACTGGTTGTAGCCGGCCAGAGGCTGCGACGTGTACATCAGGATCGCCTTGACGAGGTTGGGCGTCAAGGAAGGGTTAGCCTGGAGTAGAAGGGCCGCGGCGCCCGCGACGACGGGCGTCGCCATCGACGTGCCGTTCAGGTACATCTGGTCGCGGGCGGCGTTGCCGCTCACGTCGGCGTCGAGCACGGGGTTGCTCGACACTAGGTAATTACCGGCCGCCTGCGCCGAGATGATTTTGTTGCCGGGGGCGACGAGGTCGGGCTTGATGAGGTTGTCGTAATGCTTGACGCCCTGCGCGTCGATCCAGAAGCTGCGCGTGGGGCCGCGCGAGCTGTAGGTGGTCATGGCGTCGTCCGAGCGCGTGTCGGTGCCGAAGGAGTTCGAGGCGCCGACGGTAATCACTGAAGGGTCGTTGCCGGGCGAGTGAATCTGCCCGTAGATTTTGTTCCCCGAGGCGTCCTTGCCCTCGTTGCCGGCCGCGGCGACGACGACGATGCCGGCGTCCACGAGCCGGCGCACGGCCAGACACAGCGGGTCGTTGAGGTAGGAATCGACGGCCGCGGTGCCCAGAGAAAGATTGACGACGCGGATGTTGTGGGCCGCGCGGTTCGTCATCACCCAGTCGAGCGCGTTGAGGAGGCTGCTCGTCGTGCCTCGGCCGTCGGCGCCGAGCACGCGCAGGTTGAGGAGGCGCGCGGCCGGCGCGATACCGCGGTAGGCGTCGGAGGCGACCTTGCCGTTGCCGGCGGCGATGGAGGCGACGTGCGTGCCGTGGCCGTAGGGGTCGGTGGTGCGGCCCTCGCCCGTGAAGTCCACGCTCGCGGCGACGCGTGACACCGATAGGCTCTCGTTCTTGGGGGCGACGTGGTTCGGGTCGATGCCGGAGTCGAGCACGGCGATGCCGATGCCGGCGCCGTCGTAGACGGTCGAGCCGCCCATCGAGCGCGCGGCGTCGGCGCCCGTCGTGAGCGAAACGTGGCCGAGCTTCTTCACCTCGCGGTCGAGCGAGACGTAGGCCACGTCGTCGCGATTGGCGATGTTCTCCACCTCGGAGGCGTACATCTCGACGGAGCGCGCGGAGAAGTTCTGGCGGGCGTCCCTGACGGCCGCGTCCTTCCCCTTGAGGTCGGAGTCGAGCGAAACAGTCCACGCGCCCGCGGGCTGCACGATGACGTTGACGCGCAAGGCCGGGGCCTCCTTCGCCTTCCTGCGCAGGTCGGCGCCCACTTTAATCTTCTGCGACGACCCCGAAGAGCCGGACGAGCCGCCCGGCCCTGACTGCGCGCCCGCCGGGACGACGAGACGCGTCCCCCCGGCGAGCGCGCCGCCGAGCAGAATCAGGGTCAGGGTCAGAGAGGCGCCCCGGCGAATTGTGTGTAGGTTACTCATGATCGTTTTGTCCGTTCGTTTACTTTCTTCACTGCACGGGGGCGGTGTCGTCGCCGTCGAGGTGGCTGTCGCCCATGAGGATGCCGTCGCCCATGAGGATGCCATCACCCATGAGGATTCCATCACCCATCAGAATCCCGTCGCCCATGAGGATGCCGTCACTCATCATGATGCCGTCGCCCATGAGAATGCCGGTGCTCAGGAAGGGGAGGCCGCCGCCCTGCGGGCTGCCGTCGCTCGTCACGATCTGGTCGCTCATCATGATGCCGCGCGTCATCACCGTGCGGTTGATCGACTGCGTGACGCCGCTCTCGATGACGGCGTCGCTCATCATGATGCCGCCGCCGTAAACGTTCTGGCAGCGCGTCAGCAACTCGCCGCCGAAGACGACGGCGTGGTTGATGACGAGTGTCTGCGACCAGGCGAAGCCGTGGCCGCTGATGTTGGTGCGCGGCTCGATGGCGCCGGCTGACGCTCCGTTCAGGCCGTCCGACAGGGCCTTCACCAAGCCCCCTTCGACCTCGTGCGTCGTCTGGAGCGGCGCGCCGAGCAGTTGGGAGGCGAAGTCCTTGCGCACCCCCAGCGCGAAGCGCGCCGCGCCCTCGACGTTGAGTTGTCCGGCGCCCTGCTCGAACTGGTTGTAGCCGGCCAAAGGTTGCGACGTGTACATCAGAATCGCCTTCGCGAGGTTCGGCGTCAGAGCGTTGTTGACCTTGACGAGCACGGCGGCCGCGCCGGCGACGAGCGGGGCGGCCATCGAGGTGCCGCTCATGTACATCATCGCGGCGCCGCCGGCGCGCGTGGCGTCGAGGTGCGGGTATGTGCGAACGAGGTAGTTGTCGCGAGCCTTCGCCGCGACGAGGCGGTTGCCGGGGGCGACGATCTCGGGCTTGACGAAGTTGTCGTAGTGGCGCACGCCGAGTGCGTCGGTCCAGTAGCCGCGCGTGGGGCCGCGCGAGCTGTAGGTGGCCACGGCGTCGTCGGCGCGCGAATCAGTGTCGAAGGTGTTGGTGGCGCCGACGGTGATGACCGAAGGCTCGATGCCCGGCGAGTGGACGGCGCCGTAGACCTTGAGGCCGTCGCGGTCTTTGCCCTCGTTGCCGGCGGCGGCGACGACCACGATGCCGGCCGCGACGAGGCGGCGCGCGGCGCGGCAGAGCGGGTCGAGCCGGTAGGACGTGACGGCCGGCGCGCCCAGGGAAAGGTTGACGACGCGCACGTTGTATTTCGTGCGGTTGGCGTAGAGCCATTCGAGCGCGGAGAGGACGCTGGAGACCGTGCCGGCGCCCGTGGAGTCGAGCACGCGCAGGTTCAGGATGTCGGCGTTCGAGGCGATGCCGGCGTACTTGCCTTCGCCGACCGCGCGGTTGCCGAGCGCGAGCGCGGCGACGTGCGTGCCGTGGCCGTAGGGGTCGTCGGTGCGGCCCTCGCCCGTGAAGTCGAGACTGAGCCTGACGCGGCTGGGGCCGTCGCCCTTGACGGCGAAGGACGGGTGCGACTCGTCGATGCCGGAGTCGAGGATGGCGATGCCGACGCCCGCCGCGTCGAGCTTCCCATAGGAGGAGGCGGCGGCGGCCTCGTCAAGCCCTGTGGTCGCCGTGACGTGGCCCGAGGGCTTCAGCTCCCTGTCCGTGGAGATTGAATCAACCTCGCGGAAGTGCGTGAGCGCCGGGAGGAGCCGCACCGGCACGTCGAGGATGAGGACTTCGAGCGACTGGTGCTGTGCGCGCACCGAGGCCCCGCCGGACGCGAGCAGGGCGAGGAGCCGCGCGCTCGCGGCGTCCCTCAGTTGGACGATGACGCGCGTCTTGTCATTCCCGTCCCAGCCCTTCTTGCCGGCCTCCTTCTGCACATCCGTCGTCAGCTTGCCATAGGGATCGCTGATCGTGTCCGCGCTCGACGAGAGCGCACTCGCGACGTGGGACGCCGACAAGTAGGAAGCCGGCGCGGAGATGCGCGGCCGGCGCTGCGGCTTTCGTGCGCCCGCGGCTACGCCGGCGCAGAGGCTTGAGGTTAATGAAATGAGCAGCAGGAGCGACGCAAGTGTCCGCCCCGCAGTGCGAGAGTTGTCGATTCGGCTCATGTAGATTGCACCCATCTGTCGAATGATTCTTCCGTCCCGACGCATGAATCAATGAATGTCTTTCCCGAAACGTCGCGAGACTTTCCGCGCTCCCTTTGTCAATCTCCGTGCCAGCAGCCACGCCGCGCCGGGGAAAGAGGGCGCCTTGGGGCGCGTGCGGGCCGCACGTCGGCCGCCGCGTGGCGCCGACTTTCACGTTGAGATTTAAAGGTTTAGGACGCGCGCGTGGGTGGACGCATGGGGCAGCCGAGAGTTGTTTTCACAGTTCGTGTGCGGGGTGATTTCTTCGCCCGTGCGTTTCGGTCAGCGCGCGGGAGTGTCGTCAGAATGCACGGGCTTCGCTGACGGGTCTCATTCAAATTGAACTTACGTGAGGCGTGCGCGCGGGAGGAAAGAGAAAAGCGTGGGGCGAAAGTGGAGACGCCTTTCGAGCTTCCACTTTCGCCCCACGCTGTTTCTTCATACTACTTCTCAGGCGCTGACGGCTGCGCCCGTGGACGGGGTCGCGGGCTGCGACTCCTGTCCGCTCGTGCGCGCGTGCAGGAGGTCGGCGACGCGCTGCTCGTTCTCGGCGAGGTCGATCTCGATTTGGTCGAAGACGGCGGCTGTCGCCGGGTCGGTGAACGAGTTGGTCAGGTTGAAGGCGTCAACCACCCCGGTCTGGAGGTCGCCGAGCGCGCGGCGCAGAAGGGACACGTCGTCGCTCGACTGGAGCCAGCTCTTGAGGGTCGCCCACGCGCCCGCGCCGCCCGCCTGCAAGTCTTCCTTGCCGCCGACGGCCGCGAGCCGCGCTTCGAGGCTCTGGATGTGGCGCTGCTTCGAGGCGACGATCTCGCCAAAGAGCGACTTGATGTCGGGGGCGGTCGCCTTCAACACGTATTGCTCGAAGGCCGACAGAGCGTAGCGCTCGCCGCGGATGGCCGTGTTGAGACCGTCCACGATCTCGTCCTTCGTCGAGCCGCCCCACTCCTCCGCGAGCTTCCACCAATCGTCATAAGCGACGCCCTCTTCCGGCAGGCTCACGTCCTTCAGCTCAAGGCCGAGGCGACGGATGATGGCCGCCGTGAAGACAGGCAAGTCCGACGGGCGGCGCGAGGTGAGCAGTTGGCCGTCAACGACCAGCGCTTCGTTCTCGAAGTCGGCGCCGGCGTTTTGCATGTCCTTGCGGATGGAGCGGAAGCCCGTGGCGCGCTTGCCCCGGAGCACGTCGGCCTCGATGAGCACCTGTGGGCCGTGGCAGACGGCGGCGACGAGCTTGCCCTGCTCGACGGCGTCGCGCACGAAGCGCACGGTCTTCATGTTGGTACGCATCTTGTCAGGGGCCATGCCGCCGGGGATGATGACGGCGTCGAAGTCGGCGGCGCGGGCGTCCGTTGTGGTGGCGTCGGCCTTGATGGAGACCTTCGCCTGCTTGCCCGCGTAGGTTTCGTTGACGCGCGAGCCGAGGACGGTCACTTCGGCGCCGGCCTTCTGGAGCGCGGTGTAAGGAATCTGGAATTCGCTGTCCTCGACGTGCTGCTCGATGAGGATGGCGACCTTCTTCGTAGTTCTCTCCGACATGATTAACTCTCCTTGAATCGGTAAGCGGGCGATTGCCCGTGGTGTCTTAAAAAATCTTCGCCGGTTGCGTCGTGTTTCAGGAAGAGTCGGGCAAGACTTATGCCAGCGCGGCGGAGCGCGTTATTCGCCAAATAGGACGCGAAAACGCTCACAAACCCGTACAGGCAGTGAGCGTTTTTGTTCGCTAACGCTACTTGGGAATGGCGGGGCGTGACCCCTTTAGGAGGCCGGGCGGAGGAGGCCGCGGAAGATGCCCTGGACTGAGACGCGCGAGGCGTGGAGCTTGATGGGTTCGAGGTTGGAGTTGGCCGGCTTGAGTTCCACGTCGTTACCGGCGCGGTGGAAGCGTTTGAGCGTGGCGCGCTGGCCGTCCACAAGAGCGACGACGATCTCGCCGTTGCGGGCCTCGGTGCGATTCTCGACTAAGGCGATGTCGCCGTCGCAGATGTGCTCGTCGATCATCGAGTCGCCCTGAACGCGCAGGGCGTAGACCTGTCCGGGCCGCGTGCGCCCGAGCAGGAAGCGGGGGATGACAATCGTCTCGCGCTCTTCGACCGTGTCGAGCGGAGCGCCCGCCGCCACGCGCCCCATGAGCGGCACCTCGCAGGTCGCGTCGGCCGGCACTTCCTCGACGTGGACGCTTAAGCCAAAGCCGCCGTCGTCGCGCCGGCGCGTGAGCAAGCCCTGACGTTCGAGCGAGGTGATGTGCTTGGCGACGGTGGCTTTTGATGAGACGCGGAAGTGACGCGCGATCTGCGCGTAGGACGGCTCATAGCCGTGGCGCTCGATGAAGCGCGTGATGTAGTCGAGGACTTCCTTCTGCCTGCGCGTGCGGGGTTGCATCTCTTCGGCTCTCCAAAAACGTGCGCGAACACTTGCGACTCAAACGAACTCTAACTGCCGCGTGGCCGTGATTGTAGAAGCCACTGCGGGGGGCGTCAAGAATAAAGCCGGGAGTCAGGAGTCAGAAGTCAGGAGTCAGAATGAAGAGAGTGTGACGGGCGACGCCTGTTTTTATTCTGACTCCTGACTTCTGACTCCTGACTCCTTTTACTTGATCGAGTACCGCCCCAAAGCGTTGGGGAAGACGATGACGCCGGCGGGGACATCGGCCATGTTGATTTTGGTGGCGCCGGTGAGGAGATCGCGGGCCTTGAGGCCGTAGAGGGCTTCGTTCAGGTTGTTGTCGGGGTTGATCCACGCGCCCTTAAGTTCGAGTCCGGCGAAGAGTCCGCGGCTACGCGAGTAGGAGAGGAGGCCGGCGTCGAGCGTGACGTTCGTGGTGGCGCTGGCGGCGCGGCCGACGGGGCCGGCTGCTGCGCTCGCCTCGCCGCCAATCTCGAACTTGTCTTCAAGGAGTCCTTTGAGCGCCGGCTCGTTCATGAACAGCAGCACGAGGTCAGTCTTCGCCGCCCCAATCTGCAAACCGACACTGCCGCCCGTCAGCTTGAAGTAGGCCGGCGCGCTCCAGCCGCCCGCTATCCGGCGGCTGATGACGCCGCTGCCGCCGCGCCCGCCCACGAGCAACCCGGCCTTGAGCACGCCAGGGAAGACGGCGACGGCCTCGGCGCGGTCGAGCAACTCCCTCGGCACGGAGCTGTCGGGCGCGTCCATGATCTCGTCGAACACCTTCGCGGCCGCGCGGGCCTTCTTCTCCGCCTCCTTCAACTGCTTCGCGCTCGGGCGGGCCGCCGGTGTCTCCGCCTTTCGCGGCCTCTCGTTCTGCGCCCCGGCGGGGGCGACGAAACTCGCGACGATCAAAAACAGGGAGACTGTCAGTGCGGCGCTCAATCGACGGGAACGGTTCATCAAGTCTTCTCCTCCGTGTGAACTTAAAACTATTTCTTTGGCGCGGGGGCGGCGCGCCTGTTCGAGTAGCGGCTGATGGCGAGCGGCAGCGAGCGCACGAGCGTCGGCGGGCGCTGCCCAGAGGTCAGGACTTCGCGCGCCGTGCGGCCGTAGTAGGCGCGGTTGAGATCGTTGTCGGGCGTGATGGCGACGCCCTTGATGGACGCGCCGGCGAAGACGCCTTTACTGCGCGAGTAGGAGAGGATGCCGGCGTCGAGCGTCGGCGTGGTCGAGGCCGAGATGGTGCGCCCGACGGGGCCGGCCGCCACGCCGGCCTCGCCGCCGATCTCGAACTTGTCTTCGAGCAGTCCCTTCAATCCGTCCTCGTTCATGATGAGCAGCACGTAGTCGGTCTTGGAGCCGCCCGCCTGGAAGCCGATGCTGCCGCCGCTCATGTTGTAGAAGACGGGCGCGCTCCAGCCCTGCGGCGTGCGCCGGCTGATGACGCCCTGCCCTTTGCGCCCGCCGATGATGAAGGCCGCCTTGAGCACGCCGGGGAAGACGGCGACGGCCTCCGCGTTTTCGAGAAGGTCTTTCGGGATCGCCTTGTCGCGGACGCGCATGATGGAGTTGAAGGCGTCGGCCGCCGCCTTCGAGTGGCGCGAAGCGTCCTTCGTCCGAGTCGCCCGGTGCCCTTTCGTTCCCTGCCCTGATGCGGCGTCGGCCGCGCACAGGCAAAGCGCCAGAGCGGCGACGGCGGTCGCGAATAGTTTTCTCATCTGTGACCCCTTAGAGCTTGGAATATTCCGCGATGATGCGCTCGCGTATCTGCGCCGGCGACAGCCCCTCCTCTTTCTGAAGGCGGTAGGCCGTCAAAACTTCTTCGACGCAGACGGCGCAGCTCGACGCGTGGCCGTCCACGTAGCAACTGTGCAGACTCTTGTGGCCGAAGCCGCGGTCGCAGTGACAGTAGCAGGGCAACTGCGCGATGGTTTCCGGGATTTCGCGCACGGCCCTGTAGGCCTGACGCGTCTTGCCGGTAAACGCCTCGGGCGCGAGCGTCGCCGGCAGGTTCTTCGGGTTCGACTCGAAGGCGGGGACGCGTCCCGGCTCGCCGTGGTCGTGCCCGTGGTCGTCGGCGGGCTTCTTCTGCGCGTGCGCCGCTTCGACCTTCGGCGGCGCGTTCACCTGTTCGACCTTTGGCGGCGCATTCACCTGTTTGACCGCGCGTTGTTGATCGCCCGCGCCGCAGGCCGCAGACGCGGCGAGCGCAAAGAGGGCCAATGAGAGCAGTTTGATTTTCATGTAAACCTCAACACTTTTTACTCGCCGCTCAATGACGTGTGGCGGAAATTTTATTCACTGTTAATTTATCACGCGCCGGAACGTCGGCCTAACGCGCCATATTCCTTTGCGCCGTCAGTCTTCGACGACGAGCTTGCCACGCACCATGTTCATGCCGCAGTTGAACGTGAACGTGCCGGCGCGCTCGGGCGTGAGTCTGATGGTCGTCGTCTCGAAGGCGGGGAGGCGACGGCTAATCTGGAAGTCGCCGAAGACGACCTCCTCGGTGCACGACGATGTCTCGTCGCGGTAGAAGTCCAGTTCGACCGGCACACCCTTCCTGACGACCACCACGTCCGGCGAGTAGCCGCCCTTGACCGTCACCCGCACGCGCTGGACGCCGCCCTCGACGACCTCGGCCGACGCACGCGCGCCCTCGCTCATAAAGAAGAACCAGACGACTAAGCCGGCGAGCAGGACGCCGCCCGCCAGCACGATGATCTCCTGCGTGTCCATCACATCACTCCTTTGGGGATGCTGAGTCTAACAGGCAGTAGCCCGACCGTGAGGGAGGGCGTATAGCTCCCGCGTCATGCGCCCTCCCTCACGGTCGGGCTACTGCCCTTTCCCGAAGCGTCGCAGCCGCAAACTGTTGGCGACGACCGAGACCGAAGAGAAGGCCATCGCCGCGCTCGCGTAGACGGGCGAGAGCAGCCAGCCCGTGAGCGGGTAGAGCAATCCGGCCGCGAGCGGAATGCCGAGCGCGTTGTAGAAGAAGGCCCAGAAGAGGTTCTGCCTGATGACGCGCATCGTCCGCCGCGAGAGCGCGATGGCCGTCAGCACGCCGCGCGGGCTGCCCCCCACGAGCGTCACGTCCGACGCCTCGATGGCCACGTCCGCCCCCGTCCCGACGGCGATGCCGAGGTCGGCCTGTACGAGCGCCGGCGCGTCGTTGATGCCGTCGCCGACCATCGCCACCACCCGGCCCGCGGCCTGTAGCTTGCGAACTTCCTCGGCCTTGCCCTCCGGCAACACCTCGGCGAGCACGCCCTCGATGCCCAACTCACGCGCGACCGTGTGGGCCGTCCGCCGGTTGTCGCCCGTGATCATCAACACTTCGAGACCCAAAGCGCGTAGCGCCGCGACCACCTCCCGCGACTCGGGCCTGAGTCGGTCGGCGACCGCCACGACTCCCGCCGCGCGTCCGTCCAGAGCCACGAAGACCGGCGTCTTCCCTTCCGCCGCGAACTCATCGGCGCGCGCTTCCAAACTTCCCAGAGAGACCCCGCGCTCGTTCATCAACTTCAGATTGCCGACGAGCACGCGCCGGCCCTCGACCGAAGCCTCGACGCCGTGGCCGGCGAGCGCGCCAAAGTCCGACGCTGAAGCCGTCGCCAGTCCCCGCGCCTCCGCGTGGCGCACGACGGCCGCGCCCACCGGGTGCTCGCTCGCGCGCTCGACCGCGGCGGCCAGCCGGAGCAGTTCATCTTCGGCGATGCCTTCGGCCGCCGCCACGTCCGTCACGCCCGGCTCGCCCTTCGTGAGCGTGCCCGTCTTGTCGAGGACGACGGTCTGAACCTTGTGCGCCGTCTCCAGCGCCTCGCCGCCCTTGATGAGCACGCCGAGCGCGGCCCCGCGCCCCGTGCCGACCATCACGGCTGTCGGCGTCGCCAGACCCAGCGCGCACGGGCACGCGATGATGAGCACCGAGACGAAGTTGACGAGCGCCGTCGCGAGGCGCGTCTCCACCGGCGCGGCGATGAACCAGACGACGAAGGTTGCAATCGCAATCACGATGACGACAGGCGTGAAGTAGCCGCTCACGGTGTCGGCCAGACGCGCCACGGGCGCGCGCCGCCCCTGCGCCTCCTCGACCACGCGGACGATCTGCCGCAACACCGTGTCGCTCCCGACGCGCGTCGCCCGGAACTTGAAACTCCCCGTGCGGTTAAGCGTCGCCCCGACCACCGAGTCGCCCACAGCCTTCTCGACCGGCATGCTCTCGCCCGTCAGCATCGACTCGTCCACGGCCGAAGCGCCCTCGACGACGCGCCCGTCGGTCGGAATCTTCTCGCCCGGCCGCACCAAAATCACGTCGCCGGGGACGACCGCTTCAACCGGCACATCCTCCGTCGCGCCGCTGTCGCGGACGACGCGTGCCGTGCGCGCCTGCAATCCGAGCAGCTTCCTGATGGCCTCGCCCGCGCGCCCGCGCGCCCGCGCTTCGAGCAGGCGGCCGAGCAGGATGAGCGTGATGATGACGGCCGCCGCCTCGAAATAGACGGGCGCCATCGGCGCAGTGCCTGACCCCATAGACATCTCGCCCGTCGCCGCCGGCATTCCCGCGTGTGTCGCCGTGGTGACGAGTTGCGGCGCGACGGTGGCGACGACCGAGTAGAGGAAGGCCGCGAGCGTGCCCGTCGCGACGAGCGTGTTCATATCGGCGGCGCGATGGCGGAGCGCCGTCCATGCCCCACGCAGGAAGGGCCAGCCGGCGTAGAAGACGACCGTGCCGGTGAGCACGAGTTGTAAGTAGTTTACCCACGGGCCGTCCGTCAGCGGCAGCCGGCCGTGCGACATCGCGATGACGACGACGGGCAGCGTGAGCAGCGCGGCGACGACGAAACGCCGGCGCAGCTCGCGCCGCTCTTCAGAGCGCGACTTCTCTTCCGCGTCTTCCTCAACACCCGCGCCCCGGCCACGCGGTAACTCGCGGACGCCGTAGCCTATCTCCTCGACGACGCGACGCAGCGCGCCCTCATCCGTCTGCCCCGCGTCGAACTCGACGGTTGCGCGCTCCGTGGCGAAGTTGACCCCGGCGCTTGCGACGCCCTGCGCCTTAGAAAGCGCGCGCTCGATGCGCCGCGCGCAGGCCGCGCACGTCATCCCCGTAATCGGCAGATCGATGCGCTCCGGCGAGCGCGTCAGTTCTTTCTCCGCCGTCAGGCTCATCTACGTCCCCCATTCTTGCCGGCGCGTAAAGACCTGACCGGTGCTTTGCGCGCTTCGATTCGGCTGTGCTCGATGAGGCCGCAGAATTGGCCGGCCTCTTCGCCGCGCTCGTCCCACTCGCCGAGCAGGCGCGCGAGTTCTCCTCGATGCGCGCGCAGCTCGCGCAGGCGCTCGTCGAGTTCGGAGAGCTTGCGCCGGGCCAGCTCGCGGACGTGCCCGCAGGGGCGGCGGCCGTCCTCGCTCTCGGCGATGATGGTTTGTATCTCGTCGAGCGAGAAGCCGATGGCCTGCGCGCGCCGGATGAAGGCGAGGCGCTCCAGAACCGAGTCGTCGTAGACGCGGTAGTTGGCGGCCGTGCGCCGCGGGCGGCCGAGGAGTCCGCGTCGCTCGTAGAACCTGAGCGTCTCAACCCCGAGTCCCGACGCCTTCGCCACCTCGCCGATACGCAGGGCGGAGCGCCCTCTGTCCTCACCTGAAAAACTCGCCGTTTTCAACATGAGAACATTGTAAACCCTGGAGCCGGCTCCAGAGTCAAGCCCCCATCGGAAAAATATTTTGTGCTGACAAAAAAGGCGTCGGCGCGCTTCATGGGAAAGCGCGCCGACGCCCGTTTGGATAAGTCGCTTATTGGTCAGTTAACGCTGATGCCGCCCGTCGCGATGGCCTCGCGGTGGGCTTCGAGATAGGCTTCGATGGTGCGGTAAATCTCTTCGTCCATGAAGCCGGCGATGCGGTTGTAAGACCTGACGAGGTCGGGCGGCGGGGTGGCCAGCGCGCCGCGGTAGGCGTCGATAAACTCGACGACCGCGGCGCGCAGCAGTGTGAGTTCGCGCACCACCTCCTTCAGCTCGTAGCCCTGCTGCCAGCGCGTGCGGCCGTGGTTGCGGGCCTCTTCGAGCAGTTGCCCATCTGGGCGCTCGCCGGAAGCGAGGGCCTCGCGCAGTTCTTCGACGATGTCGGGGACGTGGTCGAGGAGTTGGAGATAGGTCAGTTGGGCGTCGGTGCGGACGCGTCTGTCGGCCGTCACCTTCTCGGCCCAACTGCGCACGATGGTGTCGTGGCCATGGCGCAGCAAGCCCGTAATGTCTTCAGTCATGTCGGGGGAACCTCTCGTTCGACGTTCGCGCGGCTCAAATAAGCCTTCTGGCGGAGAGGGCCGGGGCTTCGGGGTTTTGAGACCGCGGGCGAAGTATATTCCAAGCGCGCCGCGCGTGGCAACGCATTTGACCGCGCGGCTCCGGGGGTGCGAGGATGACGCAAATCGAAATCAACCTAACGGACGGAAGCGAGGTGCGACGAACGTGGAAATCGACAAGGACAAGATCGTCACGCAGGAGGAGACGGGCGAGCCGGCCGATATCGACGCGGTCGAGGGCCGCGTCGAGGCCGAGATGAAGCGCATCGAGGGCAAGGCGAAGGAGCGCGTCGCGCAGGGCTTGGGGGACGCGGAACTGGCCGAGGAGGCGCGCGACCTTAAGGCCGAGGGCGAGCGCGAGCTTCAGGAGGAGCGAGAGAAGGAGCGGGAGAAGGAGGCTGAGAAGGATTGATTTTAATCAAGGCGGCGTCAGCGGCACGCACAGTACCGCGAGCGGAAGCCTCGCGGGTCTCGCGTGCGCGGGGCGGGCCTCTGACCGTAGCGACACCCGCTCGCTACCGCTCGCGGTACTGCCGTTCACTCGGCCAGCGCGCGGTCGATGGCCTCGCGGAGTGTGGCGGAGATTTGCGGGGTGTAGCCCTGTAGGTGCAGGAGCCGGCGTCCGCCGCGACCGATGACGAAGGTCTGGGGGATGGTGGCGGCGCCGCGCGTGAGGGTGTTCGTCCAACGCTGCTCGGCCCAGCCGAGACGGTAGTTGATCCCGAACTCGCGCGCGAAGTCGCGCACGGCCCCGCCCGCGCTCGCGGGGTCTTCGACGCTCAGCCCGATCACCTCCACGCCGCGCGGCCCATACTCCTCACTCAGCCTGACGAGGTGTGGAATCTCCAGCCGGCAGGGGCCGCACCAAGTGGCCCAGATGTCGAGCACGACGACACGGTCTTTGTAGTCGGAGAGGCGGAAGGCCGGGCCGTCGAGAGCGCGCAGCTCCGTGCCGAGGACGGACGGCGGCAGAGAGTCTTTCGCGGTGGCCGGCGCCTGCGGGGCGCGTAGTCCGGTCGAGACGGCGATGACGATCAAGAAGAAGGCGAGGGCCGCCAGCGCGAGTCGCGTGTAAGTCCAGAAGCCCTGACGCGGGGACGTGTCGGCCCTTTCGTTCATCGCGCCTCGGTCACTTTCCGGGGCGCACGAGCCGGAAGCCGACGAGCGCGTTGCGTTCCGCGCGCGGCACCCAGCGGCGGGCCGTGGCCGTGACGGGTTCATCGCCGCGCGACTTGCTCTGATAGGAGCCGCCGCGCACGACGAACTTGCCGCGGTCGCCGCTGGCGAGTACGAGCAGGTTGTTGCCCCTGTACATCCCCGCCTGGGTCGCAGTCCACTCCCAGACGTTACCGATCATGTCGAGCGCGCCCTGCGGCGTCGCCCCTTCGGGGAACGACCCGACGGGGCGGAGCGCGTCCGTCTCCAGATTCGCGCGCCCGTCGGCCCACTCCGCGCCCCACGGGTAGAGCCGCGCCCCCGCGCCCGCGCCGCCGCGCGCCGCAAACTCCCACTCCGCCTCGGTCGGCACGCGGTATTGCACCTTGTCACGCTCGGAGCGCCAGCGCGCAAACCGTTCGGCGTCGTCGAGCGAGACGCCGCCGACGGGCCACTTCTCCTGTCCCGCCGGCGCTCGCCTGCCGCCCCACTCGGCCGGCGGCGCGTGATTGGTCTTCTCGACGAACTCGGCGTACTCGGCGTTAGTCACCTCCGTCCGGTCGATGGCGAAGGCTGAGACGTTGACGGAGTGCGCGGGCCACTGATTGTAAACCCACGCCTGATAGGCCACAGACACCTCGCTCGTGCGCGGCGGCACATCGTTGCGTCCCATCATGAAAGACCCGCCGGGCAGGGCGACGAGGTCGGGCGCGGAGCCGGGCGCGGGCGTGGCCGCGACGTTCGCGTTGCCGCCGCCGCCGCGGTTCGTGGCCGGTGTGGCGTTTACGTTTGCCCGCAGGTTCGTGTTCGTCTCGTCATCGCTCTGCGTCGGCTTGAGTGCGAAGTAAAGACCGGCGACGACGAAGAGGAGGGCGAGCACTCCGCCCGCGATCCAGACGGTGACGGGCACGCGCGACCCGGTGGGCGCAGCCATCGTGCCCACGCGCTGTGAGCCGGGCGGCGAGGCGACGACTGGCGGCAGCGCCTCCACGCGCTCCGACACATTCGGCTCAATCGTCGTCTGCGACGACTCCTGAAACTGTGAAAGGCGTTCGGCGCTGAGCGGGGTCGTCGCAAAGGCCTGCGTCTCCGACGATGTGAACGGCGGCGCGGCATAGAACGACGGCGATTCCGCGAAGCCGGAGCTGCTCGCTTCCGGCCCGGCCGTTGGCGGCGACTGAGACGCGGGCGGCATCGAGGGCGTAGAAGTTTGTAACGGCGGCGGGGATGCGGAAGAAGTAGGAAGGGGCGCGGACGGCGAAGACGTCGGCGTGGACGGCATGGGCGAAAGCGAGTCGTCGCGCTCGATGAACGCATCGGGTATCACGGCCGTTGCGCCGGCCGCGATGTCGTGCGAAGTCTCCCGGCCTTCGTTGTATTCAATCCGCGGCGAGGACTCGACGCGCGGCGTCACCGCCGGGGCGCTCTCCTCGAAGTCGGGCGGCGCGTCCGCTTGCCTCCCGACATCCACGGAGGTCACGCCGCCGCGCGCGGCCAGCTCCCCGGTCGGCTGCCCCCCCGCCCTCACAGGATCGGGCTGTACGATGCCCTGCCCGGCGGGCGCTTCCGCCTTCATCCCAAAGTCAGAACTCGCGACTTGGCTGACGGCCGACGGCGCGGCGGGCGCGCTCACGGCCGAGAGCGCCTGAAGCAGCTCCAGCGACAACTCGACGACGGCCTGCGGGCGCTTCTCCGCCTCCTTCTCCAGCGCGTGACGCACCACGCGCTCGACCTCGGGCGGCACCTCCACGCCCTTCTCCGTGAAGGCGGGCGGCGGCTCGCCGAGGTGCTTCTTCATGATCGAGGGGATGGAGTTGCCACGGAAGGGCACCTCGCCGGCGAGCATCTGGTAGAGGATGACGCCGAGCGCGTAGATGTCGGCGCGGGCGTCCGGCTCCTCGTCGCTCCACTGCTCGGGGGCCATGTAGAAGGGCGACCCCATCAGCCCTTGAGTCTGCGCCGCGACGAAGGAGCCGAGCAGGTCGCCCGACTTGATCTTGGCCAGCCCGAAGTCGAGCACCTTCACGCCCTCGGCCGCCGAGCAGCCGTCCTTGAGCATGATATTCAGGGGCTTGAGGTCGCGGTGGACGATGCCCTGATTGTGCGCGGCGCCGACGCCGGCGGCCACGGCCAGCATGATCTCGATGGCCCGCGCCGCCGGCAGACGCTTCTCCTCGGCGAGGATGTCGTGGAGCGAGCGCCCCTCGCACAGCTCCATCACGAGGAACGGCATCGTGTCGTTGACGACGCCGAAGTCTGTCACGCTGATGATGTTCTGGTGGCGGATGTTGGCGGCGGCCATCGCCTCCTGTCGGAAGCGCGTGATGAGTGAGGGGTCGTTGCCGACGAGGTCGGGGAGGATGATCTTGATGGCGTGCGTGGTCTTGAGGTAGACGTGCCGGCCCTTGAAGACGACGCCCATGCCGCCCTGCCCGAGCCGCTTCTCCAACTGGTAGCGGCTGTCGAGCACCGTGTCGCCCGTGATGGTGGCGCGCAGCGCGTCGCCGTCCGAGGGACAGTGGTTGACGTTGTCGGGGAAGCAGCGGTTACAGGCCGGACACTCTTTCATCTGAAACAACAAGCGCGCCGAACGGAACGACCGCGAACGTCCGGCGCACGACACTCTCGTCTGCTGCACAATAAAACGAATCGCCGCGAACAGGCGCGGCGGCGAAGGTCGAAGCTGGAAACGCTTCGACGACAACCACGACGTGGGAAAAATTCTAACAACTCGATGAGAGCGAGGCAAGGCAAGGAAGTGAGCAGTGAGCAGTGAGCAGTGAGCAGTAAGCAGTAGGCAGTAAGCAATATGGTCGGAGGCTGTGTGCGCGCGCGGGCGAGTGGGCGGTCGTGTGGCGGCGGCGTTTAAGTACGAGAAGGAATAGACCATCGTTCTCGCGTGGGCATATACTTTCACGTTCCCAGGTTGAAAGGTTCGGGTTAACAGGAGGCGACATGAAGAGGAGAGGACTATCCGGTCTGTTGTGCGCGCTCTGCTGCGTGGCGGGGTTGACGTTCTCGGCGACACCGGCGAAGGCTCAAGGAAGTCGGTACGTGGGCCGCGACATCGTCGGCACGGTCGTCGGCGTCGGCGGGCGGCTCGGCGGGCGCACGCGCCAGTTCCGGCTCATCGTCGAGCGATACACGTCGCCGCAGGACGTGCAGCGGCTCACCTCGGCGCTGCAAACGGGAGGGCAGGACGAACTGCTGAGCGTGCTCTCGAAGCTGAACGCGGGGCGGATACAGATCGGCACGGGCGTTGGCATCACGGCCAACGCCATCATCCCCACGGAGCTGCCGGAGGGCGGCACGAAGCTGGTGGTGCTCTTCCAGCGCAACATCAACTTCTACGAACTGCGCCACGGCACGCGCTCGGAAGACTACAAGTTCGGCTACGCGGAGCTGCATCTGGGCCGGAAGGGGGACAACGAAGGGACGTTCATCGCGGCTGCGAAGATCAAACTTGAGGACGGCAACAGTTGGGTGGTCGAAGACTTCGGGGAATTCCCGGCGCGCCTGCTTGGATTGCAGGCGCGCGGCGGCAAGGGCGGCGCGCGGTAAGCGCGTGGCGCTGGGCGACGCCGCGGGCCGGCATGGACTAACGCAGTTTCAGCGCGCCGTGCTGCGCGTCACCGAGCGTGAGGCCGAGCGCGGCGGCGATGGTCGGGCCGACTTCGGTCATGTGAACGTCGCCGAGGTCGCCGCGGCGGACGACATCGAGGCCGGAGACGACGAGCGTCGCGCGGTAGTCGGCCGGCATCGGCAGGTAGCCGTGCGTGCCGCGCCTCGTGGTCTCGGTGATGGCTTCGCCCGAGTGGTTGTCGCCGAAGGCGTAGCCGAAGGTCGCCTCCAGCCCGAAGGCCGCTTCAGGGAACGCGCCGAGTTTGCTCAGCTCATCGCGGCCGACGATGCGGAACAATTTGCCGCCCTGCTGCTCGTTGAATTTTTCCAGCGCGGCGCGCGCGCGCTCCGCGGCGTCGCGGTCGCCCGCATCGCGCAGCACGATGGCGCACGAGCCGCCGCTCGGGTAGGGGTAAGCGCGCCAGTCGGTGACGACCGTCTGCGTCTGAACGTTTGCGCTCCTCTCGTCGCGCGTCGTGACGAGACCCGCCTCGCGCAGCACGACGGCCGGGTGAATGTACTTGCTCAGGTCGCGGAAGCCGTGGTCGCTGACGATGAAGACGGCCGTCTCCGAAAGCGTGCCCGCCTGCTCGGCAGCCGCGAGGATGCGGCCGACGTAGCCGTCAACCTTCTCCAGTATGGCGAACGCTTCCGGGGTGAACGGCCCGCGGTTGTGCTCGGTGTGGTCGAGGTCGAAGAGGTGGACGAGCATGAGGTCGGGGCGCTTCTCGCGGATGATGTACTCGGCCCAGTGCGCGCGGTGGTCGTCGCCCTCGTCCTTCGTCACGTTCTTGTAGATGTCGGGCACGCGCTCCGCGATCTCCTCGACGAGGCCGGCGGGGCGCGCGTGACGGCTGATCTCGGCGAGCGTCGTGGGGAAGGAGTCGGAGGGGCTTGTGCCCGGCTTCCAGATTTCGGGCACGTTCCAGTCGCCCGCGCCCGTCGAGACGGGCCACGAGACGAGGCCCGTCGAGAGGCCGCGCTTCCGGGCCGCGTCCCAGAGCGTCTCGGTCTTGATGTCGCGGGCGAACCAGAATTGGACGCCGCGCTGCGGGCTGGTCGGGGGTACGAAGACCTGATTGTTGACGATGCGGTGGCGGTCGGGGCGCGCGCCCGTCACGATGGCCGTGTGGTTCGGGTAGGTCACGGACGGGTAGACGCTCTCGACGCCCGCGAGCACCCCTTCCTTCATCAGCCGCCGGAGCGTCGGGATTTTCAAGCTGAACTCGTCGGCCCGGCGCAGGTAGCGCACGTCCAGCCCGTCAAGCGAGATGACGATGGCGCGGCGCGCGGCCCTCGACGACTCCGTGGTTTGAGTCCGGGCGGGCGAGACTTGCTTGACTTCGCGCGGGGAGAGTGCGAAGTGGAGGAGCGCAATGAGGGCGACGATGACGGCGATGATGCGAGAGTCTTTGAGCTTCATGTGGGCGACCTCGAAAAGATTTTACCCTTGTTTCAGTCGAGTCTTGGGGGCGTTGGACTCACCGTGGAGGCGCAGAGGACGCAGAGGAAGCGCAGAGGGTTGAGCAGATTCAACGTCGAGCGGAAGCGTCAAGCCTGCGGCGTAGTCTCTGCGTCCTCTGTGCCTCCGCGGTGAGCCGCCATACCTAACACTCAAGTTGAAATGATCTATAACGCGCGCGGCGCGAAAAATCAGGGGTCGCAATGTAGAACGAAGGGCGCCCGCACGCGGTTCCCGCCCCGCCGTATTATCTCACGACGATGTTGACCAGACGCTTCGGGACGACGACCACCTTGACGATCTCCTT
>DASVES010000507.1:0-27173 GCA_036380435.1 Pyrinomonadaceae bacterium | reverse complement strand
CCGGCGGCGCCGGCGGCCGCGACCATCTCTCGCGACGTCGATTGGATATCCGCGGAAAGGACCACGACGCGCACGAGGGGATCCATCTGGCGCAGCTTTTCGAGCACGTCGAGGCCGTACATGCCCTTCATCACCAGGTCGAGGAGCACCAGATCGGGCTTCTCGATGAAATAGAGTTCGAGCGCGGCCATGCCCTCCTCGGCCTCGACGACGCCGTAGCCAGCCGTCTCCAGAATGCGGCGTAAGGTTCTGCGCGACAGCGCGGAGTCGTCCACCACCATTATTTTTTTACTCATACCGCCTCCCGAATCGCCTGCGCCATCCCGTCGAGCGGCACGCTTCGGTCGCTCAAGCCCGCCTCCACCACTGAAGAGGGCATGCCGTAGACCACGCACGTCTCTTCGCTCTCGGTGTAGACCAGACCGCCTTGTGCCTTGATCCAGGCCGCGCCCTGTTTGCCGTCCGACCCCATCCCCGTCATCACCACCCCCAGAACCCTCTGCCCGTACACCTCGGCCGCCGACTGAAAGAGCACGTCCACCGACGGGCGGTGCGGCATCTCGAAGGGCTTCGAATCCAGATGCGCGACCACCGCGCCGCCCGCCTGACGGCGGAAGGTCAGGTGCCGCCCGGCCGGGGCCAGCAGCGCCAGGCCCGCGCGCAGCTCGTCGCCCTCCTGTGCTTCTCGAACTTCGAGCGGCGAATGCTCGTCCAGCTTGCGCGCGTACATTTCAGTGTAGCCGACCGGCATGTGCATGACCATGGCCATCGGGACGGGGAAATCCGCGGGGAGTTGGGGTATTAACTGTTTCAAAGCCTGGGGGCCGCCGGTGGAGATGCCGACGACCACCACGTCCACCAGCTTTTTGCGCGTGACGGAGGCCAAGGCTCGCGACGGCGCGGGCGCAGGCTCTGACGGGGCCTTCTTGACGCGGCCCATCGGGATGCTCGCGGCGGCCTTGACCTTCTCGATCAACTCGTCACTCACCTCGAAGATTTTCTCGGTCGCCAGCGCCGTCGGCTTCTGTACGAAATCCACTGCGCCCTCGTCGAGCGCGGTCAACGCGGCCTCGCCCGTCTCGCTCGCGATGCTCATGATGATGATCGGCACGGGCCGGCGCGCCATCTGTTCGCGCACGAACCCGACCCCGTCCAACTCGGGCATGATGAGGTCGCAGGTGACGACGTCCGGGTCTAACTGCACCACCAGCTCCAGCGCCTCCCGCCCGTCCCGGGCCGTCCCCACCACTTCGAGGAACGGGCTGCGCGAGAGCATCTGCTTCACGACCTTCCGCACGTATGCGGAATCGTCCACCACCAGAACTTTTAGAACTCGATCCATGAATAGTCCTCGGGGCGCGAGGCGGCCGTCAGCCCTGACCCGGCCGCTTCACATACACGAACGCGTTACCGATCTCCTGCAACTCGAAATCCGCCGAAAGCCTCAACAGAGATTCCGAGGCGGCCACGCACAGGTAACCCGGCGGCCGGATGTGCGCGGCGAACGAGCGCACCGTCCTGCTGATCGTCTGGTCGGAGAAGTAGATGAACACGTTGCGGCAAAAGATCACGTTCGCCGCCGCCCACGGCGCGGACTCCGCCTCGCTCATCAAATTAACGACACCCCACTTGACGGTGTCATGCAGCCTAGCGTCAACACGCCACGTTTGTGTCGCGCCCATCTGCGTAAAATATTTGGCGCGCAGCCCCGCCGGCAGGTTGCGGAACGAGCGCTCGCGATAGACCCCGCGCCGGGCCTTTTCGACGGCCGCCGTGCTGGCGTCGCTGGCGTGAATCTCAATCGGCGCGCGCGCGAGCCACCCCGCCTCTTCGAGCGCCATCGCGATGGTCAGCGGCTCCTCCCCCGTCGCGCACGCCGCGCTCCAAATCTTCAGCGGCCCGGCGCCCGGCGCCGCGAACCAACGCGGCACCACCCATTCGACGAGCGCGCGCACCTGATCCATCTCGCGCCAGAAGTAAGTTTCGGGGACGGACAGCGCGTTCATCACGTTCAGCCACTCGTCCTGCGACGCCTCGTCGTACTTCAGCAGGTAGTAATAATCGAGGAGGGACGTGAACCCGCGCTCGACGACCAGCGGCGACAACTTGTCCGTCAGGAGGTCGCCCTTCCCGTTATCGAAAAACAGCCCCGTGCGCTCGTGTATCAGGTCGCGCAACAACCTGTCCGCCCCGCCCGTGACACCTAAACTACCCGTGTGAAAGCCCATTGTTCTTCAGCCCGCGGCGACCGGCCGGAGGCCCTTCCGCCGTCAGTTAGAATCTCCCTGCCGATTTCTTTTCGTCACCCCGAGCGCCTCGGCGGCGGCAGCCCTGACCTCTGCGTCCGGCGATTGCAGAGCTTCTAAGAGCGGCGGCCGGGCGGCGGGGTTCTCCATCCGGCCGAGTGCGGCGATGGCTACGCGCACGATGTCCGGCTCGTCCGACTGGAGCAGCGGGGCGACCGCCCTGACCGCCGTCTCCCCGCCGAGGCCGCCCAGCGCTTCGACGGCCGCGATGCGGACGTGATTCGCTTTGTCGTCGCGCGCCAGCCCCGCCAGCGCGTCCGCGCTTCCCGCAATCTTCAGCCGGCCGAGCGAACGCGCGGCGAAATAGCGCACCCACGAATCTTCGTCCCCGAGTGCTTCAATCAAAGAAGCCGAGACTTCGGGGCCTTCGGCCAGCGCCATCGCGCCCGCCGCCGCGGCGCGCACCTTCGGCGTCTCGTGTCGCAGCGCGCGCACGAGCGCGGGCGTGGCGCGTTCGTCTTCGAGGAAGGGAAGGTGTTCGACCGCCGCGCGGCGCACGCGCTCGTCCTCGTCGCGGCATCGTTCCAACAGAAGGTCGGCGCATTCGGGATAGCCGAAGTAGCCGGCGATCTTCACCGCCGATTCGCGGGCGTTGGGGTCGGCATCTTCGAGGAGCGGCAGCACACGCCCCGGCATCTCAGGCGAGCCGAGCGAGTTGAGCGCGCCGACGGCCGCCTGCCTGACCGCGGCGTGTGGGTCGCCGACGAGTGCGAGCAACCCGTCGAAAGCTCGTGGGTCGCCGATCTTCGCCAGCGCGTCCGCCGCGGGGATGACCAGCTCCGGGTCTTCTTCGAGGGCCTCGAGGAGCGCGGGCGTGGCGCGCGCGTCGCCTATGCGCCCCAGGGCCACGACCGCCGACTTTCTGATTTCGAGGTCTTCCGACCCCAACTGTTCAATCAATAAATCCGTCACGCGCGAGCCGTGCCGCACCAACGCTTCGACCACCTCGCCGCGCGCACCGGCGCGCCCGAGCAGGCGCGTCAGAGCGCGCTCGACCGCCGCGCCTTCTAACCATCCGACGACCAGCGCGAGCGGGCGCGGTTCCCCGGAGTCCGACTCGTTGAGCGCGTCGAGCAGGTTCTGCGCGCCCGTCGGGCTGATGGCCGCGCGGGTCAGGTCGGCGATGTGCGCGCCCTCGCCGTACAGTTTCTCGTAGCGGTCGTGCAGCGCAGCGAGCGAGCGCGCGACTGTCGGCGCGGGCGCGTGCGGCGTGTTAAGCAGCGCGGCGAGAGGCGCGACCGTCTCTTCGTCGCCGAGGCGCCCGAGCACGTCGGCGGCCGCCTCGCGTAAAAGCTCGTCTTCGAGCAGCGGCACGACGCGCGGAGCGACGTGCGCCTGGCCGATGCGCGTCAACGCGTCGAGCGCCGGGAACGCCAGGAAGAAATCGCGCGTCTCGGCAATCCCGGCGAGCGCGTCGGCGGCCCCGCCGGCGCGCAGTTTCCCCAATGCTTCGATTGCGTGGTAACGCACGTTGATGTCCGCGTCTTCGAGCGCGCCGAGGAGCGCGGGGGCGGCGCGCCCGTCGCGCTGCTCGCCGAGTGCGAGAGCCGCCTGCATGCGCAGGTCTGCGTCCTCGTCGTTCAGAAATTCGACGAGCTGCGAGAGCGTGTCCACGTCGCTCATCGCGAGCACCTGAAGCGCGCTGTTGAGGAGGCCGAGATTTTGATGATTCTCGCGCACCGAAGCTAAGAGCGCGGCGATGGCGTCGGGCGCGGCGCGGCGCGCGAGTCCCTCGACGGCCGTGCGGCGGACGCGCCAGTTCTCATCCCCGAGCGCGGCGAGGAGGGGCCGCGCGGGTTCGAGCGACTCCTCCTCCTTGAGCGCACGCGCGGCGCTGAGGCGCACCCCTTCGTCGGCGCGTGCGGGTTGCTCGGAGAGGCTGTGCTCGCGTTCGATCCGCGCGGTGACATCTTCGACCGTGACGAGCGCGCCGACCGTCCTGTCGTCCTCGCGCAGGGGCGCGATGGTCACGCGCTGCTGCATCCTGTCGAAATGCTTCGAGGGGGCGGACGGCGGGCACGGGATTAAGTAGTGATGGAAGGCGGGCGCGAGGACTTCGACGACCCCTTCGTCCAGCACCCGCCGGAAACGCGCGAGCAGTCTGCCCTCTTCTAAATTTGGGATGAGTTCGGCGAGATGTTTCCCGCGCGCGGCGTCCGCGGGGATGCCCGTCAGGCGTGCGAGGGCCGCGTCCCAGATTTGAATAACGAGACTCGCGTCGGTCGTGAAGACGCCGATTGCATTGTCTGAAGGAGTCAGGCTACCCATCCCGGTGCGTCAAAGTCCCCGCCGAATACTTACCGCCCGAAAACGAAAGTTGTCTTCATTGACCGGAGCCGTCGGACTGCTCCGGCCCGCCGTTGCCCGCGGCTTCGCCCGGAGTCAAGCCCTTCTTCGAGCGTCTTGGTCTTCCGTTAGGGCGTGGTGCGGCGCTTGCGGACGGCGCGACACGTTCGCCCGTTTGACCCGCGTCCGCGTCGCCCACGGCCGCGGTGAGTTGCTGAGCCCGCTCGATCAAACCGACCGTCAAACTCAGTGTGGCTTTGACCCCCTGCGCGTTGCGCTCGGTGATCTGTCGAATGTCGGTCAGCACGCCTAAGACCTGCTCGGAAGAGGTTAAGTGTTGGCGGTTCGAGCGCGTGATGAGCCCGATCTCTTTGGAGATGCTCGTCGAGGCGGCGGTCATGTCGCGTGCGGCGCGGGACTGCTCGCCCAACGCCTTGGCGACCTGATCGGCCTGCTGGCGCATACTCTGCGCCGCGGTGGTAATCTGCGTCGCGGCGGCCGCCTGTTCACCCATCGCGCGGCTTACCCCGCCGATCATCCGCGCCAGTCGTTCCGACTCCTTCGAGACCTGTTCGCCCGCCGTGGCCTGCTCTTCGAGCGCGCGCGAGGTGGAGGCCGCGCCGCGGCGCATCGACTCGACCGCCTGCGCGACCTGTTTGGCGGCCGCCGCCTGCTCGGTGGAGGCTTTACGCACCTGCGTGGCCACGGCGGTCGTGCTCTGCGCGGCCTTGATGATCTCGCGAGCGGCTCGCCCCTGCTCGCTCATCGCCTGGCTGACCTCCTTGGCGGTCTTGCGCATCTGCGCCGCCGCTTTGACAATCTCCTGTGCGGCCTTGTCCTGCTCGGACGTGGCGACCGCGGCCTGCCGGGCCTGCGCCGCGGTCGTCTCAATCGACGCTAAGACGTGCGCTCCCGCGCCCAACTGCTCCTCGGTGGCGCGCGCTATCTGGCCGACGATCTGTGTGGTCTCGCCCACGCCGGAGAGGATTCTTTGCAGCCCTTCCGACCCCTCCTCCGCGAGACGGCCGCTCTCTTCCGCGACGCGCACACCTTCGCTCGACGCCGCGACGGCCTCCTGCACCACGTCCTGCAACGCCTTGATGATGGCGGCGATGTCGGCGGTCGCCTGCGCCGAGCGGTCGGCGAGGTTGCGAATCTCTTCGGCGACGACGGCGAAGCCGCGCCCCGCCTCCCCGGCGCGCGCCGCTTCGATTGACGCGTTGAGCGAGAGCATATTGGTGCGCTCGGCGATGACGTTGATGGTGTTGACGATGCCGCCGATCTCGTTCGAGCGCTTGCCCATCTCGCGGATGACGGCCGCCGACTGCTCCATCGAGGCGCGGACGCGCCCGATGCCCTGGATGGATTTCTGCGCCGCCCCGCCGCCCTGCTCCGCCTCACGCGACACGCGGCCCGCGACCTCTTCGGCGCGCTTGGTCATCGCCGCGACCGAGCGCAGCGAGCGCTCCATCTCGGCGGCGCTCGTCGCCGCGCCCGTCGCCGCCTCCGTAATCTTCTCCGTGTTCTGCGCGACGCCCTGCACGGAGCGCGCCATCTCTTCCATCGAGGTCGAAACCTCTTCGACGGTCGAGGCGAGATTCTCGGACATCGCCGAGACCTCTTCGATGGAGGCGGCCATCTCGTTGATCGACGAGGCCGTCTGCTCGGCGGACACGCTCAAGTCGTCTGCGTTCCCCGCGAGGCTGTCGATGGAGCGCGACATCTGCTCCATGCTGACGGCGGTCTGGTTGACGGACACGGAGAGCGCCTCCGTGTCGTCGCTGACGCTCTTGACGGAGGCCGCGATCTCGTTCATCGCGCCCGTCACCTCCGCGGCGGAGGTCGCCATCTCCTGCGCGTTGGCGGTGACGCTCTCGATAGACCGGGCCGACTCTTCGATGGCGGCCGCCGTCTCGTTGATGGAGGCGGCGAGGCTCGAAGAGTTTGCGCTGACCTGCTCGATGGAGGCAGCCGTCTCGTTGACGGAGGAGACGAGTTCTTCCGTCGAAGTCGCAATCGACTCGGCCTGCGTGGTCGTCTCCCCGAGCGAGGCCGTCGTCTCATTCGCGAGGCTGACGGCCGAGTCGAGCGAGTGTATCTGCGCGTCCGCCCCTTCGGTCACCTCACGCGCGATGCGCGCTATCTCGTGCGCCGCGTCCGCCACCTGCGCCATGTGTTCGCGCGCCCGCACGGCGTTCACGCCGAGTCCGCCGACCGCCGCATTACCAGTCTGTGTTGACATGTCCGTCTCCTATTAACCCTTCAGCCGACGCGGGCTGCTGTTCGCCGATGTCGATCACCTCGGCCAGATTGAGAACTAGAATCATCCGCTCTTTAATCGTCGCGATGCCTTCGAGATACTTCCCGCTCAGCCCTGTGATCGCCTCCGGCGGCGGCTCGATGGCCGACTCGGGGATGCGCAGAAACTCGCGGGCCGTGTCCACGATCAGGCCGAGCGTGCGCTCGCCCTGGTTGACGACCATCAGGCGTGAGCGCAGGTCGAAAGGAATCCTCTCAAAGCCGAAGCGCACACGCAGGTTGAGCGCGGGGATGACCTGACCGCGCGCGAGCACGACGCCCTCGACCGCCGTGGGCGCGTTCGGCACCGGCGTGATGTGCTCGATCATCTCCATCTGCTGCACGAAGCGGCTGCGCACGCCGTAAGTCGTCCCGGCCAGCTCGAAGAGAACGAAGGGCTCGGCATCCTTCTGTGTATGCGACATGAATTTATCTCTTCCGCGGAAGACGCGCCTTAGCGTTCCCGGCGGAATGTTTGACGGCGGGCGCCGAATATTTCAGGGCGGCCACGTCGAGGATAAGCACGACGCGCCCGTCGCCGAGGTCGGTGGCGCCCGCGACGCCCGCGACCTTCACCAGAGGGTCGTTCATGCCGCGCACCACGATCTCCCTCTGCCCGACGGCGCGGTCAACCGCAAGACCCATGGCGCCCGCGCCGCTCCCGACCACGAAGACGTGGAAGGCCCGCGGCGGCGTCGTCTCGTCCAGCCCGAACAGGCGCGCGAGGCGCACCAGCGGCAGCACCCCGCCGCGGTAAGAAACGATCTCGTTGTTCTCTAAAACCTTCACCGCCGACGCCTCGACTTCGATGACCTCCCGCACGACCGTCTGCGGGAAGGCGAAGCGCTGTCCGGCAACGCTTGCGATGAGCGCGTCGGCGATGGCGAGCGTCAGAGGCAGCTCAACGCGGAAGCGCGTCCCGCGGTTCTTCTCCGTCGCGAGCGTGAGGGCGCCGCCGAGTTCCTCGATGGTTTTGGCGGCCACGTCCATCCCGACGCCGCGCCCGCTGGCCCTGTCCGCCTCGTCGCGCGTCGAGAAGCCCGGCGCGCAAATCAACTCCAACAACAGCGACTCGTCGATACCGACATCCCCGGCAATCAGGCCGCGCTCGCGCGCGCGCGCGGCGACGCGCTCCGCGTCGATGCCGCGTCCGTCGTCCGCGATCTCGATCAGCACGTTGTCGCCCGAGGCCGCGGCGCGCAGGGTGATTTTTCCCTCCCGCGGCTTGCCGAGCGCGGCGCGTTCCTCCACCGTCTCCAGCCCGTGACTGACGGCGTTACGCACGAGGTGCAGGAGCGGGTTCATCATGCGCTCGACGAGGAACTTATCCACCTCCGTCTCCTGCCCCAGAAGTTCGAGCTTGATCTCTTTGCCGCTCTCGCGCGCCAGGTCGCGGACGACGAACCTCATGCGCTCGAAGATTTCGCCGACCTGCACCATCCGCACGCGCATGACGCCTTCGCGCAGGTCGCGCAGTTGACGGGCCATCGCATGACTCGTCTCCTGCAACCCGCGCCACTCGGCGGGGGCGACGTGACGCTGCAACTGCTTCAGGCCGTCGTCGAGCCGCGCGCGGCTCGTGACCAGCTCGCCGATGAGCCGCATCAGTTCGTCCAGACGCGCAAGGTCTACCCGCACGACGTTGGAGGGCGCGCGCCTCGACGCGGCGGGCGCCGCCGGGGTCGGCCGCGAGTCTTCGACTTCGCGAGTGTCGGAAGCCGGGGCCGACCCTGTCGGCGGCGACGGCGTGTGCATCGTGCTCGGGGCTTCTTCTCCGACCGGCGCGTATGTCAGGTTGTCTTCGTGCCAGCCCGCGAACGCCGATTCTTCGACGACGGTGGCGACGACGAACTCGAAGATGATTCTGCCCTGCTCCCTGACGTGCGGGGCGGCTCGCAAAATTTCGCCGACCTCTTGCAGACGGGCGCGAATGCTGTTGACGTTGACGCCGCGTTCGGAGAGCGCGGGGGTCGGCGTGAATTCAAATCGCCACGTGCGTGTATTCTCCAGGCGACCCGCGGCGCCGGACGGCGGCGGCGCACTCTGTTCTGACTTCGCATCGGCCGCGCTTTCGTCGCCGTCCCGTGTGGACGAAGGCCGTCCGTGTTCCGACTCGGGTTCTGAGACTAACGCCTCAAGACGCGCGACGGTCGCACCGATGGCCGGGGCCGTCTCCTCTCTGCGGCGTGCGGCGATGACCTGCTCAAGCACGGTCGTGGCCGACATGAGCGCCTCGACGCCTTCCTCGCCGAGCCGCGCCTCCTGCCGGCGCAAAGCCCGCAGGTAACTCTCCATGTGATGAGCGAGTTGTTCCGCCTCGCCCAGCTCGACCATGGCCGAGATGCCCTTGAGCGTGTGGAAGCTGCGGAACAGCTCGTCGAGTAGAGACGGGTTGACGCCCGTCCGCCCGGACTGCTCTTCGAGCGCGAGCAGGTGACGGCGCACGAGGGTCAGGTGCTCATCGCACTCGGCGAAATAATCGTCGAGGAACTGAGCAAAAAACTCGCCGCCGTTTTCGGGGTGCGAATCGGACACTAGGCCCTTTCCGGATGAGATTTCAACAAGGCGCCCGCCTGCGCGGCCAATGCCTGTGGGGCGAACGGTTTGGTTAAATACAGGGCGGCGCCGGCGGCGAGCGCGTCCGCGCGGCTCGCCTCGTCCCCCCTGGTCGTCAGCACGATGACGGGGATGTGTTGATACGCCTGATGGCTGCGCAGGAAGTCCAACACCTCCAGGCCGTGCATGTCCGGCATGTTCAAGTCGAGAATCATCAAGTCTACGGGGGCGATTGCCAGACGCTCGATGGCTTCGAGACCGCTGCTCGCTTCCCCGAAGCTAACGCCCGAGAGGGCGCGCAGCGAGGCCGTGACCATCCGCCTCATGGTCGGCGAGTCGTCAACAATTAAAATATTGCTCATACGGCGGCCGGGCGCATCCCCCTGTCGGGGATTTAACTTCCTTATTGGTGGCTAAAGTTAATGATAACAGGCGTTCCCTCAGCAGGCCATACGTTATAAGAGTCTTGCCTACTTAAACTTTAGCTTCATCCAGACGATGGCGGCGGCGAGGACGAGCGTCACCGCGTTGGTCACGGAGTCTCAGGACGACGGCGAACACGGCAGACCAGGCGAGGGCATTCGTGACGGAAACGTTAATGTTCCCGGACGCATCGCGTCGAGCACCATCTAAATATTCAGGGTGGCCGGCCTTCTTGCTAACTTCCCGCTTCCCCTTAAATCTCTAACGAGATGGTGCGCTAACTTATTGACGCGGAACGGGGGGATTCGTGTAGTAATATAAATTCATTCACCTATCACTACGCGGCGTTTACGGAAGCTCGGCGCCCAGCGTGGCGCTCGGCGGTCAGGTGAGGTCAGAATTGAAGCCGGAGATGTCTGAGCAGAGTGCGGAGTTGTTCCGCCTCGTCGTGGAGAACGTCGAGGACTTCGCCGTCTACACGAAAGACCTGGAGGGGCGTGTCCTGAGCTGGAACTCCGGGGTCGAACGTCTGCTCGGCTACGCGGAAGGTGAGTGGGTCGGGCGGCACGTCTCCGTCATCTACACCCGGCAAGACCTCGCGCAGGGCGCGCTCGACCGTGAGCTGAAGACCGCGCTGGCGGAGGGGCGCGCCGAGGACCGGCGCTGGCACGTGCGCAAGGACGGCTCGCGGTTCTGGGCCAACGGCCTGCTCATGCTGCTCCGGGACGACGCGGGCGAGCCGCTCGCCTTCGCCAAAATTTTGCGCGACGACACGTCGCGCAGGCGGGCCGAAGAGCGCCTCAAGTTTCAGGCCAACGTCGTGTCGCAGGTGTCGGACGCCGTGATCGCCATCGACCTGGAGGAGCGCATCACCTTCTGGAACAGCGGCGCTGAACGGCTCTACGGCCTGGAGGCCGGCGAGGTGCTGGGCCGCAAGCTGACCGACGCCTATCAATACCGCTGGCTTTCGCCCGCCGACGAGGAGGCCGCCGCCGACTCGCTGGCGAAGACGGGCTCCTGGTTTGGAGAGAACGTTCACATCATAAAGGACGGGAGATGGATACAGGTCGAGTCATTAGTCAGCAGACTGGAAGAGGATGACGACGACGCCGTCGGCCTACTGGCGGTGATCAGAGACGTCACCGAGCGCAAGAAGGCGGAGCAGGCGTTGAGGCGCAGCGAAGAGCGTCTGCGCCTGACGATGGAGAGCGCCATCGACTACGCCATCTTCACGACGGACGCCAGCGGGTGGATCGAAACGTGGAACGTCGGCGCGGAACGTTTGTTCGGCTACCCCGAAGAAGAGGCGGTCGGCCTGCACGCCGAGGTCATCTTCACGCCTGAAGACCGGGAGCAGGGCGTCCCCGCGGCGGAGATGCGGCAGGCGCGCCAGGAGGGCCGGTCTTTGTGCGAACGTTGGCACGTCAGCAAGCGCGGCCGACGCTTCTACGTGAGCGGTGTCCTGGTGCCGCTGCGCGACGGTCACGTCTTAACGGGCTACGCCAAGATCGTCCGCGACCTCACCGAGCGCCGGAAGGCGGAAGAAGAGTTGCGCCGCGCGCACGAGGAGTTGGAGGCGCGGGTCGAGGAGCGCACCCGCGAGTTGCAGGAGACGGCCGGCAATCTGCTGATCGAGGCTAAGGAGCGCGCCCAGGCGGAAAGTCGCGTCCGCGCCCTCCTCAGAAAGCTCGTCACCGTGCAGGAGGACGAGAGGCGAAGAATCGCCCGCGAGTTGCACGACACGCTCGGCCAGCAGCTCAGCGCGCTGCGCCTGAGCATCGATATCGTTAAGTCCAGGGCGGGGGGTCGCGCCGGGGTGACGGAGGAGACTCAGCGGATGCAGTCGATCTTCGACCGGCTCGACGCGGACGTGGACTTCCTCGCCTGGGAATTAAGGCCCGTCGCCCTCGACCATCTCGGACTCGACGCCGCGCTCCAGACCTTCGTTCGGGAGTGGAGCGAGCATTTCCGGGTGGAGGCCGAGTACCGCGGCTTCGGCTCTGACGCCCCCCGCCTGCCGCCGGAGGTGGAGACGAACTTCTACCGCATCCTCCAGGAGGCGCTCCAGAACGTCCACAAGCATGCCGGGGCCGACCACGTCGGCGTCCTGCTCGAACGGCGCGACGCTCAGGCCGTGCTCATCGTGGAAGACAACGGCAAGGGCTACGACCCTGAAGAGGAGGTCGGCGCCGACGTCACCAGGGGGATGGGCGTGACGAACATGCGGGAGCGCGCGGCGCTCGTCGGCGGCACGCTGGAGGTCGAGAGTTCACCCGGAGCGGGAACGACCATCTTCGTGCGTGTCCCCGTCGCCGGACCCGACGCAGGAGGCGTGGACTCATGAGCGTGAGGAAGGTGCGAGTCCTCATCGCCGAGGATCACGTGACGATGCGCGAGGGGCTGAAGCTGATCCTCGAAAACGAGCCCGACCTGGAGGTCGTTGGCGAGGCCGCCGACGGGCGGGAGGCGCTGCGGCTCGCGCGCCAACTGCTGCCGGACGTGGCGTTGATGGACATCTCCATGCCGGGGTGGGGCGGCCTCCAGGCGACGCGGGGGCTTCAAGAGACTTGCCCGCAGGTGCGTGTGCTGGCCCTGACGCGCCACGCCGACTACGGCTACCTGACCGAGATGCTTCGGGCCGGGGCCAAAGGCTACGTGCTCAAGCAGAGCCCGTCGGCGGAGCTGATATTTGCGGTGCGGGCGGTCGCCGACGGGCAGACCTACCTCGACCCTTCCGTGACGGCTAAAGTCATGGGCGGCTATAGGCGCGGACGGGCGAAAGCCGCCGGGGAGGAGATCGGGGAGTCAGTCAGCGAGCGGGAGGAGGAGGTGCTGCGCCTCATCGCGCTCGGCTACAGCAACAAGGAGATCGCCGCGCGCCTCTGCGTCAGCGTCAAGACGGTGGAGGCGCACAAAGCGAACGGCATGCACAAGCTGGGACTCGGGAGCAGGACGGACATCGTCAGCTACGCCATCTTCCGCGGCTGGATGCGGAATACCTAGCCGCGCTAAAGGGCCGTAAGCGCCTGCCGCTGTCGGCGGGGACGCGCACGTAGAGGGCATCCCCCGCCCGGCCTGCTCTCGACCTCCGGCGCCCCTCCAACCTGCTCGGCGATAACGGCCGCCCGCTTTGAAGCGGGTGACGATTGTGTCGGTTCTAACTTTAGTCTTTCACCGTACACAAAAAGAAGTTGATATCGGATAGAATTACCTGAGATTAATTCCGGGCATTTACGATCATCTTGACGGCTCACGCGGGCGAGGCAGACAGCCTACCTGGTGAAACGGCGTTGAGCCGCCCTGTCATGAAGAGGTATTCCGATGAAGGCGAAAGCGGAAGTCCGCTCGGACTCTTTCGGCCAGTTCGGCCTGAGCGAGTCGCTACTGAAGGCGATAGCCGATGTCGGCTATGAGGCCCCCTCACCTATCCAGCAGAAAACGATCCCGCTGCTCCTCGAAGGGCGCGACGTCGTCGGCCAGGCCCAGACCGGGACGGGTAAGACGGCCGCCTTCGCCCTGCCCATCCTGGAGAGGCTCGAACCCGTCAGCGCCGGCGTGCAGGCCCTCGTACTCACTCCCACGCGGGAGCTCGCCATTCAGGTGGCCGAAGCCTTCCACACCTACGCCAAGCACATGGGAGGCGTCCGCGTCCTGCCGGTCTACGGCGGCCAGCCCATCCACCAGCAGCTCCGCCGGCTCCAGAGCGGCGCGCAGGTCGTCGTCGGCACCCCCGGCCGCATCATGGACCACTTGCGGCGTGAGACCCTGAACCTCGCGGGACTAAAAACCGTCGTGCTCGACGAGGCCGACGAGATGCTGCGCATGGGATTCATCGAGGACGTGGAATGGATCCTGGAACATACTCCGGCCGAGAGACAGACGGCGCTCTTCTCGGCGACGATGCCGCGCGAGGTGCGCCGCATCGCCGACCGGCACCTGAGGGAGCCGGCGGGCGTCGAGATCGAGCACAAGACGCTCACGGTGCCGACCGTCGAGCAGCGTTACATCAACGTCTCCGAGGGGCATAAGCCGGACGCCCTGACGCGCCTGCTCGAGGCCGAGGGCAGTCCCGGCGAGGCGGCGCTCATCTTCGCCCGGACGAAAGTCGGAGCGGCCGAGCTGACCGAGAAGCTCCAGGCACGGGGCTACGCCGCCGAGTCCATGCACGGCGACATGAGCCAGGCCCAGCGCGAGGCGGTCATCCGAAGGGTGCGGGGCGGGCAGGTCGAGATCGTCGTCGCCACCGACGTGGCGGCCCGCGGCCTCGACGTCGAGCGGATCAGCCTGGTCATCAACTACGACATGCCGAACGATGTGGAGTCCTACGTCCACCGCATCGGCCGGACGGCGCGGGCGGGGCGAGCAGGCAGGGCGGTGCTCTTCGTGACTCCGCGTCAGCAGCGGATGAAGCGCGAGGTCGAGCAGTACACGGGCCAGCGCATCGAGCCCATGAGGGTGCCCTCCGAAGCCGACGTCGCCGCGCGGCGCGTGGCGCTATTCAAGGGGCGCGTCCTCAAGGGTGTGGAGGGTGAGGGGCTGGACCTCTACCTGTCACTTGTCGAAGAGTTGGCCGAGGAAAGCGGGCGCGACATGACCGAGATAGCCGCGGCGGCCGTCCGCTTGGCCGCGGGAGACAGGCCGCTGGAGGTCACGCTGGAGCCGGGGCCAGAACAGCTGGGGCAGCCGGGCGACGGCATGATGCGCCTGTTCATCGACGTGGGCCGCAACGGCAAGGTCGGCCCGTCCGACATCGTCGGCGCCATCGCCAATGAAGGCGGCGTGCCGGGTAAAGAGATCGGCGCGATTGACGTCCACGACCGTTTCACGCTCGTTGACCTCCCGCCGGAGTACGTCGATCAGGTGCTCCAGCGCATGAAAGGTAGCCGTATTCGCAACTTCAACGCGAACATCCGGGTGGCGGCCCAGAGAGAGACGGAGCGGGACGGGGCCCCTCGCGCACGGTCTGCGAAAGGAACTGGCAGGCCGAAGGCTAAGGCGGTCGAACGTAAGGGCCGCACCAAGTCTGCCAGTCGTTGAGCACAAATTCCGCGAGAACGCGTCCAACGCTCGGGTAATGGTGAGAATCCGTAGCCAGCCCCTTGCCGCGAGCCTGTCCGCTACTTTTCTTAAATACAGAAGGGACAAGCTCTGCCTACCCCCACAGTGTCCCGGCATGTGGAGCCCGCGGACGCGACCCATCCTTGCACCTTAGAGTCGACCTCTCGAAAATGACGCCGGGTGCGACGAATCGTGCCGTCGCAAATTGATTTCATACCGACGCTATGCCGCTGATTCAGATTGGAGATGTCGAGCTTTATTACGAGGCCCATGGCGAGGGCGAGCCGCTGATTTTGATTCCCGGCTTCGTGTCTGGATTGTGGCTCTGGTTCAAACAGAGCGAAGTTCTCGCGCGAAGGTTCCGCACCATCGTCTTCGACCCGCGCGGCGTGGGACGCTCGGAGGGCGGGCGCACGCCTGAGACCATTAGGGGATGTGCGGATGACGTGGCGGCGCTGCTCTCGGCGCTCGGCGTCGAGCGGGCGCACGTCCTGGGCGTCTCGTTCGGCGGCTTTGTCGCGCAGGAGTTCGCGCTCACGCACCCGCGCAATCTCGGTAAGCTCGTGTTGTGCTGCACGAGCTACGGCGGCGCACGCCATCTGCCGCCGTCCGCGAGCACTTTGCAGGCGATGGCTTCCCCACATGGACTGAATACAGAGGAGCGCACGCGCAAGAATCTGCGGCCGGCGTTCGCCCCTGAATTCCTTGCGGGGCGACCCGAAGAAGTCGAAGAAGTGACGGCGCTGCGTCTGCGTCATCCCGTCGGCGAGCTGACACATCTCGCGCAGGTGCAGGCCGCCGCGACTTTCGACGCCGAGGCGCGGGTCTCGCGGATCGAAGCGCCGACGCTCGTCGTCACGGGCGATGAGGACGCCATCGTCCCGCCGGAAAACTCGCGCCACCTCGCGGCGAGCATACCGGGCGCGAGGCTCACAATCATCGAAGGCGCGGGCCACATGGTTTTCATCGAGCGCGCCGAAGAGTTCAACCGGGCGGTCGTCGGATTCCTCGACGAGCGGCCCGCGACACGACCTTAACAAACCTGATTCACTTCGACTTCACTTCGACAGACGACGATATGACATACGCGAAAATTACTGGCACAGGCTCCTACGTCCCCGATAAGGTGCTCACGAACGACGACCTGAGCCGGATGCTCGGCGAGGACATCAACGAATTCGTCTCGCAGGTGGTCGGCATACGCGAGCGCCACGTCTGCGCCGAGGACGAAAGCACCGCCGACCTGGCGACCGAAGCCGCGCGCCGCGCGCTCGACGCGGCGGGAGTCGGCCCGGAAGAGCTTGACCTCATCGTGCTCGCGACGGACACGCCGGAGTACATGTCGCCGGCCACGTCGGTCGTCGTTCAGCACCGGCTCGGCGCGAAGAACGCCGGCACGTTCGACGTGAACTGCGCCTGCGCCGGCTTCGTCACCGCGCTCGACGCGGCGTCGAAATACGTCGTCGCCGACCCGGCGACGTACCGGAACGTACTCGTCGTCGGCGCATACGCGATGAGCAAGTTCATCGACTGGACGGAGAAGAAGACGGCGACCATCTTCGCCGACGGCGCGGGCGCGGTCGTGCTCAGTGCGTCGGAAGAAGGGCCGGGCTTTCTCGCGTCGAAGCTCGTCGCCGACGGGAGCTATCACGGACACATGGGCATCTACGCGGGCGGCGCGCACATGCCGATCAGCGAGGCGGTGCTAAAGGAAGGCAGGTTCAACAAAGTCCGCTTCGTGCGGAAGTATCCGCCGGAGGTCAACATCGAAGGCTGGCCCTCAATCGTCCGGGACGTGCTGGCGAAAGCGGGCCTGGCGCTGGAAGACGTGACGCTTTTCCTCTTCACGCAGGTCAACCTGAGCACCATCATGGAGGTCATGAAGCGGCTCGAACTCCCCTTGGAGCGCACGCACACCGTCATGGGGAAATGGGGCTACACCGGCTCGGCATGTATCCCGATGGTCTTGGATGACGCCGTCCGCGCGGGCAAGCTCAAGCGCGGCGAGGTGGTCGTCATGTGCGCTTCGGGCGGCGGCCTCAACATGGCGTGCGCGGCTTTTCGCTGGTAGCGAAAAGCAGTGAGCAGTGAGCAGTCAAAGCTTACCGTGTCTTAAACTGCTCACTGCTCACCGCTCACTGCTCACTTTCTTATGAAGTACCCGAACATCTACTCACTCTTCGCCGAGCAGGTCGAACGATACGGCGAGCGCAACGCTTTTTACGTGCGGCGGGGCGACGAATGGGCGGGCATCACGTGGGAGGAGTTCGGGCGCGAGGCCCACGAGTTCGCCTGCGCGCTGGCCGCGCGGGGACTAAGGACGGGCGGCTCGGTCTGCATCCTCATGGGCAACGTCCCCGCGTGGCCGGTCGCCGACCTCGGCACGATCATCGCGGGGGGCGTGAGCGTCGGCCTCTACCCCACCAGTTCCGCCGAGCAGTGTCAGTACATCATCGACCACGCGGACGCCGAATTGGTGCTGGTGGACACCGCCCTCCAGCTCGACAAGGTGATGCGCGTGCGCGCGGCGCTGCCGAAGTTGAAGACAATCGTGGCGCTCGACGAAGCGGCCCCGCGCGGGCACGAGGGCGTGGTCGGCTACCGGGACTTTTTGCAGTCGGGGCGCGTGCGCCGCGAGCAGTTGGAGCACGGCATCACGCGGCGTGCGCGAGAGGCGCGGACTGATGACGTGGTGATTATGGTTTACACGTCGGGGACGACGGGGCCGCCGAAGGGGGCGTGCCTCAGTCATCGTTACGTGCTGGGCAGCGTCGAGTCGTTGCAGGGATGTGTCCCGCTCGACGACGCGGACGTGGCCTTCTCCTATCTTCCCTACTGCCACGTCGCGGAACGTATCTCCGGCCTCTACACGCGCACCTACGCGGGCGCGACCACATACTTCGTTGACGACCCGGCGAAGCTCTGGGACTACGTGCTCGAAGTGAAGCCGACGGTGTTTGCCTCCCTGCCGCGTTTCTTCGAGAAGGTGCATGCGCGCATCGTGTCAGACCTCGACCGTGTGGCGCCCGAAGAGCGGCGGCGCTTTGAAGAGGCGCTCGGCAGGGGCCGCGAAATAAGTCGCCGCCGACAAGCGAGGGAGACCGTGCCAGCCGAGTTGAGAGAGAAGTACGCGCGCGCGTGCGAGTCTATGACGGACAAGGTTAAGAGTTACTTCGGCGGTCGTGTCCGGCTGATGACTTCCGGCGGCGCGCCGCTGCTATCAGAGATCGCGGAGTTTTTCGACGCGGCGGGCCTGCCCATCCTGCAAGCTTACGGACTGACGGAAAACCTCTGCGTCGCCTTCAACCGGCCGGACAATTACAGGTTCGGCACCGTGGGGCCGCCGATGCCCGGCTGCGAAATGAAGACCGCCGCCGACGGCGAAATCCTCGTCCGCAGCGCGATGAGGTTCAGCGGCTATTACAAGGAGCCGGAGAAGACGGCCGCAGTTTTCGACGGCGAAGGCTGGCTGCTCACGGGCGACCTCGGCGAGATTGACCGTGACGGATTCCTCAAGATCACGGGCCGCAAGAAAGAGTTGATCGTCACCTCGACGGGAAAGAACATCGCCCCCGCCCTCATCGAGAACATGCTCAAGGAGCATCACCTCATCAGCCACGCGCTCGTCTACGGCGACGGCAAGAGCTATCTGGTTGCGCTCCTCACGCTCAACGCGGCGGAGACGCTGGGGCATGCGCGCGCGCGCGGGATTGTTTACACAGACTTCGCTGACCTGACGCGGAAGGAAGAGACGCGCGCGCTCGTCCGCGGCATCGTCGAAGGCGTCAACGAAAGAGTCTCGCAGACGGAGGCGGTGAGGAAGTTCGCCATCCTCGATCACGACCTGAGCGTCGAGGCGGACGAAGTGACGCCGACCATGAAGATCAAGCGCAAGGTCGTCGGCGAGCGTTACAGAGACGTGTTAGAGGGGTTGTACAAATAAAGGCGGAAGCCCGACCGTGAGGGAGGGCGTTTTAAGGCGGGCGGCGCCGGGGCCGGCGCTGACGTAACTAACACGCCCTCCCTCACGGTCGGGCTTCCGCCTCGACCCCGCCTGCGGTACAAACCCGCACACCATCAAAGGAGCGTGAAAGTTGAACTTTAAACCCGGAGATTTCGCAACCTTTACGAAGACGATTACCGACGAAGACATCCGCGCCTTCGCCGCCCTCGGGGGCGACGATAACAGCGTCCACGTGAACGATGAGTATGCGCGTAAGACGCGCTTTGGGCGGCGCATCGCGCACGGGATGTTGAGTGGGTCGCTTATCTCGACGGTTATCGGGACGCGGCTGCCCGGCGAAGGATCGATTTACCTGAGCCAGAGTTTTAAATTCGTCGCGCCGGTCTTTCCCGGCGACACGGTGACGGCGAAGGCCACGGTCAAGGCCGTGAGGGACGACAAGCCCATCGTGACGCTGGAGACGGTCTGCACCAACCAGCACGGCGAGACGGTCGTCACGGGCGAGGCGGTGGTGCTGGTCGAAAACGTGGAGTGATTTCCAGTATCATTACATCTCGAACCGGGCGGCGACCGTCGGCTTGTGTTTAAGGCGGGCGGTCGCAGTATATTTTCTGGCCGGAGTGAGGCCGAGCGCGTGCGCGACAGATTCATCCTCGATCCCAAAGAGAACATCCTCTTCATAGACTTCGCGGGCTTGCGTATCGAGAGCCGCGCGCAGGTCGAGGAGATCGCGCGGCTCGTCGAGGAGTCGGTCGCGGCGCAGGGGCGGCGCGTCTACGCGGTCGTCAACTACGAGGGGACGGAGATCGCGCCCGAGATCGTTGAGTATTACGGCGAGCGCATCAAGGAGCTGCAAGCGCGCCACGCCATCTCGACGGTGCGCTACTCTTCGAGCGGGCTGACGCGCTCGGTGCTGCGCTATCTGGGCGCGGCCGTGGACCTCGAATCAAACGCCTTCACGACGCGCGAGGAAGCCATCCGCGCCATCCGCGAATCGGAGCGCCGCGTCCCGACGCGCAAGCCGCTCCCGCTGTGGGGAATGCTCAACCCGCGCCGCAGTCTGCTCGGCAAGCTCTCGCTCGGATGGCTCGCGGGTCTCCTCGTCATGGCGGTCGTCTACGCGGCGGGGGCGGCGGCGCTCTCGGACGAGACGGCGCGGTCGCGCGCTTTCAACGTCGCCGCGGCGGTGTTGGCGCTCCTCGCGGGCGGCGGGGCAACGGGCGCGATTCTCTACGTCTCCGTCATCAGGCCCCTGCGAAGGATGGAGTCTCTGGCGCGGAGCCTCGTCCTCGGCGGGGCGTTCGAGCCGATTGAACCGACAGGCGAGGACGAGACGGGGCAGCTCGCGCGCGTGCTCAACGAGACCGCCGGGCAACTGCGCCGCGACATCGAGCGCTTGAGCGGTCTCTATCACATCTCTTTGATGATGGGGACGGGGACGGAGGTGAGACGCATCTGCGAGTTGCTGACGCGCAAAACCGCGCGGCTTCTCGGCGCGGAGATGTGCGTCATCATGCTCCGCGACGAGCCGAAGCGGCGAATCAGCGCGCAACCCCCCGCCTACGGCGTGAGCGACGAGCACGCGCGCCTGCTTACCTCCGGCCTCGACGAAGAGAATATCGCCACGAAGGTCTTTCACACGGGCGAGCCGTACATGAACAACGAAGTCGCCTCCGGCCCGCTCACAGTTAATGGCGCGAAAGCCCCCGTCGCCCCTTTTCTCTTCCAGGATTTTCCGGGGACGGGTGGACGGCCCGGTCGGCCTTCGGCCGCCGAGGCGTTGGGGGTGCGGGCCGTGCTGGCCGTGCCCTTGCGCGCCGGCGAGCGCCCGCTCGGCACGCTCATGGTGATGAATAAGGGGGGCGGGTTCGTCGAAGAGGATAAGCAACTCGTGACGATCTTCGCCTCGCAGGCGGCGCAACTGATCGTCAACGCGCAACTGTTCGAGCGCGTTCGTCACTCGGAGGAGCGTCACCGGCAGATATTCGAGAGCGCGCTCGACGGCCTCTACCGCAGCACAAGAGATGGCCGCCTCGTCACCGTCAACCCCGCGCTTGCCTCGATGCTCGACTACGGCGCGGCGCACGAGTTGGAGGGGGCCAGCCTGCTCGACCTGTTCGCCGACCGCGGGGAGGCCGACCGCCTGCTCGCAGGCTTGAACGAGCGTGGGCAGGCGCTCGACGTTGAGTGCGAGCTGCGCCGCCGCGCGGGCGATCCGCTCCCGACGCGTATCAGCGTCCGCGCCGTCACGGACGAGTCGGACGGGCGCGTCTATCACCTCGGCATCGTCCGCGACGTGACGGAACAGAAACGGCTTTCCGAGCAGTTGGTCGTCTCGGAGCAGTTGGCCGTGGTCGGCGAGATGGTGGCGGGCGTGGCGCACGAGGTGCGGAATCCTCTGTGCGGCATCACGACCACGGTGAGCGCGCTCGCGCGCCGGCTCGAAGACCGCGAGGAGGTGCGCCCGTTCATTGAAGTGATTATGACGGAGGCCGGACACCTCAATCACTTGATGGAGCAATTGCTGGAGCACAGCCGCCCCGTCCGTCTGGACGGCGACGGCGCGGACGTGAGCCAGTTGATCCGCGAGGTGGTCGGCGAATGGACGGGGCAGGCCGAGGCCAAAGGCGTGGCGCTCGCCTTCGAGTGCGGCGTGGAGTTGCCGGGCCTGCGCCTCGACAAGCGCAAGATGCACGGCGTCTTCGTCAACCTGATAGACAACGCGCTGCATCACACCGCGCCGGGCGGGAGCGTCCAGATCGTCGCCACGTCGCCGGGCGCGGGGCGCGGGAGTTCCGCGCGTCACGAAGTTCGCGTGGAAGTGAGAGACACGGGCGCGGGTATCGCACCCGACAAGCTGCCGAAGATTTTCGATCCCTTCTTCACGACGCGCACGACGGGGACGGGCCTCGGCCTCGCCATCGTGCAGAAGACGATTCACGACCACGGCGGGACGATCACGGCTCGCAGCGAACCGGGGAAGGGGACGGCCTTCCTCATCGCGCTGCCGCTGAAGTTCGGGCGATAATGGCAAACAGTAAGGAAAAAATTCTCATCATCGACGACCAGCCGTCCGTCCGCTTCGGCCTGCGGAGCCTGCTCGAAGGCGAGGGCTACCGCGTGGCCGAGGCCGAAGACGGCGCGAGGGGTCTCGCCGTGATGACGGAGAACGCGCCGCAGCTCGTCCTGCTCGACCTGCGTCTCCCCGACACGGACGGCCTTGAGCTTCTGCCGCGCATCAAGGCTATCGACGACGACGTGCCCGTCATCATCCTCACCGCACACGGCACCATCGAGACCGCCATCCGCGCACTTAAACAAGGCGCGGAGAATTTTCTCACCAAGCCGTTCGACTCTGACGGCCTCCTCATCCTCGTCGCCAAGACGCTCGAACAGAGCCGCGTGCGCCGCGAGCGCCTGCTCATCGGTCTCGCTCAGGAGCGCGTCGCCGCCGAGTATTTCATCGGAGAGAGCGCGGCGAGCCTTCGCGCGCACACCACCATCGAGCGGCTCGCCCCATCGGACATGACCGTGCTGCTTCAGGGGGAGACCGGCACGGGTAAGGGGATGATGGCGCAGCTCATCCACCGGCTCAGCCCGCGCGCCGAGAAGCCGTTTGTGACGATCAACTGCGCGGGCCTGTCGCGCGAGCTGCTTGAGTCGGAGCTGTTCGGCCACGAGAAGGGCGCTTTCACGGGCGCGGTGGCGAGCAAGCCGGGGCTGTTCGAGCTGGCGCATGAGGGCACGATGTTCTTCGACGAAGTCGCCGAGATGGAGCCTTCGATTCAGGCGAAGGTGCTGCACGTGCTTGAGCAGAAGAAGTTCCGGCGGGTGGGCGGCGTGCAGGAGAAAGAGGTTGACGTGCGCCTCGTCGCCGCCACGAACAAGAACCTGCAAGGCGAGATCAAGCGCGGGCGCTTCCGCGAAGACCTCTTCTACCGTCTGAGCGTCATGCCGTTGACGCTCCCTCCATTGCGCGAGCGGCGCGACGACATCCTGCCGCTTGTCGAACACTTCATCCGCCGCTTCAACCAGAAACTCAACCGGCGCGTGCAGGGCGTGACGCCGAAGGCCGAGGCGGTGCTCCAAAGCTACGAGTGGCCGGGCAACATCCGCGAGGTGCGAAACGTCGTCGAGCGCGCCGTCATCCTCTGCTCCGGCGACCTCGTCCACGCGAGCGACCTACCGCTCGGCAGGGAAGAATCATGGACAGACGGCGCGCGCGAGGCCGAGGCTCACTACCTCTCCCTCGAAGAGCTGGAGTCGCTACACGTCCGCCGGGTTCTGGCCGCCGCGGGCGGAAACCTCAGCCGCGCCGCCGACATCCTCGGCGTCACCCGCACCACGCTCTACAACAAGATTCGCAAATACGGCCTCGACCCCTCCGTGTGAGACTTGACCCTTCTCTCTATGTGAGTTCGACGTGAGGAAGGGCGGCGGCTCACTTTCCTGCCCCTCCGGGGCAGGAAATCAAGTCCGCAATGTCTCTCATGTTGAATTCACGTTCCCTCTGAAGTCCCGCCGTCGCTGTCTAAAGATTGAGCACTGTTCAATCGGACTGTCCAATAACTAGGCAACTCGACCCGACGCGGCTTTCCCGTTCGCTGGGCCGCGTGCCGGCGGTCGTGTGGCCCCGGCACAAAAACGGGTTCAATAGTTGTGTCGGGAAACAAATCGAAACACCCCTCCGGTGGCCTCGCGCGGGTAGCGTGGCTGCGGCGCGATAGTTGCACTGCATCTACGGCAAGTCACGCCCGGAGTAGTTTCACTCAACTGAGGATAGTGTCTTTAATTCGCGCCGAGCGCGGCTCCCCGATTCGACTGGCCCCATAGTTTAAGCGAAGGAGAGGATTTGATGATCTCAAGGAAATTTTTTGCGTTGTTCTCGACCGTGTTCCTGCTGGCCCTCTGTAGCGTCGCCGCGCTCGCCCAGAGCCAGACGACGGGCCGCATCGGCGGGGCCGTCGTAGACGCCAACGGCGCGGCGGTCGCCGGCGCTGAGGTCTCCGTCTCCAGCAAGGCGACCGGCGAAGTCCGACAGGCCGTCACCGACGAGTCGGGCGCCTACATCGTGTCGCTGCTCCCTCCCGGAGACTATCGCGTCGTCATCTCCATCGCGAACTTCAAAAGGGCCGTCTTCGACACCGTCCGCGTGGCGATCACGGAGACGACGACCGTTGACGCGGCGCTGGAGGTCGGCGCGCTGACCGATGAGTCGGTGACGGTGACGGCGGTCGGGCCGGCCATCCAGTCCGAAAGCCCCGGTCTCGGACGCGTGGTTGACACGCGCTCCGTGTCGGAGCTGCCGCTGGCGACGCGCAACTTCACGCAGATACTCAGCCTCTCGCCGGGCACGGCCACCTACCTGCCGGACAACACTTCGGTCGGGCGCAACTCGCAGAACATCTCCGTCAACGGCGCGCGCGTCACCAACAACAACTTCCAGATCAACGGCATCGACGCCAACTCGATGGGCACCAACTCCGCCCCCTCGCTCTCGGTGCCCGCGCCCGAGACGATTCAGGAGTTTAAGGTGCAGACCTCGCTCTACGACGCCACCTTCGGGCGCTCGGGCGGCGGCAACGTGCAAGCCGTCACGAAGAGCGGCTCGAACGAGTTCCACGGCGGCCTCTACGCGTACATCCGCAACGACGCCTTGAACGCCAACAACCCGTTCCTGAAGGCGGCGGGCGTCGAGCGCCCCGTCCTCAAGCGGAACATCTTCGGCGGGCTGATCGGCGGCCCCATACAGAAGGACAAGATGTTCTTTTTCGCCTCCTATCAGGGCACGCGCGAGCGCAACGGCGCAAGTCCCATCAACAGTCTCTCGTCGAACATTCTGATCTCGCCCGGCCTGACGGATGACCGCTCGGCGGCGCGTCTCATCGCGCTCTATAATTCGCGAAACGCCGTCCCGATTGCCGCGATCAACCCGGCCTCGCTCGCCCTGCTCAACGCGCAACTTCCCGACGGCACTTTCCTGATCCCGACGCCGCAGACCGCCAGCGGGCGTTACTCCGGCTCAAGCCCCTCGGTGTTCGACGAAGACCAGTTCAACGCCAACATCGATTACCGTCTCAGCGAGACGGACACGCTCTCCGGCAAGTTCTTCTACTCGAACGCGCCGCAGACGCTCGTGCTGCCGAGCTTCCTGGGGAGCGGCCCCAACGTCCCCGGCTACGGCAACTTCCAGCAGAACAACAACCGCCTGCTCTCGCTGCAATACGTCAAGGTCTTCAGCCCGACCATCGTTAACGAAGCGCGCATCGGCTACAACTTCATCCGCGTCGATGCCACGCCGGAAGAACCCGTCCTCGATTCGCAGGTCGGCATCTCGCGCGCGAACGCGGCCGTGTTTCCCGGACTACCGCTCATCAACATCGGCGGAGCGGGCGCTCTCACCATCGGCACTTCGCCGACCATCGACGTGCAGGCCGTCGCGCCCTCGACGACTCTGGCCGACACGCTCTCGATCACAATGGGTCGCCACCAGATTCGCGCGGGCGCCGAGTTTCGCTACAACGAAAACAACTACACTCTGAACTTCTTCACGCGCGGCCAGATCAACTTTCTCAGCTTCGATCAGTTCCTCACGGGCAACGCCTTCGTCTCCGTCTTCGGCAGCGGCATCGGCGACCGCTCCCTGCGCGCGCACGATTACAACTTCTTCGTGCAGGACGATTGGAAAGTCACCAACAAGCTGACCTTAAACCTCGGCCTGCGCTACGAGCTTGACCTGCCGGCCTACGACACGCGCGGGCGCATCGCCACCTTCGACCCGGCGCTCTACAACCCGACGCAGCTCGTCAACGCCGGCAGCGGTTTCGTGCAGGCCGGCAACGTGATTCCCGAGTACGATCTGGCGAGCGTGCCGAACGTGGACAAGCGCGTGGTCAACAGCATCGACCCGAACAACTTCGCGCCGCGCGTCGGCTTCGCTTACTCGCCGCTCGACAGCGGCCGCCTCGTCGTGCGCGGCGGCTACGGCATCTTCTACTCGCGCACCTCGTTCCAGTACATCACCTTGAACGTCATCGCGCCGCCGACCTACGTCTTCGGCACGTGCGTCATCGCCTGCCCCGGACAGGCTTCGATACCGCTCGCCAATCCGTTCTTCCCCGCGCCGTCGCAGAGCGCCTTCCCGACTTTCGTGCCGACGGTCGCGCTCTCCGGCACGTTCTTCGACCGCAACCTCCGCACGCCGTACATCCAACAGTACAACGCGAGCGTGCAGTACGAGCTTGCCAAAGATTACGTGGCCGAGGCGGCTTACGTCGGCACGCACGGCGTCAACCTGTTCCGCCAGATTGGAATCAATCAGGCGCGCCTCGCCAGCCCGACCAGCCCAGTCGTCAATCAGGTGACCGGCGCGGTGATCACGACCAATACGCCCGCGAACGCCGCCCTGCGCGCGCCGTTTCAGGGAGCGGGGATTTCCAACTTCTTCCAGAATCAGGCGACCGCTCAGTCGAATTACAACTCGATGCAGTTGAGTTTGACCAAACGCTTCTCGCGCGGGCTGCAATTCCTCGCCTCCTACACTTTCGCGAAGTCGATTGATAACGCCTCGGGTCAGGGCGGCGGCCCCGGCACGGGCGGCGTCCTCAATCCCGGCGCCGTCGGCGAGACCTCCCCGATACTCGGCGATCAGCGCGACAACCGCGCGAACCGCGGGGTGTCAGACTTCGACCGCCCGCATCGTTTCGTCTTCAGCTCCGTCTACGACCTGCCCGACCCCATCGGCCCCGAAGGCTCGGCCTTCGCGCGCGTCCTGCTCAACGACTGGCAGCTCGGCGGCATCTTCACGTCGATGTCGGGGCTGCCGATTGACATCGTGGACTCGGGCGGCGCGTCGCTCTACGGCCTGAACGGCGCGGCGCTCTCGCGGCCCAACATCGTCGGCGATCCGTTCAGCAACGTCCCGGCTGGTCTCTACTTCAACCCGGCGGCGTTCGCCCGCGCGACCGTCTTAGCCGGACAAATAATTCCGAGTTCCGGCGGCACGGCCACGGCGTCCGCGGCCGGCGCCGACTTCGGAAACGTGGGCCGCAACATCCTGCGCGGGCCGCGCCAGATCAACCTCGACCTCTCGATCATCAAGCGCTTCTCGATTGACGATTCAAAGAACGTCGAGTTCCGCACGGAGTTCTTCAACCTGACGAACCACGTCAACTTCGCCAACCCGATCAGCGATCTCAACGCCGGAGCAGCGTCGTTCGGGCGGATCATCTCGGCCAGCACCAACCCGCGGCTGATCCAGTTCGCTCTGAAGTTCAACTTCT
>DASVES010000506.1:0-9372 GCA_036380435.1 Pyrinomonadaceae bacterium | reverse complement strand
TCTGACCTCTCTGTATAAGAATAGGTGATGCCCGACTCGGAAGTCGAGCATCACCTGAGGAATGTGATCGTCGGCGGCGGCGCGGGGCCGCGGGGGAGGGCGACGGCGCGCGGCTTCAACTGGCCGCGGGCGGCGTCTTTTTGGCGTCCTCGTCGGCCTTCTTCTGGTTGGCCGCGGCGTTGAGGCGCTTCTGCTCCTGCTCGGCGGCGTTGGCCTCGGAATCGAAGCGCGCCTTGTCTTCGGGCTTGCCATCCATCTGCGCCAGCTTGGCGCGCTCACGCAGCAGGTTGGTCTTGTACGACCAGGCGTTGGGGTTGTCCTTGTTCTGCTCGATGGCCCGGTTGACGAGGTCTAAGCCGCGGTCAACACACCCCATGGCCTTGTTGAAGTCGTCGGGGTTCTTGGGCTTGACGTACTCGACGACGATGCCCTTGTCGCCCTTGTCGATGGTCTTCTTGCTTTCCTTCTGCTCGTTGATGTTGTAGGCGCAGTCCCACTGCTTGCTGGCGAGGATGGTGTAGGCATCGGAGCGTTTGGCGGGCGGCGCGTCGCCGCTGTTGGCGCGCTGCGTCAGCCACTCCTCCTCCTTCTTCTCCTCCCGCATCTGGCGGTAGATGTAGGCGATGGCGCTGTAGGCGTCCTCGCGGTGCTTCTCCTCGATGCCGGGGGCAGCCAAGACCTGCTTGTAAGCCTCGACGGCGCGGTCGGCCTTCTCCTTGTTCTCCGGCGTGTCCACGCCCGGCTTGTACTGCTGGTGGACGGCGCGGGCGATGAAGAGCGGGGCGTTTTTCTGGTCGGGGTCTAATTCGCGCGCGGACCTGAACTTCTGTTCCGCCTCGTCGAACCGCCCGTCCTTGTAGGCGCGCGCGCCCTCGTTGAGGGCATTCTTGGCGCGGATGCGGTTGACGGCCCCGCAGCCGGACGCGGACGCGGCCGTCAGGGCGACCATGAGCAGCAGGACTAACCTGTTGAGAGAGAGTTTCATTGACTTGAACCCCAAGTTCCGGTTGTGTTCGGAGCGAAATATCGCGCGCGTCCCGCCAACGGTGTTGCGGTCGCCGGCCGGGAGCGGCCCGACGCCTATGGGTCACGCGCCTTACGGGTCGAGCATCTCCGTCTGGAGGCCCACGGGGTTGGCCCCCGCGCCCTTGACGGCGTCGATGACCTTGACGACCTCGCCGTACTTGAACGACTGCGGGGCCTTGATGAAGACGGTCTTCTCGATGCGGTCGTCGGGCGGCAGGTCAATGCGGTTCTCGAAGCCGGCCTTCCACACGGCGCCCTCCCGGCGGCCCTTAAACTCCTGCGACAGCCACGCGGCAAGCCCGCCCATGTCGTTGACCGTGCCTTCGGCCACCGGGTCGGCGCCGCGCACCAGCTTCACCGACATGTCTTTGCCCACGGTGATCGACAGGGTGCGCGGGCTGACCTTCGCCGCCTCGGTAATCTCGTCGCTCTTCTCGGGGACGAGCGTCTTGAAGCGCGCCGGCTTGAGCGGCGTGATGACCATGAAGATGATCAGGAGCACCAGCAGGATGTCGATCAAAGGCGTGACGTTGATGTTCGGCTGCGCGCTGGTGCTGCCGCTACTACTGCCGCCACTGGAACTCATTCCCATAGCTCAAATCCTCCACAAAGGGGCGGGCGCAGTGCGCGCCCGTGGGCATAGTCGCCCTGTGTCGCCCTGTTACGAGGCAGGGGCCGCGGCGGCCGGGGCCGCGTCGCCGCCCTTCTTCTTGTCGGCGACGAGGCCGATCTGGTCGATGCCCGACTCGCGGATAGTGTTGATGGTGTCAACGACCTTCCCGTAGTCGGCGCCGATGTCGCTGCGGATGTAGACGATCCGCTCGTCGGCGGCCTTGCCTTCCATCTTCTTGTCGATCTCGGCCTTGAGGTCGGGCTTCTCAATCGGCTTCTTGCCGAGGAAGAGCTTGCCGTCCGCCGTGACGGCCACGACGACCGACGACTCCTTGATGATCGCCTTGTCCTCGTCCGGGTTCTTCATGTCGCGCGGCAGCGCCACCGAGACGCCCTGCTGGAGGAACGGCGTGATGACCATGAAGATGATCAGCAACACCAGCATGATGTCCACCATCGGCGTGACGTTGATGTCCGAGTTAAGCCCCCCGCTACCTGAACCGGTTGACATTGACATGACTTACAAATCTCCTTAACGAACCTGAACGCCCCGCCGCTCGCGCGCGCCGCCCGAAACCCCGCCGCCGCGGCGAAGATGAACGGTGTGGCGGCGCGCTCTCGGCCGCCCTGAAACTTCGGCCGCGGCCCTACGACTTCAACTGCCGCGTGCGGTTCTTCAGGAAGTAGTCGATCAGTTCCGACGCCGAGTTGTCCATCTCGACGATGAAGCCGTCAACCTTGCCCGTGAAGTAGTTGAAGAGCCACACGGCCGGCACCGCCACGGCCAGACCGAGCGCCGTGGTCAGAAGCGCCTCGGCGATTCCGCCCGCGACCGCGCCGATACCGGCGGACTCCGCCGACTTCATGCCGGTGAAGGCGTTGATGATGCCGAACACCGTGCCGAAGAGTCCGACGAACGGCGCCGTCGAGCCGATGGTGGCGAGACCCGAAAGGCCGCGCTTGAACTCGGCCGACTTAATGGCGATAGCCCGCTGGAGGGCGCGCTTTGAGGCCTCGATCTCCTCGCCGGAGATGTCCGCTGACTGTTCGTGCGCGCGGAACTCCTGAAGACCGGCGTTGACGACCATCGCGAGGTGCGACTTCTTGTGCTTGTCGCTGATGTTGATGGCTTCCTCGATGCGGTCGTTCTTCAGGGCCTGGGCGACGCGCGGCGCGAACTCACGCGACTGCTTCTTGGCGGCCGAGTAGGTCAGGAACCGCTCGACCATGATGGCGATGGAGTACATCGACATGATCAAGAGGATGACGATGACGGTGAGCGCCACCCAGCCGAGGTTCTTGATCATCTCGGAGATGGTGAAGGCCTCCTGCATGGTGGTCTCGCCGCCGGCGCCGCCTTCCTGCCAGAGGAACACGAGGAAACTTAACGCCTTGCTGCCCACAACATTCATCAAAATAGTCACGATAGGACCCTCCAAAGATTTTTAAACTCCACTGAATTCCAGAAGCGCCGCCTGCGAGGGAGGCGTGGCACTGGGGCGCGGCGGCCCCGCCGAGGGGAGCGCCGCGCCAACCTGCAAACGTTCGTGCGCCTCTCGCCTGTGCGCGCCGCTACTGTAGGTTGAAGTTGACGGTGACGACACCCGTGACCTTCACCGGCTGGCCCGAGAGCAGCGTCGGCGTAAACCGCCACTGGCGCACGGCCGAGGCCGCGGCCTGCTGCAACAGCGGGTGGCCGCTCACCGGCGTGGCCGATACGACGCGGCCCGACTCATCGACCGTGATCTGCACGGTGACGGTGCCGGAGGCGCGCGCCGCCTTGGCGATGGCCGGGTAGGCCGGCGCGGGCTTCGAGACGGCCTTGCCGTTTAAGACGCCGCCGGAGATCGTCACGTTCTTCTTGGGCGCGGGCGTCGGTTTCGGCGGAGGCGGCGGGGCGTCGTCGTCGGACTTCACCACCGGGCCGGTGCCGCCGCCGCCGCCGCCACCGCCACCGCTGACGGCCGGGCCGATGGGGCCGCTGGTCATGGCTGAGGGCGCCGCGTCAACGTCGCGGTTGCCGATCACGACGGGCACGTTGCGCGCAATCTCTTTGGTCTCCGCCTTGGCGACCTCCCGATTCTTGGACATGTCGGGCGGCATGATCATCGAGATTTCCTGGCGCATGGAGACCTGCGGCTCGGCCTTGGCCTCGGGCTTCTGCTCCTCCTTCTGCTCGGGCTTGGCCTCCGGCTCCGGTGCGGCCGGCACGGGCGCGACCAGCGTCGTCAGCTCGAGGCTCGTGTCGGGCAGATTGGCGTTATACAGGTACACGCTCAGAATGCCGACGGCGACGAAGACGATGCCGTAGACGACGAGCGTGCCCAGCAGGAACGAGCCTTTTCGCGCAAGGTCGTCTTTGTGCGAACCGGACTCAACTAAGTTTTCGAACATGGTTGCGTCTATCCTCCCTCTTCCGGTGCCGGTGGATCAGGGGTGCCGTAGTGACGAAATCCGAGAACCACGTAGTTCTTGGTGCTAAAACGTCTTTACAACAAAAACGCCCGCTCGATTTATAAAATATTCCTTAAAAAAAGTGGGGGGTGGCAGAACCGGCCGCTAACGACCACGCCTGACGAACGAAGACGCTCCCAAGAGGGAAGCGCCTCACCCGATGCTTCAGTGCGTGAAAGCGATCAAGCCGGCCGGCGCGGTCGCCCGCAAGCGGGGCGCGCCCAAACGTCCGTCCCACACCTCAGGCGAGAACGGGCGTGCTTGATGTAAATATTCGATTGGCCAGCAACGCGCTCAGTCTATGTCGCTGTGCGGCCGGAAGTCAAGCAGAAAAGCAGGGATGAGGGATGAGGGATGAGGGATGAATAAGGAGACACATTCATCCCTCATCCCTCATCCCTCATCCTTGTTTTACCGGGCCGCGGCGCCGGCCCTGCGCTTGGCGGGCGCGGTCGTCGTGCGGGTCTGGCGGGGGCCGCCCTCGGGGCGGGGCAAAGTCTCCTTGGCGCCCCCGCGGCCGGCGCGCTCAAGGCGTTGCTGCCACCAGACCATGAGCGGGTTCGAGATGGCGATGGTCGAGTAGGTGCCGATGATCACGCCGATGAAGAGGGCGAGCGAGAAGCTGCGTAAGACTTCGCCGCCGAAGAGCACGAGCGCGAGCACCGAGAGGAAGACGAGGCCGGCTGTAATCACCGTGCGCGAGAGCGTCTGGTTGATGGCTTCGTTGGTGGTGTCGTAGAGCGTGGCGCGGCGGTGCAGGCGCAGGTTCTCGCGCACCCGGTCGAAGGTCACGATGGTGTCGTTGACGGAGAAGCCGACGAGCGTCAGGAGCGCCGCAATCGTCGTCAGGTTGACCTCCCACTGGAAGACGGTGAAGAAGGCCAGCGTGACGAGCACGTCGTGGAAGACGGTGATGACGGCCGACGCCCCGTATGTCCACTCGTAGCGAAAGGCGATGTAGAGGAGGATGCCGACGAGGGCCAGGAGCGTGACGGTGATGGCCTGATTGCGGAGCTGCCGGCCCGCCACGGGGCCGACGGCGTCCTTGCTGACGATGTCCCAGTCGCCCTCGCCCGTCGCGCGGTCAACCCGCTGGCCGAAGCCGGCGAGCGCCTCCCCAACCTTCGCCGCGCCGTCATCCACCTCGGCCTTACTCTGCGCCTCCTCGCCCGTGCCCTGCTGCGCCACCTTGATGAGGAAGCGCCCCTGCTTGTCGAGCGCCGGCTGGATGACGGCGTCGCCCATGCCGACGCCGCTCAGGGAATTGCGGATGTCGTCGAGCGACGGCGGACTCTTGAAATCGACCGTGACGAGCGTGCCGCCCTTGAAGTCCACGCCGAGGTTGAAAGGCTCGGTGCCGCCCGGCGTCGCCCAGCGGCCGATGGCCGAGACAAGCCCCGCCAGCAGCAGCAGGATGGAGAACATCAGCAACGGCTTCCGCAGGGCGAGCCAGTCAACTTTTACGTCGTGAAGGATGCGTAGCATAAAGACCGTAATGAGTGATAAGTGATAAGTGATAAGTGATAAGTGATGAGCAGGAAGTGATTATTCTTATCACTTATCACTCATCACTGATCACGGCTTTCAAATGCTGAGCGACTCGGCGCGCTTGCCCTTGCGGCTCAAGACCCACATGAAGATCGTGCGCGAGACGTAGACGGCCGAGAAGAGATTAGCGACCAGGCCGATGATGAGCGTGGCGGCGAAGCCGCGGACCGGCCCCGACCCGAAGACAAAGAGGAAGAGCGATGAGACGATGGTCGTGACGTGCGTGTCGATGATCGTCACGAAGGCGCGAGAGAAGCCCTGATCCACGGCCGAGGAGACAGTCTTCCCCGTGAGCAATTCCTCGCGGATGCGCTCGAAGATGAGGACGTTGGTGTCCACGGTCATGCCGACGCTCAGGATGAGGCCGGCGATGCCGGGCAGCGTGAGCGACGCGTCGAGGGGCCAGATCATGGCCGCCAGCGTGATGAGCATGTTCAGGAGCAGCGCGACGACGGCGTTGATGCCGGCGCCGCGGTAGTAGAGCACCATGAAGATGATGACGAAGACGAGTCCGGCGACCGACGCGCGCACGCCCGCGCGGATCGAGTCTTCGCCGAGGCTCGGGCCGACGGTGCGCTCCTCCAGATAGACGAGCTTGGCGGGGAGCGCGCCCGAGCGCAGGGTGAGCGAGAGGTCTTCGGCCTGATTCTTCGTGAAGCTGCCGGTGATGCGCCCCGAGTCGTTGATCTGCGACTGGATGGTGGCGACCGACTTCACCTGATCGTCTAAGACGACGCCCATGTAGTTGCCGATGTTGGCGGCCGTCCAGCGGCCGAACTTCTCGGCGCCGCGGGGCTTGAGGTCGAAGTTGATCTGATAGATGTCGCCGCCGCCGTCGCCCTGACTAGAGCGCGCGTCGCGCAGGTCGGCGCCTTCGATGACGTTCGGCGTCTCGACGACGACCCACTCCGGCTCCGGCTTTTGCGCCGGCTCCGGCTCGCCCTCGACCGGCGCGTCGCGCTCGACGTATGGGTAGACCTTGCGCGTCTGCGTCTCGGCGCCGCCGATGGACTGGAGCGCGGCCTCCTTCGTCGGGTACTTCTGGAGCATCCCCTGCGGGCTGATGACGTGGACGAGTTCGAGACGCGACTCGGCCGTCAGGGTCTTCTTGATGCGCTCGGGGTCGCGCTCGCCCGGCATCTGGAGCAGGATTTGGTGCGACCCCTGCGCGCCGTGGTCGCTCAGGTTCGGCTCGGCGACGCCGACGGCGTTGATGCGCGTGTCGATAATCTGCTTGGCCTGCGCGACGGCCTGACTCGAAAGCACGGTCTTCGCCGCGTCGCTCATCTCCCAGACGACGCGGCGGCCGTCCACCGAGGCCGTCCAGATGCTCGGGTCGAAGTCGTTGGCGCGCTTGGGCAGCTCGTCCTTGAGCTTCTGCACGTCAACTCCCTCGCCGGCTTCGACGATGATGCGGTAATCGTCGCCCTCCACCTGCGGGGTGGCGTTTGAGATGGCGAACTGCTGCTCCTTGGCGGAGTTCTGGAGTCCGACGGCGACGTTCTCCGTAAGCCGCTTCAGATAGTCGGCCACCTGCACCTGCATCACGAGGTGGGAGCCGCCGCGAAGGTCGAGGCCAAGGCGGATGTTGTTGCGGAGCGTGTTGTTGATGCCCTGCGGGGTGAAGTCGGCCAGCGTTGGCGGCCAGCGGCGCGGGCCGATGACGATCCAGAGCGCGACGAGCGTCACCACGAGGATGATGATGACGCGATGGAGCAAATTCTTTTTCATGATGAAGCCGTTAGCTATTAGCGATGAGCTTTTGGCGATGAGCTTTAGCTTGAGCTTTAGTTTTAGCTATTAGCTAATGGCTAATAGCTAATGGCTATCCGCTTATCCCTTCTTCTCCTCTTCCCCGTGGAGGCCGGCGACGGCGGCGCGGGAGATTTCGAGCATCGACTTGTCGGCGCTGCGGACGAGCAAGCTCGCGTCGCGCACGGCCGTGACGGTGGCGATGATGCCGCCGCTGGTGACGATGCGGTCGCCGGCCTTGAGCGCCGAGATGGTCTCCTGAAGGGCGCGCTGCCGCTTGCGCTGCGGGACGATGATGAGGAAGTAGAAGACGAAGAAGATCAGGATGAACGGCATCATCTGGACGAGAAAAGGCAACAGTCCGCCGCCGCTCTCCTGCCCCGGCTGGAGCATCAACAGTGACAAGTGATTCCTCCGTGACTACCTTGCGAGATTCTTTCGTGCGCCCTTCATGGACGGGCGCGGCCTTAACGAACGCGGCCCCGGCGCAATCCTTCGCGGTCGCGTCCGAGCGCCGCAAACGGCCCCTCGGCTCACCCGGCGCCGGAGTTGAGTTTCCCTATAAACTCCCGCCGAAAACGCGTGAATTGACCAGACCGGATAGATTGCCTGACGCGCCGCATGGTGTCAAGGTAGAAAGCCAGATTGTGATGCGTAAGGAGGATGGCGGCGAGCATTTCGCCCGTCGCGTGGAGGTGACGCAGATAGGCGCGCGAGTGTCGGCGGCAGACGGCGCACGCGCACTCCTCGTCGAGCGGCCGGGGGTCGGCGGCCCAGCGCGCGTTTCTGATGTTGAGCCGCCCGCGCGAGGTGTATGCCTGACCGTTCCGGCCGTTTCTGGTGGGGAGCACGCAGTCGAACATATCGACGCCGCGCGCGACGCACTCCAAAAGGTCTTCGGGCGTGCCCACGCCCATCAGATACCGCGGCCGGTCGCGCGGCATGAGCGGGGCGACGGATTCGACGACTTCGTACATCACGGGCTTCTCCTCGCCGACGCTCAGGCCCCCGATGGCGTAGCCGTCGAAGCCCACATCGACCGTGCGCTCCAGACTCTCGCGACGCAGGTCGAGATGCGTCGCGCCCTGCACGATGCCGAAGAGCGCCTGCGCGCCGCTGAGCCGGGCCGATGCGGCGTCGTAGTCGTCTGTCGCTTCCCTTTCGTCGTCGTCGGATGTGGAGGCGACTCGGCCCGCGTCCAAGCCCTCGCGTTGCAGCTCGTCGAAGCGCGTGCGCGAGCGGCGCGCCCAGCGCGCGGTCAGCTCCATCGAGACGCGCGCCTCGTCGTGCGTGGCCTCGCCGGGCGCGCACTCGTCGAAGGCCATCACGATGTCGGAGCCGAGCGCGGCCTGCACCTCCATCGAGACCTCGGGCGAGAGGAAGCAGGCGCGGCCGTCAACGTGTGAGCGGAACTCGACGCCCTCCTCCCTGAGCTTGCGCAGGTGGCCGAGGCTCCACACCTGAAAACCGCCGGAGTCAGTGAGCAGCGCGCGGGGCCAGCCGGTGAAGCGGTGCAGCCCGCCGCAAGCGCGGATGGTCTCGGGGCCGGGCCGCAGCCAGAGGTGATAGGTGTTGGAGAGGATGATGCGCGCTTCGAGTTCCGACTCCAGCGCCTCGAAGCGCACGCCCTTGACGGTTCCGAGCGTCCCCACGGGCATGAAGACGGGCGTCTCGATGCGGCCCCTGCGGGTTTGCAGAACGCCGGCGCGCGCCTCTCCCTCTTCGGCCAGAACCTCCCAGCCGAGGGCGCCGCTCGTCATCTTCTCAACAGCAGTCATCTTCTCGGAACACAACAGTAACAGTAGTAAGGTTCAAGCCCTCAACGCGAGCCACGGATGTAGGGGCAGGGACAAGTCCGCTGCCCGTCTACGTAGGAATCAACATGGATGGGCAGGATAAGCAGGATGAAGAAAGTGCTGATTAGAGATTTGAGATTTCAGATTTCAAATCCTCTATCCTCCCCATCCTGCTCATCCATGT
>DASVES010000505.1:0-25047 GCA_036380435.1 Pyrinomonadaceae bacterium | reverse complement strand
TCCGTCTCTTCGACCTCGTCGGCCTCGACGTGTTTATGCACGTCGCGAAAAATCTCTACGAGGCCGTCCCCGAAGACGAAGACCGCGACGCCTATCTCGCGCCCGACTTCGCGCGCGGCATGGTCGAGCGGGGGCTTCTGGGGAACAAGACCAAGGGCGGCTTCTACCGCCGGCAGAAGGGCGAGGGTGGGAAGCAGGAAATCTGGACGCTCGACGTGGCCACGCTCGAATACCGCCCCGCCGAGAAGGTAAAACTCCCGGCGCTCGACGCCGCCAAGAACATCGAGGACACGCGCGAGCGTTTGCGGACGCTTACGTGGGGCAAGGAGCGCGCCGGCGCATTTCTGTGGAAGACGATCTCGAAGACGTTTGTCTACGCCGCCAACCGCATCCCTGAGATTGCTGACACCGTGCTGGAAGTTGATCGCGCGATGAAGTGGGGCTTCAACTGGGAGTTGGGCGTCTTCGAGGCGTGGGACGCCATCGGCGTGGAGAAATCCGTCGCGCGGCTCGAAGAGGAGGGGCGCAAGGTTCCTGAGAACGTCCGGCGGATGCTCGAAGCCGGCGCGAAATCTTTCTACAAGTCGGAGGGCGGCCAGCAGTCTTACTTCGACTTCGCTACGGGCGCTTACGTCCCCGTGGCGGAGCAGCCGGGCGTCGTCGTTTTGAAGTCGGTTAAAGACCGCACGGGCGTCGTCAAGAAAAACGCCGGCGCGTCGCTCATCGACATCGGCGACGGCGTGGCCTGTCTGGAGTTTCATTCGAAGATGAACTCCATCGGCGGCGACACGCTCCAGATGGTCAAGACGGCACTCGCGGAAGTTGAACGAAATTTCGTCGGACTCGTGATTGGCAATCAGGGCCAGAACTACTCCGTCGGCGCCAACCTGATGCTCGTCCTCCTCGGCGCGCAGGAGGAGGAGTGGGAGGAGATCGACCTCGGTGTGCGCGCCTTCCAGCAGGCGACGATGAGCTTGCGCTACTCGGCGAAGCCGGTCGTCGTCGCGCCCTTCGGGATGACCTTCGGCGGCGGGTGCGAGATGACTCTGCACGCCGACCGCGTGCGCGCCGCCGCCGAGACCTACATCGGGCTGGTCGAGGTCGGCGTCGGCCTCATCCCGGCGGGCGGCGGGACGAAGGAGATGGCCATGCGCGCGGGCGACTCCATCCCCCCCGGCGCAGAGGAAGCCGACCCGTTCCCGTTCTTCAAACGCGCCTTCGAGACGATGGCGATGGCGAAGGTGGCCACCTCCGCCGAGGAGGCGCGCAAACTCGGTTTCCTCCGCGACGAAGACTCCTACTCGATGAACTCGGAGCGTCTCATCGCCGACGCCAAACAGGAAGTGCTCGCACTCCACCAGTCCGGCTACACGCGCCCGCAGCCGCGTACAGACGTTTTCGCGCCCGGACTCTCCGCCCTCTCCACGCTCAAGCTCGGCATCCACCAGATGAAGCGCGGCGGCTTCATCTCGGACTACGACGCTCTTATCGGCGAAAAACTCGCGCGCGTCGTCACGGGCGGCGACCTCAACCACCCGACACGCGTCAGCGAACAATATCTGCTCGACCTTGAGCGCGAAGCGTTCCTCAGCCTGTGCGGCCAGCGCCCCACGCAGGAGCGCATCGCCCACATGCTCAAGACGGGCAAGCCGCTCAGGAATTAGTTCAAAGTTCAAAGTTCAAAGGAACAACCAGTCTTTGACTTTGAACTTTGAACCTTGAACTTTGAACTCAGTACGGAGTGAACCATGAGAGACGCAGTAATTGTTTCCGCAGTGCGAACGGCCGTGGGCAAGGCGCCGAAGGGGACGCTCAGGAACACTCGGCCCGACGAGATGGGCGCGGCGGTGATTAAAGAAGCACTGGCGCGCGCCGGGGGCGTTGAAGCGGCGGAGGTCGAGGACGTGGTGATGGGCTGCGCGATGCCGGAGGCCGAGCAGGGCATGAACGTCGCGCGCGCGGCCGCCGTGCGCGCAGGGCTGCCCGTCGAGACGAGCGCGATGACGATCAACCGCTTCTGCTCCTCCGGTCTCCAGTCAATCGCGATTGCGGCCGACCGCATCAGGACGGGAGCGGCCGAGGTCTGCGTCGCCGGCGGGCTGGAGACGATGTCTCTGATTCCAATGGGCGGCCACATCATCCGCCCGAACCCGCACCTCGTCGAACACTATCCGGACTTCTACCTCAACATGGGCCTCGCCACCGAGAACGTCGCACGCAAGTACGAAGTCTCGCGCGAAGAGCAGGACGCCTTCGCGACCCTCTCACACCGCCGCGCGGCGGCCGCGCAGGACGCCGGCAAGTTCGACGACGAGATCGTGCCGCTCAGCGTGACCTTCGAGGAGTTGAACGACAAGGGGAAGAAGACCACGCGCGAAGTGAGCTTCGATAAAGACGAGGGCGTGCGGCGCGACACTTCGGAGGAAGGACTCGCCAAACTCCGGCCGGCGTTTCACACCGGCGGCACGATCACCGCCGGCAACGCGTCGCAGATGTCGGACGGCGCGGCGGCCGTCGTCATCGTCTCGGACGAGCGTGCGCGGCAGTTGAGCTTAAAACCGCTGGCGCGTTTCGTCGCCTACGCCACGGCCGGCTGCCCGCCCGAGGAGATGGGCATCGGCCCCGTCCACGCCATCCCCAAAGTTCTAAAGCTCGCCGGCCTGCGTCTCGAAGACATCGACGTGATCGAACTCAACGAAGCCTTCGCCGCGCAATCGCTCGCCGTCATCCGCACGCTCGTCCTCGACCCTGAGCGCGTAAACGTCAACGGCGGCGCCATCGCCCTCGGTCACCCTCTGGGCTGCACCGGCGCGAAGCTGACGGCCACGGCCCTGCGCGAACTCGAACGCCGCGAGGGGCGCTACGCCATGATCACGATGTGCGTCGGCGGCGGCATGGGCGCCGCGGGAATATTTGAAAGACTGTAAATCGTGAATCGTAAATCGTGAATCGAATGGTCGAGGCGTCCCGCACAAAGCCTCATCCCTTTAAAGATTCACGGTTAACGAAAGACGAACTATTTACGATTTACGATTCACGATTTACTTGCGACTGAAAGGAGCAAACTATGTCCGCAGTAGCCGAAGAGAAAAAAGTTTTCGCCGGTGGGAGTTTTCTGATTGAGGAGCGCGCGCCCGCCGAGGTCTTTACGCCCGAGGACTTCACCGAGGAGCACCGCATGATCGCCGAGACGACCCGGCAGTTCATGGACAACGAGGTGCGCCCGCGCACAGCGGAGCTTGAGAAGCACGACTGGAAGCTGGCGCGCGAACTCGTCCGCAAGGGCGCGGAGCTGGGTCTGGTCGGCGCGACCGTCCCCGAGGCTTATGGCGGCCTCGGCATGGATCAGACCACCGGCGCGGTCATCGGCGAACTGCTCGGCCGCTCCGCCTCCTTCGCCACCACGATGGGCGCGCAGAGCGGCATCGGCCTGTTGCCCATCGTCTACTTCGGCAGCGAGGAGGCAAAGCAGAAGTATCTGCCGAAGATCGTCTCGGGCGAGCTGGTCACGGCCTACGCGCTCACCGAGGCCGGCTCCGGCTCCGACGCCCTCGCCGCGAAAGCGACCGCGCGCCTCTCGGACGACGGCACACACTACATCCTCAACGGCGAGAAGATGTGGATCACCAACGGCGGCTTCGCCGACATCTTTGTCGTCTTCGCCAAGGTGGACGGCGAAAAGTTTTCCGGCTTCATCGTCGAGCGGCAGGAGGGACTAACGAACGGCGCCGAGGAGCACAAGATGGGCATCAAGGGGTCTTCGACGACGGCCCTCGTCCTCTCCGACGTAAAGACGCCCGTCTCGAATCTCCTCGGCGAAGTCGGCATGGGCGGCAAGATCGCTCTCAACACGCTCAACATCGGCCGCTTCAAACTCGGCGCGATGTGCGGCGGCGGCATGAAGCTGATGACGCAGGAGGCCGTGCGCTACGCCAACGAGCGGCACCAGTTCGGCAAGCCCATCTCCTCCTTCGGCGCCATCAAGGCCAAGCTCGGCGAGATGGCGGTGCGGACGTGGGTCGGCGAGTCGATGAACTACCGCACGCTCGGCCTCTTAGACGCCGGCCTGGCCGCCCTCGGCGCCGACGCCAGCATGTTGGACAAGGGGCGCACCATCGAGGAGTACGCCACCGAGTGCTCGATCATCAAGGTGGCGCTGTCCGAGTACTGCGACTTCGTCGCCGACGAGATGGTGCAAATCTTCGGCGGCTACGGCTATTCGGCCGACTACCCGGCCGAGCGCGCCTACCGCGACTCGCGTATCAACCGCATCTTCGAGGGCACCAACGAGATCAACCGCATGCTCATCCCCGGCATGCTCATGAAGAAGGCGATGAAGGGGCAGCTCGCCCTGCTCCCGGCCGCGCAGGCCCTCATGGACGAAGTGCTCTCGCCCTCCATGTCAGGCATGGACGAAGACGAGGGGCCGCTCTCGAACGAGCTGCGGCTCGCGCGCAACGCGAAGAAGGTCGCGCTGATGGTCTTGGGCACGGCCGCGCAGAAGTACATGATGGCGCTCGCCGACCAGCAGGAGGTTCTGCTCGGCGTCGCCGACATCATCATGGACGTTTACGCGATGGAGTCGGCCATCCTCCGCACGCGGAAGATGACGGACGCGAAGGGCGAAGACGCCTCGGCGCGTTACCTCGACATCACGCGCGTCTTCTGCGAGGGGGCCGCCGCGCGCATCGAAACGCGCGCCAAAGAGACGCTGGCCGCGATGGCCGAGGGCGATGAGCTACGCACCCTCCTCGCCGCCCTGCGCCGCTTCACCAAGAACACGCCCATGAACACCGTCGCCGCGCGACAAAGAATCGCCGACGCGATGATCACAGCCAATAAGTACGTCTACTGACGACGGGAAAGGGGGAAGGGGTAAAGGGTAAAGGAAGACGGTCGTCTTTAGCGTCGCCGCTCCGCTTTACCCTTTACCCCTTCCCCTTTACCCTTTGCCCTTTGCCTTATGAGAATTGTTCCCATCGTCGTCCCCACGCCCTTCTACGTCGGGCCGGTCAACTGCTACCTCGTGGTCGCCGAGCCGCTGACGCTCATCGACACGGGGCCGAAGACCAAGGAGGCGCTCGAAGCCTTAAAGGACGGCTTGCGGCGCGAGCGCGTCCGCCCGTCGGACATCCGGCGCATCGTGCTGACGCACGCGCACGAGGATCACTGCGGGCTGGCGAAGAGTTTGCGCGACGAGGCGAAGGACGCCGAGGTTCTGGTACACGGCTGGGAGACGGGGCACCGCATCGGCAGGCTTGAGTACGAGGAGCACCGGGCGCTTCTGGTGCGCGCCGGCGTCCCCGAAGACGAGATCGAGGGGATGCGCCGCGTCTACGAGCAGGTGCGCCAGCTCGCCGACGCGCTCGAAGACGACGAGCACTCGGAGTTGTACGACGAAGAGGATTTGGAGTTTGCCAACGGCTCGCTGCGCGTCGTCCACACGCCCGGCCACACGCCCGGCTCCTGCTCCTTCTTCCGCGAGGCCGACCGCACCATCATCGCCGGCGACTGTGTGCTCAAGCGCATCACGCCGAACCCCATCCTCTCGCCCGACCCCATCGACCCCGGCCGGCGCTTCCGCTCGCTCGAAGAGTATCTGGTGAGTCTGTCGCGCCTGCGCGCCCTCCACCCCACACTCGTCCTCGGCGGCCACGGCGAGCCGGTCCACGACTACGAAGAACTCTTCAACCGCTACCTGCGCGCCGTGCGCGAGCGACAGTCGGACGTGATGAAGCTCATCCCGAAGGAGGGCGCGACCGGGTGGGAGGTCGCCCGCGGCCTCTTCCCCGACACGGACGACGTACACCGCTTCCTCTCCGTCTCCGAGTCGGTCGCCCACCTCGACCTCGCCCACACCGACCGCAAGGTGGAAGTCGAACTCACGAGCGACGGGCGCGAAGTCTACCGCAGGGCATAACTCCTGAATTGGGCCGCCGCGACGATCTGTCTTTATCTCGCCACTCGCTCGCGAGCATTCCGTAAACACGCACGTTTGAATTTATTACTGTGAACCGGAGCCGCCGGGCTTGTGGCTGCCCATCCTCTCATCATCGCTCGGCTTTTCGCTGCCCATGCCTTCCTTGCCAGACTTTCCCGCGCCCATGTTGCCACCGCCACTGCCGTGGCCGCTCGCTTGTTCATCGTTCTGCTCACTGCCGGCAGATTCTTCCTGCCGCTTTTTCTCCTGCGCCTTGTCTTTCTGATCCGCCATTGTGCTTATCTCCTTTTTCTTTGACTAACGTAAGACATCTCGCGCCCGCATTTGTAACCCACCGCCCAAAGATGAGCGACTCGGATTGAGCCAGCTAATGATGATGAAAGGCAAGTGTCAGGCTCGCGTTGGCAAACGTCTCTCACGCGGACGGCCGCGTTAACTCTTTGCGGTAGATGTTGAAATTTCTGGTGACGCGGGCGCCCAGTTTTTCGGCCGTGCGACGGGAGGGCCAGTTGTCGTCGAGCACGACGGTGTAGCTGCCGGTCTTGTAGCCGCGTTCGATCATCGCGAGGTAACTTTTTGCGGCCAGCGCCAGATTGACGCCGCGCCCACGGTGACTCTCCTTCACCCCGATGATCAGAAGCACCCCGTGATCTATGTCCTGAAGGCGCTGCTGAAGCTCGGGGAGGTTTTCTTCGATTGCCTTGCCTCTCATCCGGTGGAACGCCTGATTCAAGTCCGGCAGCGAGTAGACGGCGCCGATGGTCTGTCCCTCAGCCTCGGCAAACACGATGAAGTCGGCGACTAAAAAATCCTTCAACTCGACCGTCAGCCCACGTAGGGCGGATGCCGGCATCGGGTTGAAGCCCCAGTGTGCCCGGAAGGTCTCATTGGCGATGTCCGTGAAGGTCTGGTTCTCCTCTTCCGGGCGGTCGAAGTCCCACGACCGGAGGGAGACGCCCGAGTTCGTGACGCGCTCGATCATCTCGCGGTAGCGCCCAGCCAGTTCGGGGGTGAACTGGATTTGATATTGCACCACGCCGTATTCGGTTCTGAAGCCGGCGTTCTTGATGTAGCTGTGATAGTAGGCAGGATTGTAGGTGTGGAAGATGGTCGGCACGTCGTCGTAGGCGTCGATGGTCAGGGGCATCTGCCAGCCCGCCAGAAAAGACAGACGCGCCGCCCGGCAGCCGCGCTCCCGCAGCCAATCACCCGCCGCTCGGAAGAGCGACTCGACCGCCTCGTCGCAACGGGGCAGGGCCTCGAAAAACAGGAGGTGCCCCGTCTGTTCGTTCCAGTGCCGGGTATACACTTCATCCCTGATGGCCGTGACCACGGCCAACACGCGCTCGCCCTCTTCGACCCAGAAGGCTTGCACCTGTGACTGCGCGCCGAAGGCGCTCCGGCCGCTCAGCAGTTCCGTCAGATGATGGGCGTCAGGCGGCACCCAGTTGGGGTTCTGGCGATAGACTTCCTGACCGAAGTCAACATAACGCCGCAGCTCTTCGTCTGTACTAAGTGCTCGGACATGCACCGCCGTCATCCTCCTCTCATCCTACTCGCCGACGCCCTTAAGCTTTCACTGATTGTAACGCCGCTTCCGCACGCGGCAGTGAGTCGGCATTATCGAAATCGCCGCGCAAGACTTTCAGCGCATATTTTTCTCGGTCTCTCTCTTCGCGGGTGCGGACACCGAGCCGGCGCAGGATGGGGACGGGCGGACACCAACCCTGCACGGCATGTTGAAACAGGAACGGTAAAACTATGCCCGGCACGATCAGCCACTTCTTACTGTGTGTCACTCCGAGCACGAGTCCGGTGAAAGCGACTGTCGAGGCGTTGGTTTCGAGCAGCCGCTCCATGTCCCACTCGCGGTCAAGTTCGCTGATGCGGCGGGTGATGTCGTCAGGGCTTCTGTGGGCGTACTCCCGCACGCGGGTGTCTAGCTCGCGGTCGATCCGGCAGTTAACTTCTTCAGAAGTATTAGCACGCACTCTATCCGCACTCTCCATAATCTTTCTCCTCCCCCCAATTTTGCCCAATCTATCATAAGTCGAAGGTGGCGGCGTGCCCAACTACAACCAGACGGACGGCCGGCTCCGACCGAGTAAGCCGCGCGCGGGTTTTCGTCGGACGAGCCGGCGGCGACGTGGGGACGCGCGTTTCGAGAGTCACCGCTCTTCCGGGGCGTTGACAGCGCTCATGTGGGCGACGGCGCGGTCGTGGACGCGTCCGAGGAGGAGTTGCGAGAGGACGGCGCCGACGGCGCAGAGAAACATGTCCCACTGCGTGTCCCACTGATCGCCCTGCGTGCCGAGGAACGCCTCGGCCGAGTCGCCGCCCGCGAGCGCCGCCCACCACTCCGTAAACTCGTAGAAGGCGCTGATCCCGAGGCACACGGCCGTCACGATGAAGAAGAGCCAGCCCCGCTTGACGACGCGGAGGCGGAGGAAGATTTCGCGGGTGTAGATGGCGGGGAAGAACCCTTGCGCGAAGTGGCCGAGGCGGTCGTAGTGGTTGCGGGAGAGGTCGAAGAGGTCTTGCACCCAGAAGCCGGGGGGCGCCTTCGCGTAAGAGTAGTGCGCGCCGAGGAAGAGGATGAGCGCGTGGATGAGGACGCAGACGTAGGCGAAGGTGGTGAGCCTGAAGCGCCGGTAGACGAAGAGGATGATCGCGAGGCCGAGGATGGCGGGCGCTACTTCGAGCACCCACGTCAGCCAGTCGAACGGCCTGACGGCCGAGGCGGCGAGGGCGGCGAGGCCGACGCCGAGCAAGATTAGATGTTTACGTTTCTCGGAATCCATTGCGCTCCAACAGGATTGATTTCAATGAGAGCATGACAACAGTACCGCGAGCGGTAGCGAGCGGGTGTGCCTGCGATGAGTGACTCGTCTCGCGTGCGTCAGACCCGCTCGCTACCGCTCGCGGTACTGTGCGCGCCAGTCAATCCTTCCTCAACGAGACCATGAAGGCTCGCTGTCCCTGCGCGCTCGTCTCGTAAACCTCTTCAACGCGGTAGCCTCTTTCCAAAACAGTCTTCAGCGGCGCTCGTGTCTCGTCCCACGCCGCGGCGCGGAAGGCCACCCAGATGCGCGCGCCTTCGAGGGCCGAGGCGTCGCCCACGCCGACGCCGTCGAAGGCGCGCGGCAGAAAGTAGGCCGGGTCTTCCGCAAGACCGGGCACGCCCTTGACGACCGAGACGCGGAAGCGCCCGTCGCCGGCTCCTTCAAGTGCGAACCAGAGATGATAGGCGACGAGGTCTTCGAAAGCGTAGACGCTCACGACGCCCGCGGGCGCCGCTGTCTCGGCCCTCCTCATTCGCGCCGCGTGACCCTCCCACGCGCACCAGACGGGCGCGGCCTCGCGCCGCACGAGCGCGCCGAGCGCGCCCCAGAAGACCCAGCAGCCCAGCACGACGAGCACCGCGGCGCGCGCCCACTCGGGGCGCAGTCGCACGACCGCTGCGGCGGCCATGACGAGATAGGGCGCGGCGACGACGATCAGGTGGCGCGTGCCCCAGATCGAGTGCGGCAGCGCCCAACTCAGGGCGAACGCGAGCAGGAGCGGCAGAAAGGAGAAGACAAGCAGCCAACACAGAGCGCCCCGGCGCGCCCCGTCCCCGGCGCGCGCGCGCTTCGCCGTGCGCCACAGCAAAAGCAGGATGGGCACGCCGAACAACAGCAATCCCGCCGGCGCCGTGAGCTTCGTGTAGACCGGGTCGGCCGAGCTTCGTCGGAAGTAGAAAGGCTCATGGAGCAGCGCGAGGAACTGCAAGACATCAGTGGGGGCGGGCCGCTCGACCCACCCGATGTTCTGCGCCAGAGCGCGGCCCTGCTCGCCGCGCTGCTGCGACAGCGCGTAGACCCACGGGAGATAGGCGACGGCCGCCAGCGCGACCGTCAACAGAAACGGCGCCAGCCTCGCGCGCTTTCGCCCGCGCCGAAGCAGCAGGAGCAGCGCCGCCTCCGACGCGACGACGAGCCAGCCGTAGTAGTGCGTGTAGACGAGCAGGAGGTTGCCGGCGGCGAGCGCGACTAAAGTCTGACGCGAGCGGCGTTCGTCCGAAGCGTTGAAGAAGCGCGCGAGCAGCCACAGCGAGCAGAGCGTGAGGAGCAGCAGCAGGCTGTACATCCTCACCTCCTGCGCGTACTTGATGAGATAGCCGTTCACGGCCGCGAGCGCGAGCGCGAGGTTCGTCTCCCACGCGCCGAGCCGCAGCTCGCGGCAGAGAAGCACGAGGGGCGCGACCGACGCGATTGAGAGGAGGACGCTAAGCAGCCTCAGCCACGGCAGCGACTCGCCGCCCACATTGATCCACAGTTTCAGCAGCGCGTAGAAGAGCGGCGGGTGGATGAGGTCGGCCGCCGCGAAGCCGAGGAGGCGGCCCCACGAGTGCCGCGCCGCGTGGACGCCGAAGATTTCGTCGAACCACAGACACGAATCCGTCAGCCGCCACACGCGCGCCGCGACGTACAGACAGACGACAAGCACCAACGCGACCCGCGCGCCGCGGCTGAAGGCAATCGCGCCCGTGCGTTCGTCGCTCAGTGTGAGTTCGTCAGTCTCGTCTACAGGCATTTCAAGCACTTGCCGGGAGCGCGCCCGCTACTCTGCCTAGTTCGCCTCGACGCGTCTGTGCCGCGCGCGCCAGTAGATGAGGCCGCTCACGAGGACGATGAGGAGGCTGCCGCCGCCGACCTTGAGAATGAACATGCCGGGCGAGGGCGTATCGGGCGGCGGGATGAGGGCGACGGCCATCGCGAACAGGGTCGTCAACAAACCGCAGACGCCGAGAAGCATCCCCGCCATGCGTCCGCCGGGGATTTGGACGCGCTCCGGGGGCGTGCGGCGCAGGTGGAGGATGAAGCAGAGGAAAAGGTAAACGTAGGGGATGAAGTAGATCAGCAGCGACATGTCGATGAGGACGAGGAAAGCGCGCTCGACGGTCGTCCCCCGGCCCAACACGGCGAAGAAGACGAAGAGCGTGGCGATGGCCGCCTGCACGAAGATGGCGACGTGGGGCGTGCGCCAGCGCGGGTGGACGCGGCCGAAGGCGGCGGGGAAGTAGCGGTCGAGTCCGACGGTGAAGGCGACGCGCGCCGACCCCGTCAGCCACGCGCCCAATCCGCCGAGCCGGCCGAAGGCGGCGAGCGCGGCCACGGCGGGCGCCAGCCACCACAGCGACGCGCTCAGACGAGCGGCCCCCACCGCAATCGCCTGAAACGGCGCCGGGATGATCTCGATCTCACCGGCCGGCAGATACCACAGCACCGCGCCCGTGCCGAGGATGTAGAGCAGGGCGGCGAGCGGCGCGGCGATGTAGATCGAGAGCGGGAGGTTGCGGCGCGGCTCCTTGATCTCGCTGCCCATCGTCGATGACAGCTCAAGGCCGGCGAAGGCGAAGGCGATGGTCGCCCAGAAGTTGAGCGAGGACACGTCGGCGAAACTCGGGCGCAAAGATTCGAGGGTGAAGGCGTTGGCCGGCTCCGCGGTGAGGACGCCGTAGAGGCCGAAGGCGATGAGGACGGCGCCGGCGACGTAGGTGCTCGCGCCTCCGCAGTTCTGGAGCCACTTGCCGCGGCCGACGCCGACGGCGTTGAGCGTGGCGGCGGCCCACAGCATGATGAGCGTGAAGGGGAGGATGAACGTCCAGCGGTCGCTTAAGTCGCCGCCGGGGTCGATGGCGTAGGCGGTGAGCGACGCGATGGAGAAGAGCACCGAGGGGTAGAAGAGGACGTTATTGATCCAGTAGCACCAGCCGCAGAGGAAGCCGTGGCCCACGCCGAACTGGCGCTTCGTCCAGGCGTAGATGCCGCCTTCGTCGGGGAAGTGAGAGGAGAGTTCGACGACGGCGAGACCCTGCGGGATGAAGAAGAGGAGGGCGGCGACGAGCCAGAGCGTGATGGCGCTGGGGCCGGCCCTGGCGGCCGTGGAGACCCATGTGAGGCCGATGAGCGCGGCGAGGTTGAAGAGCACGAGGTCGCGCAGGTTCATCTCGCGGGGGAGCGCCGCAGTCGCCTGTTCGGTGGTCTTATCGGTCAAGGTGGGAGTCGCTCGCCTTCAAGCTTGTGTGAAAGCTAAGAGTTCGTTTCAAAACTCAACGCGGGTGATGACTGTAGGGGCAGGGCTTGTCCGCGGCCCTTAACCTACGGAAGAAATTTACATGGATGGACAGGATAATCAGGATAAGAGATTTGAAATTTGAAATCTCAAATCTGAAATCAGCGCTTTCTTCATCCTACTCATCCTGCCCATCCATGTTAATTGCTTCCGTAGGTAAAGGGCCGCGGACTTGGCCTGCCCCTACAGTTTTGCAACGGACTCCGTCAGTTCACGGCAGTGGCGCAGAGGCTCAAGTGTGTAGGCCCATGCGAACGCGCTTCAGCCCGCTTCTTCGTCGCCATCAACTAACGCGTCGTCCGTCGCTTCGAGGTCGGCTTCCGAGAGGCGCGCGGCGAGCCAGTCGCGGAAGACGGCGGCCTCGCGCCCCTTGCCGGTGAAGCGCGCGCGGTCGAACATCGTCAGCGCCATCTGGAGCGCGTGATGCTGGCCCGCGCGGTCGCCCGCCAGATCGAACTGCCGGTGCGCGCGGTCGATGACGTTGACACTCTCGCGCGCCACCGCCTCGTCCTTGAAGCCGAGCTTGCCGGCGAAGAACTTCGAGTAGACGTTCATCGGGTTCGAGGTCGAGGTGTAGAGGTCGAAGTAGCCGCGGTTGAGGCCCGCCGCCTGAAGCACGCTCCCGACGTAGGAGGGACGCGCGCCCGTGATCATGGCGATGTCTTCGATCTCGCCCATGCCCGAAAGATAAAGCGCGAGTATCTGATCCTTCCGGCTCGGCCGCGCCGCGCGCTTCGGCTGCTCGCCTTCGGCCTGCTTGCCGCGTTTCGTTCCGGTGGCCATGTCGTTGAAGTCTCCTTCCCTGTGATCTTCTCTTTGTGGGGGCCGTGACGCTCGCCAGTGTGCGTCCCTACTTTATCACTTCAAACTCGAAATAGATCGTCTTCCCGCGAACGACGAAGCACAGATAGCTCTCCCAGAACTTCCGCAGGAAGCGCATGGAGGGGTAGCGGTTGCCGAGGTTGACCAGAAACTCGAAACCGAGCGCGCGCCACAGCTTGAGCATCGTGACGCGCACCACGAGCGGGCGCAGACGCACCTCGCTGTAGAAGTCGAAGTCCGTGCGCCGGCCCGTGAAATAGGAGAACGACTCGGTCGTCAAATGATGCCGGTGCGTCGGGTCGGTGTAGGAAGCGATGTCGGAGTAGTGCGGCGTGTCGAGACGGATGACGGCGCCGGGCCGGGCGATGCGATAGAGTTCGGCCATCACGGCGAGGATGTCCGCGACGTGCTCGATGACCTGATTGCCGATGATGAGGTCGAACTCGTCGTCGGGGAAGGGATAGGGCACCGAGTCGAGGTCATGCAGCACGTCGGCGTCCGAACGCGGGTTGCTGTCGATGCCGACGGCGCCGGGCGTCTTGTGACGGCCGCAACCGATATCAAGAATTTTCATGGCCCCCGGCGTCGTCGCCGCCGCGCGAACGTCCGCGGCCCCGTCTTCCGCTGTGTCTTTCGTCAACATCCGGGCGTGAAGTTTAGCGCCCGCTCGGCGGGGCCGACAAGGGGCCTTCGTAAAACTTTCGGAACCCGGCGGGCGTGCGGGGCGTGCAAGCGGGTGGAAAATTCTGAACGGAGGATAGTCGTCCCATGACGAAGAAAGCCGTGCTTACGCTGTCAGGTCTCCTTCTACTCACGCAGGGCCACGCACTCCGGGCGCAGGACACGCCCGCCGCGCCGCCCTCGCCATCCACTCCGGCCGTCGCCGCCGTCGCGCCAGCGGGGCCGCCGCCGCAGGCCGCCGCCGTCGTGGCCCCGGCGCCCCCGGCGCAGGGGGTCTCCGCCGTGTCCGTGCCGCAGGCCGCGCCGCCGACGCTCGCCCCGGCGCAGGCGCCGCCGCCGTCCGCCGTGCTCGCGCCCGCGCCGCCGACGCACGCGGTTCCCGCGATGGCCTACGCGCCCGCGCCGCCGCAGGGGCCGGGCGAGGTCACCATCTTTCACTTCGGCGACAACTTCCTCGGCGTCAGCGTCGAAGACGTGACGCGCGAGAACATGGGCCGTTACAACCAGTCGGGCGAGCCGCGCGGGGTCGGCGTCCGCTCGGTGGTGAAGGGCGGCCCGGCGGAGAAGGCGGGGCTGCGTGAGAATGATGTAATCCTGCGTTTCGACGGCGAGACCGTCACGACCACGCGCAAGCTGAACCGTCTGCTCGGCGAGTCGGCTCCCGAGCACACGGCGCGTCTGACGATTAGGCGCGGCGGCGGCGAGCAGGAAATCTCGGTGACGCTCGGCAAGCGCGAGTTCGGTCGCGAGTTCGGCGGCACGATGATCGACGGCGAGCTGTGGCGCCGGCAGGCCGAGGAGATGAGCAGGAACTCGGAGCAGTGGAAGCGGCAGGGCGAGGAGGCGCGCCGCAAGATGGAAGAGTGGCAGCGCAAAAACCCCGGCGGCGTTTTCACCTTCTTCGGCGGCGGCCGGCGCGTCGGCATCTCGACAAACGCCCTCGGCAAACAACTGGCCGACTACTTCGGCGTCGAGCACGGCGCGCTCGTCACGAGCGTCGAGCCGGACAGCCCGGCCGCGCGCGCGGGGCTGAAGGCCGGCGACATCGTCACCGACGTTGACGGCGAGCGGGTGGAAGACGCGGGCGACCTCTCGCGCGCCATCAACCGCAAGGAGGAGGGCGAGGTGACGCTCACCGTGGTGCGGGAGCGCAACCGCCGCACCGTCCGCGTGACGCCCGAGAAGATGAAGTCGCCGGGCGGCGAGTTGTTCCCCGGCGGCCTCCGCATCGAAGCGCCGTCCATCGCCATCAGCATGCCGCAGGTGCGCGTTGCCATCCCGCCCATCAACCTCAGTCTACCGTCCATCAACATTCAACCGCGGCCACGCATCGCGCCGCGCGTCATCCGGCCCCGTAGCGGGCCGACGATTCTTTAACGAGCAGGGGACAGGCAAGGGGGCAAGGGGTAAAGAGGAAGGGGTAAGGGAAAGACAGTTCTTTTCCCTTACCCCTTCCCCTTTACCCTTTACCCGATCTGGCTTAGGGCTGGGGGGTGAGCTTCTGCCGCTCGGCCTGCGCTTCGCGGAGCGCGCCGCCCTCGACGGCGCCGATGCGGATGGCGGCGTCGAACTCCTTGAGGGCGTCGGCCGCGCGCTCGAGGTGCGCGAGGATGCGCCCGCTGGCGACGTGGGCGCGCGAGATGAGGGCGGCGTCCGTGTCGGGCGAGGCGGCGCGGATGGCGTCCTGATAGAGCTGTAGGGCGAGGCCCAGACGTTGCGTTTGGAGGGCCGGGTCGAAAGCGCCTTCGGCCGAGCGGCTGGCCGTGCGGGCCAGCGCGAAGTAGACGTGCGGCTCCGTCGGGTACTGCTTCTGGAGCGCGCGCAGTTGCTCTTCGGCCCGCGCGTAGTCGCCGAGGCGCAGAAGCTCGTCCGCCTCACCGAGTCCCTTGAGGAGCGCCTGCCGCCCCTCCGACACCGTCGGAGCAGCCGCCGCTTCGCGTGCCATCCGCTCGGCCGATTCCTGCCGCGCTCGCTCGCGCGTCTCGCGGTGACGCTTGACCGTCTCGGCGCTCTCCGCCAGACGACGCGTCTCGCGCACCGCGTCGATTGCGCCGATCATGTCGCCGAAGAAGTTCGAGATGTCGAAGCCGGAAGTTTCGAGCCCGCGCAACTGCTCGGCGAAGTGGAACGAGAGCACGGCCCCGCGTTCGTAGCCTTCCGCGAGCCGCGCGACCGTCTCATCTTCAATCCTCACGCGCTCCGCCTGAACCTCTCGACCGACTACAGCGCGCGCTGCCTCCTCCGTCCCTACTGACTTCAACCTCGCGGCCGCCGACAGTTGCAGCGCGCGCACGCGCGCCAACTCCTCGATACGCGCCTCGGCGGCGATGACGAAGGAGCGCGCGACCGACAGGAAAACGTCGGGCGTGACATTGGGGTTACGCGCGCGCTGCTCGTCTAAGAGTTGCTTGACGGCGAGGCGCTTGGCCGAGATGTCGCGGCCCGCGCGCAGCACGAGCGGGTCGGCGACGTACTGGATGTAGGCGCGGCGCAGCTCCGAGGAGGTCGGGTCGGTGCCGGCGGGGAGGATGGTGTGATAGTCGTCGCCGATGACGCGGAAGTTGATGGCGCCGGGCGCGGCGAGGAGATCGGGGACGATGAGGAAGCGCCGCTCCTTCTCGCGTAGGGTCGTCGTGGGGCGCGGCGCGTCCCTCTTCTTGTCGTCCTTCGACGCGGGCGCTCTCGTCTGCGTCCTCTCGATGATGGTGAGCTGCGGGCGCGTGTGGAGATATGTGAGCACCTCTTTGACCATCTCGGCCGTGCGCTGGCGCAGGCGGTTGCCCTCCTCGTGGTGCATCCGCACGTAGCGCGGCAGTCGCTCCTCCATCGCCGTCTGCCGGTAGAACTCACGCAACAGGGGGACGAAGTCGAGCACGTCGAGGACGCCCGCGGGCAGGTCGTCGGAGCGCGGCGGGGCGTCGAAGGCGGGCGCGGGGCCGAGCAGGTAGGTGAGCGAGACGTAGGGGGCAGCGGCTTCGGCGGCGGTGGCCGGCGCCGGCGGTTTGTAACGCGCGAAGAAGTCGCGCAGACGAGCGCGCAGGGCCGGGTCGAGCGACGCCTGATCCTCGCGCACGGTGCGTCGGAAAAGCGTCGGCTCCTGACCCGCGGGCGTCGGGTCCCAGCCGGCGGCGTCGAGCGCGGCCATCATCACGACGAGTCGCGGCTCCGGCTCGATGCGGACGCCGTAGTCGGTGAGGTCGAAGGAGGCGGGCCGCGGGACTTGCGCTCGCGGCTGCTGCTGCTGCTGCGGCGTGGTCTGCGGACGCCGGGCAGCGGGCGCGGGCGTCGGAGCAGTGGCGACGGGCTTCGCGTTGTTCTGTGCGAACGCGGCCGTCTGAACACATAGCAGGGCGACGGCCACGAAGAAGTACGGCTTTCTCATAAATCCATTAAGGCACGGACGTGTAGGTTGAAAGATGCGATTTTCGGCTCACGGCAAAAGTAAAGATGCCTCCCACCTTCGGCCGGATGCCAGTGAGACGGTGATGAGTGATGAGTGATAAGTGATAAGAAAGAGAAGACGGCTTTTCTTATCACTTATCACTCATCACTTATCACCTGTCCCCTTTCTCCTGTTTCGGTGGGCGCGCAGGAGGCGTAGGGTAACAGGGTAGGCGGCCAGCGAACAAACGACGGAGAGGGCCATGGCGCCGACCGAGAAGGGCAGCACCAAATCCCACGCGTGCGCGCCGAGACGGCGCCAGTAGTCGCGGTTGAAGAGGTGCGGGTCGGAGAGTAGTTCCATCCCTTCGGGCGGCAGCGCGAGGGGACGGCCCGTGAGGAGCGCGCCGACGGCGTAGGAGACGACGATGATGGGCACGAGCGTCAGGAACGGGTTGTTGACGAACGTGCCGGTGTAGATGGCGACTTTGTTGAAGCGGAAAGCAAAGGCGACGACGGTCGCCATCAGGGTGTGGAGGCCGAGGAAGGGCGAGAAGGCGATGAAGATGCCGATGGAGAAGGCGAGCGCCGTCCGTTCCGGCGGGTCGTCGAGCGCGAGCAGGCGGCGGAAGGCACCACGGAACATAGAGACGTGAATCGTCAATCGTGAATCGTCAATCGTGAATAGAAGTTGAGCGGCGGCCAACTTCCGACGTGTCTCTCAGGCGGGGAGAGCGCCAATCACGATTGACGATTTACGATTCACGACTCACGATTCTCTCAGAAGCTGTTGAGCGCCTCGGACTCGTCGTCGAAGGAGTCGAAGACGGTCAGGAGCTTGGTGATGCCGAGCAGGTCGCGAATCTTCTGCGTCAGCTTGAGGAGCTTCAACTGGCCGCCCTCGCGCTGGATGGTGGTGAAGCTGGAGACAAGCTCGCCGATGCCGGAGGAATCGACGTAGCCGACGTTGGCCAGGTTGAGCAGAATCTTCTTCTTGTTCTCTTCGATCAGGCGGCGCACGGCGCTGCGGAGCGCGACGCTGCCCTCTCCGATGGTGATCTTGCCGTCCATGTCGAGGATGGTCACGTCCCCGGCCTGGCGCTCGCGGATGTTCAGTTCAGCCATTGCGGATAGTCTCCTTGAAAAACAGTTTTCAGTTTTCAGTTTTCAGTCGTCAGTTTCAGGCGCCGGCCGAAAGGCTTTTAAACTGAGGACTGAAAACTGAAAACTGCTTACTACTTCTTCTTCGTCATGCGGACGACGGTGCCGCCCTCGGGGTGACGCTCCCAGCCGACCTCGTCCATGAAGGTACGCATGAAGAGGATGCCGCGGCCCGACGCCTTCAGGAGATTCTGCGGGTCGGTCGGGTCGGGCACGGCGGAGGTGTCGAAGCCCTCGCCGCGGTCGCGCACGGTGACGACGAGCCGGTCGCCCTGCACAAAGACGCCGACCTCGAAGGTCTTCGCAGCGTCGAGCGAGTTGCCGTGGAGGACGGCGTTCGTGGCGGATTCGCGCACGGCCATGTCCACGCCGTAGAGCGCCTCCTCCGTGAACCCGGCCCGGCGGGCCACGTCCACGACGGCCTCGGCCGCCTCGGCGATGGCCTCGACGCGGCTCGGAAAACTGAGTTCGGTCGTCTCTTCGGTCACGGTTTGGAAGACGCGACCCCGACCGCCCCTCCCACCCTCGCCGGGGGCGCGTCGCGCGTCAAAACGCTTGAAAAATACTTACCGGAAGCTTGGACGGTGTAACACGCGAGCGGCGGGCGTGTCAAGAAAGACAAAGGATGAGGGCGGAGGGATGAGGGATGAAGGGGCGGCGGCGCGGGTTGAATGATTCAAGCCCGGCTTCAGGCTTTCATCCCTCCGCCCTCCGCCCTCATCCTTCTTCATTTGTCGCCGGGCGCGGTAAAGTCCGCGCGCTTCGACTCGCCGGGGGCGAGCGTGACGCGCGGGGCCGAGGCGGCGCGCGCCTCGACGGCCGCCTCGCCCGGCTCGCGAGTCAACTGTTCGGGGCGGAAGACCAGAACCACGTACTCGCCGGGCGCGCCGCTCACGCGGAAGCCCCCATCGGCGCTGGTCGTGGCGTGCAGGCGCGCGGTGTGCAGACGCCGGCGCGTCGGGTCGGCGCTCAGGAGCACGAGGACGGCCCCGCGCAGGGGCGCGCCCTGGGTGGAGAGGACGCGGCCCGTGAGGGTCGCTACGTCGGGAGACAGGACGACGCGCACGCCCCTGACCGCGGCACCCTCCTCGACGCCCAGCGGTGCGCTCAGAAGGTCTGCGCCGCCGGCGGCCGTAATCGACTTCGCGTAGAAGGCGCCCTCGCGCGGGGCGCGCACGGTGAGGTGGTAGTCGCCCGCGGAGAGTCCCTCGATGGTGAACGTCCCGTCGGGGCCAGCCTGCGCCTGATGGAGAGCCAGGGGCGACTCGCCGCGTTGCGCCGGCTCCATGTAGACCCACACGTCGGGCGGGAGCGGCTTGCCGCCCTCGACCGCGACCCGGCCGCTCACACGCGCGCCCGCCGAGACTTCGACGACGAGGCCGGCGATGTCGCCCCCCGCCACCTGCAACTCCTGCCGCCGGGCCACGAACTTCGGCCGCGGCACAGGGCCAGCCGCCGCCCCGGCTTCCACGCGCGAGCGGTAGTCGTACTGCGGGACGACAGTGAGGGTGTAGCCGCCCTCCTGCACTTCCTCCAACGACCAGCGGCCCTGCTCGTCGGTTTGCGTCGTGGGCGCGTTTGAAGGCTCCCGCACTCCCGAATCGTCCTTGCTGGTGAGGGACACCTCGGCGCCGTGTACGGGCCGCTGCGTGCCGCGCTCGACCACAGCGCCCGAGACGGCGTGCGTGTTGCGCTCGACGAGCGTAATGTCGATGTCTTCGACCTCTTGGCCCGCCTCGACCGTCACGGTCGTGGCCTGCTGCGGGCTGAGAGCGCCGGGGTAGAAGGTGACCGAGAGCGCAGTCTGGTAACCCCGACGGCCACCATCTTCGTCCGTCTCGCTGACGCTCATTTTCTGCTCGGCCGCGCCGACGACGTACTCGCCGGGCGGGATGCCGGCGATGCGGTAGAGTCCGCGGTCGTCAACGGAGACGCTGTGCCCGTAGCCGCCGCTGAGGTAGACCGGGAGCAACTGAGCGTCCTTCTTGCGGCGCAGAGAGAGGGTCGCGCCAGCCGCCGGCTCTCCGTCCGCGTAAGTGATCTTGCCCGAGATGGCGCCGCCGCGCTTGATACGCACGCGCACCTCGGTGTTGTTCGTCCCGTCAATGGTGGCAGTCGTCGCGTCCTGCTCCCTCTGAGCGGCTGGCCCGTCGAAAAACCCCAGGGCGACGCCGGGCGCCTTGACCACCACGTAGTAGCTGCCCGCGGGCAGGTTGCGCACGACGAACTCGCCGCGCGCGTTCGTCCAGACCATCCGGGGCGCACGGTTGGAACGTAGGTTCGGGTCGAAGATGTGCACCTGCGCGCGGCGCACGGGCCGGTTCGTATCGTCGTAGACGACGCGGCCTCGGACAATCGAATGCGCCCGCTCGCCGGCGCGCGCGTCCGCTTCCCTTTGCTTCTGCGGCGCGGCCTCCTGTGCGCCGCCGCCGCGCGCCGCGACGCACGACGACGACGACAAAGCGCGCGCGGCCGGCGCGAGGACGAACGCAGCGACGTGCGCGATGATGAACGCGACGACGGAGAGCGCCAGCCTGCGGCTGCGCGCGCCGCGCGAATACGTCGGTGAAGGTGAGAGTTTCATAAGCGGCGGCGCCTTCCGAGTGAGAGTTTGCCGAGGCGACCGAAAAGAAACCGAGGCGGACGCGATTATAAACCTTTTCGCAGCCGCGGCGTTCGCCTTTATTCCGCCATCGTTTAAAATCCCGGAATGAGAATACGACCCGCGCGGCGCCTGCGCGGACACATTGGGGGCTTGCCCGGCGACAAGTCGATCTCGCACCGCGCCGCCATCATCGCGGCGCTCGCGCGCGGCCGCACGCGCGTCCGCAACTTCTCGACGAGCGCCGACTGCGCCTCGACGCTCGAATGCCTTCGCCGTCTCGGCGTCCAAGTGGAACGCGAAGGCGACAGCGCCGACGGCGCGCTCATCATCGACGGCGCCGGCGGCGAGGAAGCCGGCCGCTGGTCTTTGCGCGCGCCCGAGGGGGCGCTCGACTGCGGCAACTCGGGGACGACGATGCGTCTGCTCGCCGGCGTGCTGGCCGCACAGGACTTCACGGCGACGCTCACCGGCGACGCGAGCCTGAGCGAGCGCCCCATGCGCCGCGTCGTCGAGCCGCTGGAGCTGATGGGCGCGCGCGTGCAGACGGAGGAGGGCCACGCGCCGCTGCGCGTCGAGGGCCGCCGTCCGCTGCGCGCCGTCACATACGAGATGCCTGTCGCCAGCGCGCAGGTCAAGTCGTGTATCCTGCTCGCCGGTCTCGGCGCTGAAGGCGACACGCGCGTTGTCGAACAGCTCGCGCCGACACGCGACCACACGGAACGCCTGCTCGAATGGTTCGGCGCACGCGTCCGTGTGCAGGACGCGCCGGAGCCGAACGAGCGCCGCGAGCTTTCCGCGCACCAATCTTCCGTGACCGTCGAAGGCCCGGCGCTCTTGCGCGCGCGCGATGTGACGGTGCCGGGCGACATCTCCTCGGCCGCCTTCCTTCTCGCGGCCTCCGCGCTGCTGCCCGAGTCAGACCTGTTTATAGACGGCGTCGGACTCAACCCCACGCGCGCCGGCATAGTGCGGGCGCTGCGCGCGCTCGGCGCGGACATCCGCGTGGTGAACGCGCACGACGAGTGCAACGAATTAGTCGGCGGCGTGCGCGTGCGCGGCGCGGGGGCGCTCAGACGCGCGGCGGGGCGGGACGGCGCGGGCACGTTGCGGGGCGCGGCGGTCGCACGTTTGATCGACGAGTTGCCGGTGCTCGCCGTCGTCGGCACGCAGGTCGAGGGCGGCCTTGAGATACGCGACGCCGGAGAGCTGCGGGTGAAGGAGTCCGACCGCATCGACGCGACCGTGCGTAATCTGCGCGCGATGGGCGCGGAGGTCGAGGAGTTCGACGATGGGCTGCGCGTCGGCGGCCCCACGCGGCTGCGCGGCGCGCGCCTCGCGTCGTTCGGCGATCACCGCATCGCGATGGCCTTCACGGTGGCGGCGCTCGTGGCCTCCGGCGAATCCTTGATCGAGGGCGCGGGCGAGTGCGTCCCGGTCTCGTTCCCCGAGTTTTACGAACTGCTCGAATCGGTCGTGGAGAGATGACGAGAAACGTCGGCCGCGGAAGAATGGCGGGACATGTTCGAGCGGGCGCGGCCTCCGAGAGCGACACGCCGGACGCGCCGCCGCGCGTCGTCGTCATCACCGGCTTCATGGGCGCCGGCAAGAGCACGGTCGCACGCGAACTCGGACGCCGCCTCTCCTGTCTTGTCATCGACCTCGACGACCTCATCACCGGGCGCGCGGGCCGCACCCCGCGCGAGCTGATCGACGAAGAAGGCGAGACGCACTTCCGCGAGCTTGAGACCGACGCGCTGCGTGAGGCGATGACAGGCGATGGCTCCGTGGTCGTCGCCACGGGCGGCGGCGCGTGGGCGCACGCGCGCAACCGCTCGCTCGCCGACGCGCGTGGCTGTCTCACCGTCTGGCTCGACGCGCCCTTCGAGCTATGCTGGCGCCGCATCACAAACGCGCCGGGCACGCGCCCCCTCGCGCGCGACGAGACGCAGGCGCGCCGCCTCTTCGACGAGCGGCGCGCAACTTACAGCCTCGCGCGCCTGCGCGTCGAGGTGCGCGACGACACGACACCCGAGACTCTGTCGGCCGCGATTGCCGACGCGCTCGAAATCGATGGGAGCACACATGAGTAAACTTGCAGCAGCGCGGTTGATATTCGCGGCCCTTCTCGCACTCTCGTTGACGTGTGCGGCCGGGGCGCAAACGTCCGGCCGGCGTGGGGCGGCAGCGGCGTCAAAGGGCGAAGTGCTCTACGACTATCGCACCGACCTGCCGCGGCCGCCCGTCGTGGTCGTCGGCGCGGCGGAAGAAGACGGCGTCCTCGACGCAACGTTCAAAAAGTATCTCCCGGACCCCGCCCGATGCGCGCCTGACGCAAGCCCGGCGAGCGAAGACGACCTCGCCGACCTTCGCGCGAGCGGGCAGTTCGCCCCAAGCGTCTCCGAGGCGGTCAGAGGCTCGTTCACCGGCCCGGCCCGGCAGGAGACGCTTTACATCATCGCCGTCGGCGAGTGCGGCGACCTGCCGCGCTCCCTCGGCAACGGCTCCTCGCAACTCGTCATCCGGCGCGGCGGCGAGAACGTCCTCTCTCTCAACGGCTACTACGGCACAGTCTCCGCCGTGCGCGACGTGGACGGCGACGGCGTTCACGAACTTCTGCTGCGCGTGGGCGGTTCCGGTCAGGGCGTGATCGAAGAGTCGGCCCAGCTTCTCAGCTTCGCGGGCGGGCGCGAGCGCGTCGTCCACGACTTTGAGAACGTTCGCGTCGATACCTGCGGACAGGGCGAGCGCACGAGCGACATCAAGGCCGCCCTCCTCCGCTTCGTCGCACCGCCGCCCGGCGCCGGCGCCGCCACGCGCTTCGAGACGGACTTCTACGTCAGCCGCTGCTACGAAGAGAAAGACCGCCCGCGCCTCAAAGATTTTCGCTTCCTCAAGCGCGGGAAGCTTTACGATTGATACTCCGCTTTTGCCGCGCGAAGACGCGGGAGTGCGCCGCGGCAAAGTTAGTTTTCTCGAACGAAGGTGAGCAAGCTATGACGAACAAAGAGACGGACGCGAAAGCACTGAAGGTCGCCAAAGAACTGAAGAGCGCGCACAACTGGAAGCACCTCGCGCGCTGGCATGGCAGCGGCTACTACGAATTGCAAACAGACGACACGGGTGACGTGCCCGTGCGAATGTTTCTCACGCCGCAACTCCTCGCGGACGCCGAGGACATCCTCTACCGACAGATCATCAACGCCACGCGCTTCCCCGGCGTGCGTCTGGTCGTGCTCACCCCCGACGTACACTACGGCTACGGCGTGCCCGTCGGCTGCGTGATCCTCACCGACGCCGAAAGCGGGGCGGTGGCGATGGGGCCGGTCGGTTTCGACATTGGTTGCTTCAGGGCCGACACGCTCGTGCCAACCGCCGACGGGCACTCTTATCCGATTGGCGCGTTGGCCGAGTCCGGCGAGGAGATTCACGTCTATGTGCTCTCGGAGACTCGGAAAATCGTGGTCGCTAAGGCGACCGCAAGAAGGACGCGCACAGACGCCCCGCTCGTGAAGGTGACGCTCGACAACGGCAGAGAAATTTTCTGCACGCCGGATCATGAGTTCATGCTGCGCGATGGCGATTACCGGCAAGCACAGGAGTTGCAGCCCGGCGCTTCTCTGATGCCGTTCGACATGCGTGCCGACAAGGATGGCTATACGATGGTCAGGCATCCTGCCACCGGCACGAATCAGAGAGTGCATTGGGTCATGGCGCGACAGGGGTTGCTCGGAGATATCCCTGCTTTCGCCGGGCAGCAAACAATCATTCATCACAGGAATTTTCTCCCGTCTGACAATCGCCCGGAGAATCTTCAGTTCATGGGGCACCTTGACCACTTGAGCTATCACCATTCGATTGCCGAGCGTAACCCGCATTTCCGTTCGCCGGAGTTTGAGGCCAGACGAAAGGCGGCCCTGACGGCTAAAGCACAAACGCCGGAAGGCTACGCTTACTTTGCGCAAAGGGGCGCGGAGAATTTTAGAAGGTACAGGGAACAGCACCCGGACGCGGCTCGCCTTAGCGCCATCGCCAACAAGAACGGCGAGCGCGGGAAACAGTATTTAGTTGCCTACAATCAGAGTGAGGCGGGGAGGATTAAGTCTTCGGAGGTGGCGCACCGCGTACACACTTGCGAGGCGTGCGGCGAAGGAGTGCCCGGCGGCGGGTTCGGTATTCACAATCACCGGCGCTGGCGACACGGGTTCAATCACAAAGTCGTTTCCGTCGAAAGGCTAAACGAAAGGGCGGACGTTTACTGTCTGAACGTCCCCGAATACGGCAACTTCGCGCTCGACGCGGGCGTGTTCGTCCACAACTGCGGGATGATGAGCGCGCGCTC